>JAAYEH010000310.1 GCA_012728855.1 Rhodopirellula sp. | reverse complement strand
TATTCGCCCGCAGCCTTTCCAATGCCCCTCAATCACACTCGCGGCCCCGCTGGCGATCCGTCCCTGCTTCGGGCAGAATAATAGACAGATACGAGCAACTTGGCCCGGCCCTGAAGCCATACCGCCAGAAGTGCTTCCTGGCCTGCAAGACTCTCGAACGGGATGCTGCCGGTTCCAAGAAGGAACTGGACGAATCCCTCCAATTGCTTCAGACCGATCATTTCGACCTGTACCAACTTCATGCTCTCACGGATGTGGAAGAGGTCAAGGAGGCATTCGGCCCTGGCGGTGCGATGGAGACCTTTTTGAAGGCCCAGAAGGACGGGAGGATCCGCTACATCGGCTTCTCGGCCCACAGCGAGGAGGCCGCCCACGTCGCCCTGGACCACTTCGACTTTGATTCCGTTCTCTTCCCCCTCAGCTTTACCGCCTGGATCAAGGGCAAGTTCGGGCCGACGGTCTACGAGCGGGCGAAGGAATCTGACATGGGCATCCTTGCCCTCAAGGCTATGGCTCACGGGAACTGGCCCAAGGGCATGAAGGAGAGTGAGCGGCCTTGGGAGAAGGCGTGGTATGAGCCGTTCGATGAAATCGACAAAGCCGCGTTGGGACTGCGGTTCACCCTGCACCTGCCGGTCACCGCCTTGATTCCACCGGGTCACTGGGAGCTATTCGATCTGGCGGTGAAACTGGCCCACGCGGGAGCTTTAGTGCCGCTCAACGAGAACGAATGGAAGATCATCGAAGATATCGCCGAGAACTCCGACCCGCTCTTTCCTATGCATGAATGATCCCATGGGCCACACGAAGCAGATTATTGGTCTTGTGATTCTCGTTGTCCTGTGCCTTGGGGCTGCCGCGGCGGGAAGTGCTGCGACCGTTCCCCAGATCGGAAGTTGGTACACTGCCCTGGCAAAGCCGTCGTGGACGCCACCGAATTGGATCTTCGGTCCCGTGTGGACTGTACTCTATGTCGATATGGCGGTGGCCGCCTGGCTGGTGTGGCGACAGAAAGGATGGCCTGGTGCCCAAGTGCCGCTGCTGCTTTTCCTTGTTCAGCTTGCTTTCAACGTCGCATGGTCGTGGTTGTTTTTTGGCTTGCGGAATCCCGGCCTTGGCTTCGCCAACATCATCCTACTTTGGGTCGCCATCGTCGTGACCTTGGTGGCGTTCTGGAGGCAATCCGTGCTTGCTGGTCTCCTTCTTGTGCCGTATTTGGCCTGGGTCACGTTTGCCGGTGCCCTGAACTACTCGATCTGGCAGTTGAACACCTGATCTCATCCCGCGGCCTTGGCTTTCGCCGAGCTTTTTCTCAAAAAGGGCGTGGAAGGCCAGGGCCGACCGGACGTTTCAAAGGGTACAGAATGTTCGCGGCAACCGCCGAAGCCTGTCGTGTCCGGCGCAAGCCTCACGAGGCCGAAAGGCGCGGCGGCCGGAGTGAAGAAAAACCAGCGCGCCGATTGCGTGCCGATGAATGGATTTACCCAATCCACCGGATCGCGCTCGCCTGGAGGCTGCCCAGCAACGCCGAATGGCTCGGCGCGCCGTGCAGAGCGGCCAGCGGTGCGAACAGCAGGGCGGTGAGAAGGGTAACGACGCGTTTCCTGGCGTCGAACCTCCGCGCGATCGTTCGGATCCGGGGGAGAAGAGCCACCCGGCCGGCGGCGAAAAGGGCGTGATCGTCGCTTTTGGGATGGTTGGTGTTCTCCATCTTTGCGTGCCTTACCTGAGGCGGAGGAAGACGATAAGGCAGGTGTCGAACGCTGGGGTTTGCAGCCGCAGCGTTCCGTGTTGGTGGTCAACGCTTGCGGCGTCACCCGCGAGTGGAGCGGGCAGGGCGCCGTCTTTCATCTCCGGCGTAACGTAACTCGCCTGCAGTTCGCGGCAGCGCCATTCGTCGGGCAGACGGATCGTCGTCGTGATGGCCGGCGCAGGGTGGACGGTGTCGGTTTCGACGTCGAGGTCATAGTTGTTGAGGTCGAGGGTGAGCAGCGGGCCGGCTTCGCCGGTGCCGAGGTTGAGATTGACACCGACGGTGGCGGGTGCATCGGTCGCGAGGCGCGGATGGAAATCCGGCCAGTCGAGCAGCTCCGCCATGCGTTTGGCAGCGACAGGGTCGCGCTCGTTGCGCCAGTAGGCGACCCCGGGTTTGTCCGGGACGATCCGCGCGCCGGCCAACGAGAATCGGTTCTCGCGCGGTGCGAGGTATCGCTCCGGGCCGAAACGCGTGCCGGTCTGGCCGGTGGCGACGACACGGCCGCCGGCCTCAACGTACCGGCGCAGCGCACGGAGGTCGGCGTCGGTGAGCACCGTCACGGATGGCAGAACGGTGATGGGATAGGGCGCGAGGTGTTCGGCGGTCAGATCCTGCTGAAGCACCACGTCCCACTGGCGGTGTGTCCTGCCGAGGAAGTCGCACCAGCCGGAGTATTCGTCCACGAACCCGTCCATCACGGGGTTGAAGACATTCATCGAGGCGATCTCCGACCAGGCGGAGTGGACGACCGCGATGTCGGCGAGATAGCGGCGCTGGCTCAGACGCGGTGCGTGGGCGCGGATGAAGCGGTTCACAAAGCCGGCGCTCTGCGGTGTGCCGGGCGAGTAGCCGTCGAGATACCAATGGCCGAAGTCCAGCAGTCCGCGGTTGGCGAGGCAGTCGAAGGCGAGAACCTTGTGCAGGTTTTCGTGACCCGCGCCGGACTTGTCCTTGTTGACGTAGATGCTGGGCCAGCAGAACGGCGCGTCGGAGATGGCGGCGCCGAGCCGGGTGACGTAACCGGCGCGGCCGTCGGGCGGCAGGCCCATCGGCTTCATCCCCCAGTGACCGTGGACCGTGCTCCACTCGAAATGCGCGATGTCACAGGCGCCCTTCATGAGCGCGCCGCCCATGGGGAACGGGATCGTGTTGCCGAACACGGCGCAGTCGAGCTGCTCCCGCCGGGCAGCCTCCTTGGCGGCGGCGTAGAAGGCGCGGTGATAGGCCTGGGCAGTCTCGACTTTGTGAATGAGATAGCAAAGCCAGACGGGATCCTCGGTCCACTTCGGGTTCAGGATGTGCCATCGCTTGCCGCGCGTCTCGAATGGCTTGTCGCGGATGTAGGCGGGCAGGTCGAAGGTCGCGGGATCGCCGATGCCCATCCGCTCCAGTTCCGCGGGCGGGAAGTGACGCCGCAGGTAGTCGCGGAAGGTGTGCAACGACCAGAGGCCGAACGCGGAGGTGTTGGCGTGGCCAAGGTTGGTGTCGCCAAGATTGTCGGCGTGGATGCCGTCGGGGCACAGCCTGGGGATGATGCGCTCGATCTCGCGGCAGAGGTAGTCGCGCATCTGGGGATTGGCATAATCGAGATGCACGAGGCGAACGGTCTGCCATCCGCTCTTGCCCTGGACGTCAGGACGGTTGGTCTGCCTTTCGCTGAGTTTTGCCAGCCCGCTGCGCCCGGCGACGTCGTCGGTGATGCCGGGATTGCTGGAATAGTCGTAGCTCCACTCGCCATCGAGGCCGCGCCTGGTGAGCACCGAGTAGAAATCGGCGGCCGGGTTGCCGTCCGGGGTCGTAAACGGCGGCAGTCCGTATGCCTTCGCGCTGGGCAGCGGCGCCCACGGCACGTTGTCCATGAACGCCTCCAGCCCGAACCAGCGTGCCGTGAGCGGCTTGCCCCCCTTCCACCACGGCAGCGACCAGCCGTTGTGCGTCATTCGCCCGTCAGCGGTGAAGAACGCTGCGTAGTCGCCAACCTCGCCGACGTCGTAATAGACGATACGTTTGACGGCGGCTTGCCGGAGCTTTTCGGTGCCGTGGTTGAGGTGTCCGGCTTGCTCCTGGGCATCGAGAAACCAGAAGCCATACCAGCCCAGCGTGCCGATGCCACGCGCCGCTCCGGCTTGGATCGCGTCCAGAGACGGCGCGCCCAAACGGACGGTGGCGACCGGGGTGTAGTGATGCCACCACGGCTTAGGAGCAAGGTTATCAGGTGCGCCGGGAGTCCGGGAGGCAGCATTGACCCCGAATTGCGCCTGCGCCGCCGCCTGGGCCAGCAGCAGGGCGGCGAGGAGTGTGAGGATGGGGTTCATGTTCTTCATCTCTCAACTCCGATGTCGGGATCAAAAACCTTCCGTCCATCCGAGAGGGCCTGGCGGCGGCTGGCTTCGCGCTCGCGCAAAGCCTGGTACTTCGCCTCCCGTATTTGATGCTCTTCGCAGGGACGAAAACCCGGCTGGTCGGCTTCCGGGTTCTTCTGCAATTCCTCCTGTCCGGCCCGGATGATCGCCAGCGCCTCGCGATACGCGTCGCCGGCTTGGTCGAGTTTCCGCAGACAGGGGCTCACCTCCGGCCGGTCAAACGAGAGCCACAGCCGATGAGCCGCGAAGCCCGGATTCCCCTGGCCGTCACTCAGCGGCAGGCCGGTCAACGCCGCCAGCCGGTTCAACTGGGCGATCGAAATCGGCGCGCGGCCGGCCACGTGGTTGGGATGCGCGCAGGCATAGTCCGGGTAGTACGGCCCGCCGAGGTCGATCCACGTCACGATGCGGTCCATCTCCTCCGGCGACAGGCGGACCTCGTAGTGGCCGTGCCGGAGCAGTTCGATCAGCCGGCTGCGATGCGCCCCCGTGGCGTATGCGGGCTTGATCGGCGCCAGCCCTAGCCCGGCCGTGTTGAGCCAAGCGCTTTCCCGCCCCCAATTCTGAAACAGCTCGACGTACGACGCGTTGAACACCAATTCCTTGTCGCCTGCCAGCACCAGTTTCGCCTCAGCCTCCTGGCCGAAATCGTGGCAGCGCACGCAATGCTGGTCCCAGATCGGCTGGACCTCTTGTAGGTAACCGAAGGAACGAACCGGCCCGTGCCAGCCGGCCAGTTTGCTTGCCGGACGCCGAAGAGCCAGCGAGCTTACCGGCGGGGGTTGCATCGTCAGCCGGTGCTCATGGCAGCCGATGCAGGACTGCGTCTCACCCGGTTGGACTTGCGCGCCGGAACGCATGGTGGAAATCATCATCCCGTCGCGGTCGAGCAATTGGAAATAAACGAACCGCTGCGGCGGAACCTCGAAACTCGCCGAACCGTCCGCCTCGACCGGCACCGTTCCCAGAATCCGCTTCACCTCGAACCCGGCCCACGAAATCGCCGGGCGGTTGAGCGTATTGCCGATGTGCGCTCCCTGAGCGAACTGGGCACAGCGCCAGAGTGGGTCGGTCCAAACCCGTTTCTCCACCGACTCCACGACGCGCAAGCTGGCCACGTCGCCACGGTGGACGTCCTGCATGTGGGTGCCCTGATACACATCGGACACGTACATCCGGCCCATGCCGCTGGTGTGATCGCGCCGCTGGGGGATCAGTGGCGGACGGGGATGCGCGGCCAGCGGCATCGGGTCGAAACATCCCGGCTTCTCGCGGTGCAGCAGGATCTCGTTACCGAACACGTCGACCAGATACAGCCCCATCACCAGTTCGTTCAGATCGGGCGAGTACCGAATCAACTTGTCGGCGGGCAAGGCATTGACGTTGCGCGACACCAGGAAGTACTTTCCGCCCTTCCCGGTGCGCGGATCCGCCAGCGGGAACGGATCCTCGTAACGCGACCTCAACGGCACGAAGTGATCGCAGATGAACGCCTCGACATTCCGGACCAGCGACCGGGCGCTTTCCGGCCAGATCCGCACCACCGCTTCCTCGCTGTCCAGGCCCTTGCTCCGGTCCACGATGGCCGGCGCGCCCCACGGGCGGTCATGGCACGAGCCAAAGGTGCAGACGACCTGGTCCGTGCCGGGGACGGCGCGCCCGTCGAACACGGCGGGGGGACTGGCCATGTTGTTGGCCCAGTAGAGGGCGTGGGCGGTCCCGTCCGGGTTCACCGTCCACAGTCCCTGCGCGTCGCCGAAATTGCGATCCACGTATTCCCAGCGGTAATACAAAATCCGCCCGTCCGGCAGCAAGCTGGGGTGTCCCTCGAACAGCGTGCTGTTGCCGATCTGGTGAATGTTGGCACCGTCCCCGTCCATCCGGTGGAGGTTCGCCATGATGTGCATGTTGCAGTGGCAGTATTTCGGCTCGCGGGTGCTGGAGAAGATGATTTTCCCATCGGGCAGATAGACCGGATCGATGTCCGTCGCGTCCCGCTCGTTCGTCAGCCGCCGCAGACTGCCCGGCACGGCCGCCCAGCCCTTTTGCGGATCCACCTCCAATTCGTAAATCGAGTAGTTCTCGTCTCGCGCCTTGCGCATCGAAAAGATGACCTTGCGCCCGTCGAAATGCACTTCCGGGTCGCGCACCAGGCCTTCGGGACCAGGATCGAGCAGCACAGAAGTCTGCCCTGTAACCGGGTCCAGAATCTTCAGTGCGCCGCCGGGCCGATATTTGCCGCAGTTCGGTTCGCCCGTGTGGAAGATCGTCTCCGTGTTGTGATGGTCCGGCAGATACTGCTCTCGCACCACGAACAGGATCGGCTGCGCCCGGATCAGCGGGTTGGCAAGCAACGCCGCGCGCTGCAGTTGCTCGAACGCCGCACGTGCGGCGTCCGACCCCGAAGCCATCTGCTGCTCGATCGCGTCCAGCCGGCGCAGATATTCCTCTCCCGCCGGATACTCTGGCCCAAAATCGCTGATCAAGTCGCGTATCGCCGCCCGCAACGTCGCCGGACTGCCGCTGCCATGATCGGCCGGAACCGTCGCGTACGGCTCCGCAGCCAGACACGCGGCGGACGAACCCAAGAGCAAGACCATCCATTTCATCGGTTGCTTCCTCCACGCTGGGTTGTCAGATCAGAACTCGTTGAAGACCTCATGCCCTGGTCGCCGGGAGCCGTCGGCTTCGATGAAGGCCAGGTTGCCGGCCATGCTAGCGATGGATTTCCGAAGGCACCGGACCGAAAACGTGACGTTTCATAGCAGCCACCGCTCTCTGGTTACCCTTTTTTTCATGCTGGACAGAATCATCTCGGCCGCACGACGCCCCGAAAGAAGCATCCCGATCTTAGCTTTGTCGAGCCTGGTCATGTCCATCCGTTCTAGCAGGCGAGGGAGTCTGCGGATCGTTCCGCATCAGTAGGTCTGCCGGTAATCGCCGGCTTGTCTTCTTCGGGCGCCAGCCTGGGGAGCATCCAAAGGAAATACGCGGCCGACGCAACGCCGGCAACGATGCCGATGATTGTGCCTAGCCGCGGGTTCAGTCCGAAACCCACGTCCTCGACCAGGATATAGGTGGTGGTGACGATGGTCATGAACACGGCCGGACCGAAGGCGAGCCACCAACGGCTTCGCCGCCGGGCAAGAAAGACCGCCCCGCACCAAAGGGCCACGGCAGCCAGAGTCTGATTGGCCCAGCCGAAGTACCGCCAGATGATGGCGAAGTCCACGAAGTTCAGCGCCAGCGATAGTGCGAACAGGGGAATGGCCAGCTTGTAGCGGTTGCCGATCCGTCCTTGGGGAACGCGAAAATAGTCGGCGAGAATCAGCCGGCCGACCCGGAAGGCCGTATCGCCGGAAGTAATCGGCAGCACCACCACACCCAGAACGGCGAGAATTCCGCCGGCCACTCCCATCGTCGCGAAGCAGGTGTCGTGGACCACTCCACCGGGGCCGCCGGCGGCGAGAGCCGCCGCAAGCCCCTCGCTGCCACCGTGGAAGCCCAAGGCGGCTGCAGACCAGACGAGCGCGATCACGCCTTCAGAAATCATCGCCCCGTAGAACACCAGACGCATATGTTTCTCGCTTTTGAGACACCGTGCCATCAGGGGGCTTTGGGTGGCATGGAAGCCGCTTACCGCCCCGCAACTGACGGTGATGAAAATCAGCGGCCAGGCTGGCAGGTGCTTGGGGTGCAAATTGGCGAGCGTGAAGGAAGGCACCGGGATCCCGCCCGTGAGCAGGGCGAATCCAAGCCCCGCGACCATGACCAGCAGCGCCAGAGCGAAGAACGGGTAGAAACGCCCGATGATGGTATCGATGGCGAGCAATGTGGCGAAGACGTAGTAGACGTAGATTACCAACATGACCACCCACAGCCATGCGGACAGCCCGAACACGGAAGACTGGAGCCACGAGGCTGCGGCGGGACCGAACCACGCGCCGACGGTCTCCGCCGGGAGGAGTTCGACCACCAGCAGTGCCGGCCCTTTCACGAAGACCGTTCCCACCAGCAGCATGAGCAGAAGGATGAAGAACGTCGAGACGTGCCTGGCGGCCGTACCCAGGTAGTGGCCGATGAGGTCGGGCAGTCCGGCGCCATCGTTGCGGATCGACATGGCGCCGATCAGGAAGTCGTGTACCGCTCCACCCAGGATGCAGCCGAACACGACCCACAAGAACACCTGGGGCCCCCACAGGGCACCCAGGATCGGTCCGAAGACCGGACCCAGCCCGGCGATGTTCAGGAGTTGGACCAGGTACACCCGCCACGTGGACATGGCGACGTAGTCGACGCCGTCAGCACGGGCAACCGCGGGCGTGATCCTGTCAGGATCGGGCTTCACCGTGGATTGAGTCAGCCGCCCATAGAAAACATAGCCAGCGCCAAGCAACAGCAGTCCGCTGAGAAAAGCGGCCATTCCAGTCTCCTCATCGTGGCATCATGTCCCAAACCAGCTATTGTCGATCCTTCTCGCAACGTGGTCAATCCGACGGTGCGACAAAGTCAGCCGTCCCTCCAGATGCCCCCAAAAACATTCCTGTTTGCCGTTCTGATAGGGGCTATAGGGCAGGGTCGTCTCGTGCAGAATCCCCAGCCGCAACAACCCTTGCGTGAATTCGTCGGCCAGCATGGCCGAAGCAGGTCGAAGCGAAGCTGGGCTGGCTGCGCAAGTTTGCTCCGCAGATTCGTCGCTGGGGCGAGTTGCTTGCCGTGGCCGGGGCCGCGGAACACTCCGTGCGGCACGAAGGCATTCACGTTACCGCGTCGCAGGAACTCGACGCCCGCCTGCCGCATCCGCCACGCCCTCACAGCGGAACAAAAACAGCAACCATCACTCGTTGAAAACACCTGAGTTTTTCACCAGCCCAGCGAAAGGGTAACAAACCTCGCCCTTGCTTGAAAAGACTCACTTGCTTTGCTGGGCTACCTGAGACGATTGTTCTTCTTCGCAGCGATCTCGCATTCCTTGACCGCATCCCATTCCCATACCTCCCCCACGTCCCATTCTCATGCCTCGTCCCATACCCATTCCACGCCCCCATCCTCTTTCTGGGCCGAGTTCCGATTCACTTGTTCGTGCCGACTCGCAAACTGCGCCGTTGTCGCACTCCGACTTGCCACCGGAGCAGCCGCTTCCCCCAGCACGACCTCTTCCCATACCCCGTCCACCTTGGGCAGGAATACTCTTCGCTGCCTCGGGGAAGTGCTTCGCCACTGCGGAATAGATGTCTCTTGGCACGATCCCGTTGGAAGGCGACAACGAGGCAAGCGTTACTTGGGGATTGGCAGCGGCAATACCCTCCTTGTGGAGAGCAGAAATCAGATCGTCGGCAGAAAGCCCGACCGTTTCGGAGAGACGCTCCAGAGTGAATTCGTCGGCGTGCGGAGCCGGTGCCGCCGTTGTCATCCGATCCCAGTAATCCTTGATGTTTCCGTTCAGAGCAACCACGGAAGAAAATGGCGGCAGATCATAGAGAGTCCCAGCAACCACGGCTGCCGTGGCCAGAACGGCGACAACCATCTCCGCCTTGAGATTGACACGACTCGTTCCGCCTCGGATGTAGCTCCAGAACAGCCGCCAGTTCAGCAGCAGATGTCCAAGGGCCACGGCCAGAAAGACAAGGCAGGTATTGATGTGAAGTGCAGCCCACTCATGCTTATCCAGCCCGAGCAAGGTCCAGCCGGTCCAGTTGGCGACCCTCCCTCTGGGAGTCATGAACAAGATCACCCCCGATACGGCGACGACCAGAAACGTGCAAGCCAGCAGGAGTGAAGTAAAGCCCTTTGCCCGAAATCGCATCTCTCAACCCTTTCGAAGAACTGTGAACGTTTTGCACACTTGCCAGTGCCCTTCTGACCAACTTTTGCAGACTCTATGGCCTTGTGAAGGTGCCGAACCTCCCGGAGTTTGGCCGAAACGGCGGCTTTCTCATCAAGCAAACCGCACCAATCGCCTGCAACGCTGCATCGGAGGTGCTGCCGAGATGCAAGTGCGGTGCCGAACAGATTTTTGATTTCTGGTACGCAGGTTGCGTCAGCAAGGCTTTGCGGTTATTCGTGTAAAATGGCGGGCAGAAGGGCACACTGCTCGGATGCCGGGACTGGTGCTGGAAATCAGACGAGAATGCAGAATCGTCAGGGGGCTGGCCAAGGCGGTAACACTGCAATTCAGGCAAGGCAGCGGAAGCAGCAACGGCTTCAGGATTGCCCCGCAGGACAAGCGGCATCCCCGCCCACCTGATCCCGAGTGAACTTCTTGCACGGCTGCTGCCTTCCGCTTGGTGTGGGTTCCATTTCTTGGGAAAAGGGAGATCCCTTGCAATGCGGCGCCCTGGTTAAGCAGATAAGCGTCGGCGAGAAAGAGACAGACGTCGCAACCAAGCCATTGCCTTGCCGTGGAGGAAAGGTGGCAACGATCACTTCGCCAACGAGGGCCCGTCGGACTCCAGCGCGTACTCGACACTCCGGCGATGGCGCCGTTGTACGGAAACGATAGCTTGGATTTGCGTTTCGCTTTTGTTCTGCGCGGATGTGATTCGGATTGCGCAACAACGGTTTCGTCCTCCGGCTGCGGTTTCTGCTCGGCATTCTTCGGAAACGCGCAAGGAGCGATGTTCAGAACGCAACTTCCTAGGCGCAGCACACGACACACGGGGGGGGGCAACCGGAAAAGGCGGCTTACTGTGGTTAATTGGTTTGACTTTTCCATTGGACGACGTATTTCCCCTTAGAGCCCCAAGATTCCCGCCGACCGGAAACCGGCAGCCTGGTTGCTTGCGAACCGCATTCTGGCTCCGTTGCGGGGCAGCACGGGGGCGCATTGTTTCCCCGGTTCAAAAACATGACTCGCTCAACGCTATCCGCAACGAATTCGTTCACGGTCCGGACCCGGTCGCTGGAATCCGTTGCACGGCGGATTCATTCCATGTCTTCGCTGCCCGACGTGGCGCTCCGCGTGATGGAGATTGCCCAGGATCCGCGATCGGGAGCGGCCGAGTTGAAACAGGTGATGGAAACCGATCCCTCGCTGTGCGTCCGCGTGCTCAAGTGCGTCAATTCCTCCGCCTATGCCCTGCGCACGCCGATCAACAATCTGCAGCATGCCATCGCCTATCTGGGAGTCCAGCAAATTCGCAATCTGGCGATGAGCGCGGCTGTCAGCGAGCTGTTCAAGGGCCAGGAGACGATGGGCGGCTACAGCCGGGCGGGACTGTGGAGGCATCTGGTTGCCGTTGGTCTCTGTGCCAAGATGATTGCCATGCGCTGCCGCATGCCGAATTTCGAGGACATGTTCCTGGCCGGCTTGCTGCACGACATCGGAATTGTCCTGGAGGATGAGTATGTTCATGAATCTTTTTGTGACGTGATCCAGTCCCTCTCCCCGGGACACCCGCTATCCAACCTGGAACGCGACATTCTCGGTTTCGACCATCGCGAACTGGGAGAGTTGGTGGCCAAGCAGTGGCGATTTCCGGAAGCCGTGGTGGCGGCCATCCGTTACCACCATGACTCCAGTCAGTCTCCAGAAGCGGCGCTGCCGGTCGTCCGCTGTGTCGAGGTGGCCAACGTCATCTGCACGCTGAAGGGAATCAGTTCGGTGGGCCTGAATCTGGTCGCCTTCTGTGCGGAGACGATCGGCGTCCTGGGATTCACCAAGGACGATATCGTGGTTCTTTCCGGTGATTTGGATCGTCAACTCGAGTCCAGCGCGAGCATCTTGCAGGTTTAGGGTCGTGAAATGGACCTCCTTTTGACGTCGATTGATGAGCTGCTTCCGGCCGAGCACATCCCCGCCGATGACACGGGCTGCCTGGGACTGCTTGCCGACTTCCTGTCGCCGCTGGATCCCTCCTGCGTGTTTCTAGCCGGCACGAACGGGCAGCCGGCTGCCGCCTCTTGCCGGAACCACGACCTGCCGGACGCGACAGTCCGGGAAGCGGCACGGCGTCTGAATGTGCGGCTGGCGGAGCAGGAATCGACGGTGATCGAGTTGGCCGGCGGACCTTGGCAAGATTCGGCTTGGGGGATCGGTCTTGCTCGGGGCGGTTTTTTGGGAGTGATCTTACCGCCCGCTGCTGACGAGGGGGATTCCCTGCAGCGATTCCTGCCGGCCTTGCGTCTCGGCGGGCAACTGGCCGCTGGGCTGGTCGAACGCGAAGCCGAAAGCAGGCTGTTGCAGGCAGGCATCCGGCAACTGGCGGCGGAGCAGGACACACTCAAAGCGGCGCATGCGCAAGCGATCGCCGAAGCGATGGCCGAACAGGAGCGGCGGCTGCTGGAGGCCCAGGAGCGTGCGGCGATCGAGAAGCTCTGCCAGGCGACGGAGGCCGCCAATCGTGCCAAGAGCGAATTCCTCGCCAACATGAGTCACGAAATCCGCACTCCCTTGAACGCGATCCTCGGCTTCACGGAATTGCTGCGACAAGGGGCGGACGGCGGGGACGAGGAAGAGCGCCGGGATTTCCTGGACACCATCCACGCCAGTGGCCAGCACCTTCTGGAACTGATCAACGACATCCTCGACCTCTCCAAGATCGAATCCGGACGGATGGAGGTCGAATCGGTCGCCTGCCTTCCCGCGACGATCGTGCGGGATGTCCTCTCGATCCTGCGTGTTCGCGCGGAAGAAAAGAATATCCAACTGAGCTGCGAGATCCGCGACGGAGTTCCTTCCGCCGTTGCGACCGATCCGGTGCGTTTGAAGCAGCTCCTGATGAACCTGCTGTCCAATGCCATCAAATTCACCAGCAGCGGAAGCGTTCGGATCGTCGTCCGCCCCTCCGGCAGCGAGCGTCATCCGAAACTGGCGTTCGACGTAATCGACTCAGGTATCGGAATCTCGCCGGAAAAGCTGGACGCGATTTTTGACGCCTTTGCGCAAGCAGACACGTCGGTCACGCGGCGCTTTGGAGGAACCGGCTTGGGCCTGGCGATCAGTCGCCGCATCGCCGAAGCGCTGGGGGGCAGCCTGACGGTGCAGAGCGAGGTGGGAAAGGGAAGTGTCTTCACGGCGACCATCGACGCGGTGGTCTGCCAATCCGCTGGCGCGGCGTCGGACCATCCCCAACAGGCGCAGGCCCTGCAGGCGGCTACGCAGCAACCGGAGCGCATCCTGGCGGGAAAACGGGTTCTCGTCGTCGATGATGGCCCCACCAACCGTAAGCTGATCGACCTGGTGCTTCGCCGCGCCGGCGTCGAGGTCGTGCAGAGCGACAACGGCATGTCCGCCGTGGAATTGGCGACCGCCGATGCCTTCGACCTGATCCTCATGGACATGCAAATGCCGATCATGGACGGCTATACCGCCGCGCGGACGCTGCGGGAAGCGGGTCTGCGAATCCCGATCCTCGCCTTGACTTCTCACGCCATGCGGGGCGATGAGGAGAAATGCCTGGAGGCAGGCTGCTCGGGATATCTCTCCAAGCCGATCCAACAGGATCTGCTGCTGAGAACCCTGGCGGCGGCGTTGGGATCCTCCGCCGATCCGATGCCCGCCATCCCTGAAGGCGAGCCGCCGATCGTCTCCTCGCTCCCCCTCGACGACCCGGAGTTCTGCGAGATCGTCGACGATTTTCTCAAGGATCTGCCGGAATACGCTCGCTCGATCCGGCGAGCGTTCGCCGAGAGGGACTTCGGCCAGTTGGCCTCGCACTCCCATCGCTTGAAAGGGGTGAGCGGAATGGCCGGATTCGCCGAACTGATGGCCGTCTCAGGCGACTTGGAGCAGCTTGCCAAGAATGCCTGTGCCGACCGAGTGCCGCAAGCCCTGCACACCCTGGAGGATCTCTGCCGGCGGGCCATCTCCTCGCCGAGCGGTGCTTCGTGATGATTGCCCTATGTCGAATCGCAAACCAGGCCCCTTCAAAAAGGTCACAAAACTGGGAGAATTATCGATGTCGATGAGCGATCCCGCCAACGCTTCGTGCGAACCTAAGGCGATGCCGCCGCCCTTGGAGGCCCTCCAGACGATTTTCGGAACGAGCAGGCCGCCGCTGGACAGCGTCTTGCAGGACTCGTCGCCCGAATCCGTCGTGGCCAATCCCCGTATCGCGATCATCGACGATGAGCCGATCAATGTCCGGGTGGTCCGCCGCATGTTGACGCTGGCCGGCTATGAGCAGTTCCACACAACCTCCGACGCCACGCAGGCGATGGACTTGATCCGCTCTTCCCGGCCCGACGTGGTGCTGTTGGATATCATGATGCCGGTCCTCAGCGGTCTGGACATCCTTCGCGAACTCCGCGCCGATGCGACCTTGGTCGCTCTGCCGGTGGTGATCCTGACGGCGTCGACCGATCGGCAAACGAAGATGGACGCGTTGAAACTCGGCGCGACCGACTTCCTCAACAAGCCGGCCGACTCCGCGGAATTGCAGGCCCGCATCCGCAACGTGCTGACGGTAAAGGCTCACCAGGACTGGCTCAAGCGCTATGCCTGGGATCTCGAACTGGAGGTCGCCGTTCGCACCACGGAGTTGATGCATGCGCACATCGAACTGATCGAGTGCCTGGCCAAAGTGGGCGAGTATCGCGATTCGGACACCGGCAATCACGTGCGGCGGGTCGGCGCCTATGCGGCCATCGTCGCCAGGCACATGGGGCTTTCTGCGGAGCGGGTCGAGCGAATTCGATTGGCCGCGCCGCTGCACGACATTGGCAAAGTGGGGATTCCCGATGCCGTGCTGCACAAACCGGGCAGGCTGGACGAAGTCGAGATCGACGTGATGCGCCGACACTCCGCGCTGGGGGAGCGGCTTTTCGATCGCTGCGAAGATCCGGGAAAACCGTTCCTCTCCCATACGCTGACCGGACTGGACATTGCGGCCAAGGCATCTTCGCCCCTCCTGCAGATGGCGGCGGCGATCGCCGCCAGCCACCACGAACGATGGGACGGAACCGGTTATCCCCAGGGGTTGGCCGGCGAGGCGATTCCCTTGGAAGGGCGCATCACGGCCATCGCAGATGTCTTCGACGCACTCTGCAGTCGGCGGCCCTATAAGCCGCCCTTTCCGCTGGAGCGATCCTTGACGATCATCCGCCAGAGTTGCGGGACGCACTTCGACCCGGCAGTCGTCGACGCCTTCTTTGCCGCGCTCGATGAGATCCTGGAAGCTTGCAGGCAATTCGCCGACGAAGACTCCCCAGACCTGGAACTCGAGAATTCCCGCACCGCGGCGGTGAACTCCCGGGAAATTCAAC
Source organism: Rhodopirellula sp. (assembly GCA_012728855.1). Classification (GTDB taxonomy): domain Bacteria; phylum Planctomycetota; class Planctomycetia; order Pirellulales; family Thermoguttaceae; genus JABWBD01. Next base: position 36,265 of record JAAYEH010000310.1, on the reverse strand, counting down.
CCGTCCTCGCGGAGTTCTCCGCGGGACTACCGGAACTGAATTCGGCCGTGTCGTGAGAGCCACCAGGAACGGACCACCGCCCAGCAATCGCCCCGTAAGTGCCACCAGTCATTCTTAAGTCACACCAAGACCATAGGCCCGATACCGCTCCCAAGGAGCTTCGCGATGAAAGTAATCGAGCAATCGGGGCCTCCGCGGCCATCGCTGATGCCCGGCGGGATCTCGCTCCGCCCTCGTCAATGCATGGCCTTATTCGATAGGAAAAACGTCGGGAGCCAGCAATTCGTGGATGCCGTTGCGAGCCTCATCCCGCAGGAGAAGGGCTTTGTGTTCGATAATGCTCATACTTCAATTGCCCCCCGTAGGAGGCGCTGGTCAAGACGAATTGGCGTTGGAGCCGATCGAAGTCGCTACTTGCACTATTCAGCGTGCTGACAGCGATGCCGCAGCTAGACCTCGCGATCGCCTGTGCGAATTGCTGTCTTGGCGAAAAGCACGACCTCACTCCACCTTCCACTCCAAAATCCCCGCCGACCATGGCGGGTTCAATTCCGCCTCGATCCGCAGCGCCGTCGTTTCGACCGGCTCAAACGTGACCCGGTTGTACCGGTCGATGGTCGTGCCGTACGGCGAGGCGCCGGCGACCGGTTTCCAGGTTTCGCCGTCCTGGTAGACAAGCCGCCAGGACTTCGGCGCCCGGCAGTGGCGTTTTTCCCGCTCGTCGTCGAACCAGTAGACCTCCACGGCGGAGACCTTCCGCGGCTCGCCGAAGTCGTACTGTGCCCACTCGCTCGTTCCGCGATGGTCCCACCATGTGAAGCGAGGGATGGAGTGGTCGCAGGAGTTCTTCGGCTCCACGCCGTCGCTGAGCGCACTGAGGTCATTGTTTCCGGAGACGTGCGATGCGGAAGAGACGCTCAGTTCCATGAGCGTCAGTTCGAGCGACTCGCCCAGCGTGGCCGGATCGAGCGGCCGGTAAAGCCGGCCTTGCCAGGTCGGGTCGTCGACGGCGGGCTGCCGCGACTTTCCCTCTTGCCACATCCAAACGGCCATCTGGCCCGGGTCGCGGTGATCCCAGGCGTAGTACGGCACCGCCGTCACCGGCTTTCCCGAGCGATCGAGCCCCTGCACCACCACGACACCCCCGAGCAACTCAGGGCGATCAAGATCGCTGAACTGCGGATCGCGGGCCAACACGATGCGGCGAACCGAGCCGCCGTTGTCGACCGCTTCAAAGGCGTAGACAAGCGGCCCGCGCTCGATAGCCACCCGGCCACGGTCTGCGAGGACTTTCGGATGCGCCTCGATCCGTTGCACCTCCATCGGCAGACTCAGTTGGACGGTATCGCCCGCCTTCCACTCGCGCCGGACGACGGCATAGCCCTTTTCGATCGCCAACGGTTCGATCCGCTCGCCGTTGACCGAAAGCGTTGCGCCGCGGCACCAGCCTGGAATCCGCAGCCGCAGGGCAAACGTGCTCGGTTCGGCGGGCTCGACCGCCAGCGTGATCTCGCCGTCCCACGGATAACGGGTTTTTTGAGCGATCTTCACTTTGCGATCACCGAGTGACACATTTCCGGTGCCGCCGGCGTAGAGATTGACGTAAATCGACTGGCCGTCCTGGGCATAGACGTAGCCGGGCAGCGAGGGGAGGATCCTCACCACGTTCGTCGGGCAGCATGCGCACCGGTAGAACGGCTGACGGTGGTGGCCGCCGCCGCTGGCCAGCGGGTTGACGTAGAAGAAGTGCTCGCCGTCCATGCCGATGCCCGCGAGGATGCCGTTGTACAGCGCCCGCTCCAGCACGTCGGCATACTGGGCGTCGGCGTGCATCAGGTTCATGCGGTGGCTCCAGAGTGCCAGGCCGATCGCCGCGCAGGTCTCGCAGTAGGCGGTGTCGTTGGGCAACTCGTACGGATCGCCGAACGCTTCGCCCTGGTGCCGCGCGCCGATGCCGGCGGTGATGTACAGTTTCCGCAGAACGACGTCCTCCCAGAGACGCCCCATCGCATCGACGAACCCCTGGTCGCCGGTGTAGGCCGCCATGTCGGCCACCCCCGCGTACAGGTACATCGCCCGCACGGCATGTCCCACGATCTCGCTCTGCTGCCGGACCGGGACGTGGTCCTGGCAGTACGGTCCGAACACTTCCCGCTTCGCCCCATCGCCGCGGATGTCGAGGAAGAACTTCGCCAGATCGAAGTAGCGGCGCTCGCCGGTCACCTCGTAAAGCTTCACCAGGGCCAGTTCGATCTCTTCGTGGCCGGGCACGCCATAACGCCCGTCGGGGCCGAAAATGTGGTCGATCAAATCGGCGAACCGCGTGGCCACGTCCAGCAAGGTCCGCTTGCCCGTGGCCCGGTGGTGAGCGACGGCCGCTTCAAACAAGTGGCCCGCACAGTAGAGTTCGTGGCGGACGCGGAGGTCGGTCCACTTCCGGTCCGGCTCCACCAACGTATAGTACGTATTCAGATACCCGTCTTCCTGCTGCGCGGCGGCGATCTTAGCGATGACGTCGTCGACCATCTTTTCCAGCAGCGGGTCGGGATGCTGGGCGAGCGAATACGACGCTCCTTCGAGAACCTTGTAGACGTCGGAATCATTGAAATAGATCCCCTCGAAGGCTCCCTCCATCAACCCGGCGGCCTTGGCGAAATTGCTGAACCGGCCGGTTTCTTCGCACCATTTGAAGTTGTGCGGCAGCGATTTCACCCGGTTGGTTTCCAGCCGCGGCGCCCAGAAGGCGTCGGAAAGCGTCACTTCGGTGAAAGGGACGGCCGAGAGCTTGCGATGCACCGGACCATCGGCCCAGGCTGGGATGCAGAGCGCTGCTGCCGACAAGACCGATACCATGCCCAAGCGTTTCATTGGGAGACTCCTCGTTGCTTTTTTGCCATCGGCAAGGGACGTTGATTTCTTTTTTCTTGGCTTTTCCGAGTAAGTCATGGGTGGCTCACAATTCAAATCGAATCGCCAAACACCGGAAACCAGGGAAATCTGCGAGAACCGAGCGAAAAGAGAAGAGGAACCCGTATTGGTCGTGGAAGCAGAACTACGGGTTCCTCTTCTCTGTTCGCCCTTTTCCCCGATAAACGAACGGTTCTGGACTTCATGTTTTCGAGTGTACAGCCACCCGCCGGGGATTACCAGTCGCCGCCCGCGTCAAGGATCGGCGAAGAAATAACCGTCGCGCTTACCGGGGTTGGCGGGGCCCATCGCAAGTCGCCGCCATCCGCCCGTGGGGGAGGAATCCTTCGCCCGGTTCTCGACGAGCCGATTGACGCGACTTCCGCCGATAATATGATGAAGGGTTCCACAACCGCATCGTGGCCGGAGTCCGCCTTGAACGCCCGAACGAGAGAACGCTTCGATCGCGTGCTGGAAGAAGTGCTCCAGCAAATGCCGCCGCTCGTCCACCAATTGATCGAGCGCGTGCCGCTGCACGTCGAGGATTACCCGTCGTTGGAGGTATTGGAACGGACGGGCGTTTCGTTCCGCGACGATCTCTGCGGCCTGTTCACGGGGATCCCGGTGACGCAGCGGAGCATCGAACATTCCGGCACACTGCCGGACGTCGTTACCATCTATCGCGAAGGAATCCTCGCCATCGCCAGAGACCGCCGTGGACGCGTCGAACTCGAGCGGCTCCGCCGCGAAATCCGCATCACGATCCTCCATGAACTGGCGCACTTTCACGGGCTTACCGAGGACGAACTCGACGAGTTGGGATACGGGTGATCGTGGGCAGAACCATTAGGGACGGCACAACATGAACACGAGCAGAGACATACGCCCCCGGTTGCTGCGACTGGCAGCGGTCGACAACGTCTGCGCGGTCACGGGTACCGTGGAGGCCGGCCAGTCGCTGGAATTCGAAGGCAGACCGATCCGGTTCCTCGACCGGGTGCCGACGGGCCATAAGGTGGCGGTCGTTGCGATCGCACGAGGTGAAAAGGTTCGCAAGTGGGGCGCGCCGATCGGTTCGGCCACACGCGACATCCAGCCGGGCGAACACGTCCATACGCACAACTTGCAGAGCGACTATCTGCCGACCTACACGCTCGATCAGTCAAACGCCTATCTCAAGGGGCCCTAACAAAACGGGGACTGGCTCCGAGCCAGGCAATCGCAAGACACACATAATAGGCGTTCTGGCGAGGTGCCTGTCCCCGTTTTGTTAGGACGTCTACGTCGTGACTCGCCGACTTCAACCGCGGAAGGAAACCTTCGATGCAGGGGTACTTGAGAAGCGACGGCCGCAAGGGCATTCGCAACGTCGTGGCGGTGGCCTATCTGGTCGAGTGCGCCCACCACGTCGCGCGGGAGATCGTCCAGCCGTATCGCGATCGGGGCGTTCACCTCATCGGGTTCCCGGGGTGCTTTCCCAACGCCTACGCCGCCCAGATGATGGCTCGGCTTACGACGCATCCCAACGTGGGCGCCGTGCTGCTGGTCTCCCTGGGCTGCGAGGGCTTCGATCGCCACAAACTCGCCGCGGCGATCGAAGCCAGCGGCCGCCCCGTCCGGACGCTGGTGATCCAGGAGACCGGCGGAACGCGCCGGACGGTCGAGGCGGGTCGGGCGTGGGTGGAAGAGACGCTTGACCAACTTCGCCAGGCGCCGCGAATCGAGATGAACGTCGACGAACTGGTGGTCGGCACGATCTGCGGCGGTTCCGACGCCACCAGCGGACTAACGGCCAATCCGGCGGCCGGCCACGCCTTCGACCTGCTGGTCGACGCCGGGGCGACGGCCATCTTCGAGGAGACCGGCGAGTTGATCGGCTGCGAACCGTTGATGGCCGAGCGGGCCGTCAGCGAGGAGTTGGGCGGGGAGATTGTGGCGAGCGTCGAGAAGGCCGCCCGTTATTACGCGGCGTTTGGGCACGGCAGCTTCGCTCCCGGCAATGCCGAAGGGGGCCTGACGACCATCGAAGAGAAGTCGCTGGGGGCGTACTCCAAAAGCGGCAACTCGAAGATCTCCGGCCTGATCAAGCCCGGCGACGTGCCGCCCCGCGGCGGCTTGTATCTGCTCGACGTCGTTCCCGACGGCGACGTCCGTTTCGGGTTCCCCAACATCGCCGACAACGCGGAGATTGTCGAGCTGATTGCCTGCGGCTCGCACCTCATCCTCTTCACCACCGGACGCGGGTCGGTGGTCGGCTCGGCCATCGCCCCGGTGATGAAGATATGCGCCAACCCCGACACCTACCGTAAGCTAGGCGAAGACATGGACGTCAACGCCGGTCGGATTCTGGAAGGCGACGCCGGTCCCGAAGACGTCGGCCGCGAGATCTACGAACGGATTCTACGCGTCGCCGACGGTGAGCGGACGGTTTCGGAATCTCTCGGCCACCAGGAGTTCATTCTCACATATAAGGCATTCGAGCCGATCGGGCCTGCGTGTCTGCCGACGGTCGGTTAGAAGGGGCGAAATTGTCATTGGTCATTGGTCATGACCGGCGGCAAATTCTTCCGGGTCGAGCAGTAGCGGGAAGAACTGGCCCTCCATCTTTTCTCCTTTGGGCACGGGCGGCACTCCGGCGAGCAAGGGGCGATCGGAGTCGGAGCGGACGCCGTCGCGGAAGACGTTGATTACCGCGGCGCGGCGGGGGCGGTCGGTAATGTTTTCGTACGACCCATGCACGGTCAGCGGGTGATGGAACGACGCCTCGCCTTTCTTCAACTGCATGGCCACCGGTTTGAACTGCAATTTCTGCTCTTCGGTCAACACGCTCTGGATAGCGTCCATTCCGCCCGCCAGCCCCGTGATGGGAAGCAGCGGCCAGCGGTGCGTGCCGGGGGCGTAGCAGATGCAGCCGTTGTCGCGGTCGGCGTCGTCCAGGGCGATCCAGCAGGTGAGGTGCGCCATCGGAACCGTGCGGGTCCAATAGGAATAGTCCTGGTGCCAAGCCACCACCCCGCCGTGGTTCGGCGGCTTGCAGAACAACTGGTCGTGCCAGAATCGAACGGGCCCCTCCAGCAGTTGCGAGGCCGCCATCGTGAAGGCGGGATTCCAGAGAATGTCGTGGAAGCCCGGACTGATCCGCCACGCTCCCAACGCGTGGAACAAGACTGTATCGGGGCTGGTCGATTCGTTGGAATGGTACTCGTAGAACAACTCGTGCCCGGGCTGGTTCGGATCGTACAGACTTTCGAGTTCCTCGCGAAGGGATTCCACCTGGCGATCATCGAGAAGCCGGACGCCGGCAAGGTAACCGTTCTCGCGGAAAAACGCCACTTGCTCGTCGCTGAGACGGAAGCGATCCCAGTCCGACCCCGCTTCGGGCATCGAGAAGAGGTCACCGACAGGGGCATGTTGTTGGGAGAGGTCTGCAACCATCAGAGAGATCCTCGCGGTTGTGGAAAACAGGCGGAGGGCATATCGAGTCCCATTGTTCGCCGCTCCGCCGTCTCAGGCAAGGGGGGCGGCCATCTCAGCTCGCCGGAATGCCTCGGTGGAGAACATGTCCTGGTCGATTGGATCGAAGAGCAAACGGGAACCAAGGCATTCGACTTGCTCTCACCAGCGCGATCCATCCCGCCAGGAGACGGGAAATCCAGTGGCCGGCGCAGTGTGTCCGACGTCCGAGTAGCATGGCTCGACAAAACGATAACGGTGAGATTGGGCAGCGTGTAGTGGTGGAGCCGGCCCTCGTGTTTGAACGCGGTCTGGTAGGTGATGGTCTTGGGAAAGACGGCCGGCTCGCAGTTCTTCCCGAGCATGTCTGGATTTTCCGAATCGCCGACGCCGAGTTGGCGAGACAGACGCTATCCTCTATAATGATGGGATGGCGATTCAGGGTACATGTAGGTCTTGGGAGAGGCAGAAATGGCTGTCATTTCCGCGCCGGTCGATTGGGTCGAATCGGTGAGCGAACTCAGATTGCCGGCGAAGGCGGATCGCCGGATGCAAGAACTGATGGACCGCAATACCGAGGGACAGCTCACTGAAGACGAGTGTGTGGATCTCGAATCGTTGGTGGAACTCAGTGAGACGCTGGCGCTGATCCGCGCGGAGGCCCTTCATCTACTAGGACGAACTCCAAAGTGACCTCTTGGGAGGCAGTCGAGCGTCAGGTCCGCGAGCGCGCCGACGGGCGGTGCGAGTACTGTCGCATGCATGAGTCGCTGCAAGGGGCTACTTTCCACATCGAGCACGTTGTGCCGCGGTCGCGCGGTGGCGATTCGAGTCCGGAGAATTTGGCGTGGGCGTGCCCGCGCTGCAACCTGTGCAAGTCGAACCGTGTCGAGGTTCCTGATCCTGAAAGCGGGCAGCGCGTTCCGCTCTTCAATCCACGAACGGATCGCTGGGGCGACCATTTTCGATGGGACGATTATCGCGTTGTGCCGCTCAGCGCGATCGGCAGGGCGACCGCCGTAGCGTTGGATTTCAATCACCCGCGACGAATTCGGATTCGGCAAGCGGAAGAGACGTTCGATCTGTTTCCGCCCAGCGATCCGTAGTTGATCGAACGATAATTTGACGCGCTGCGCCAACTTTCCCAAAACAAGCGTCTCGAGGCGGCGGGAACCGATCCTCATATTTTAGCGCGGTGTGGTGCGTGGTGTTTTCGGGGTAGGCGGCCGTCTCGCCGCACTCTGGGCAGAAATGGGGAGAGACTTCCGGCTCGCGATCGTTCCTGGTCATCGAAATACTCTTTGCAGTCGCGCCTCGATTCGCTGAACTAACGGGGGGATGGCCACCCGCAACCGCATCGAACGATAGTACAGCACCGTTTGGAGCTTGCTCGGCTCCCCGCACCCTGCACCCGCTCCCTGCTCTTTTCCGACTACGCTGCCATCTTCCAGATCGCCGACGCCGATCTCGCCAAGATCCGCAAGCGGACGGATTGGCCGGAGATCGACCTCTGCCTCCACCTCAGCCCCGGCACACCCGCCATGGCCGCCGTCTGGCTGCTGTTGGGCAAGACCCGCTACCCAGCCCTCTTCTATGAAACCTTCGCCAGCCGCTCCTGGGTCACCGACATCCCCTTTGACCTGACGATCGACGTCATCCCCGAACTCCTCCGCAACCCCGATCTCCACCTTCGTCACCTCGCGGCCGAGAGCCCTAGCGAGGTTGCCGGTTTCGAGCAGATCGCCGGCGACTGCCAGGCCCTGCGCATCGCGGTCGGCAGGGCGAAGCGCGCCGCGATCCGCAGCGTGCCCGTCTTGCTCCTGGGCGAGAGCGGCACGGGTAAGGAGATGTTCACCCGCGCCATCCACGACGCTGGCCCTCGCCGCAAAGGGCCCTTCGTGCCGGTCAACTCCGCCGCCGTCTCCCGAGACCTCCTGGAATCGCAACTCTTTGGGCACAAGAAAGGAGCCTTCACCGGCGCCGACCGCGACCGGGCTGGCGCCTTCGAACACGCCCACGGCGGAACCCTCTTTCTGGACAAGATCGGCGAGTGCGACGCCTCCATGCAGGCCAAGCTCCTGCGAGCCCTCCAGCCCGACCCCGCCGCCGGACCCTGCCAGCTCAAGTTCCGCCCCGTCGGCGACAGCGACGAGCGGTCGTGCGACGTGTGGGTGCTCTCAGTCTCAGGCGGCCAAGATTAGTGCCGATGAGTGCGGATCCGTGTTCTCTGTTTCGGAGCAGGCTCGATAGTTGGGGTCGGCTCGATAGTCGGGGTTAAACCGGAACTTACTACGTTAATTTTCGCGTCCGTAGCCTTCGTCCGAGGGTCTCCATGACTTGCAGCACCTCGGGCCGCGTCGCCAATTGCCGTCGATTCGCTACGACTGCGTTTGCACAAATCCCCTAATGCTCACCGATCGCGCGCCCGCTCAGGTCGGCCCGTTGCGCCGCCAACTCGACGGCCACCGACTTGGCGCTGCCGACCCTCCGGCCATGGGCCGAGCGCAACCCTGCATCCACCCGGTAATGATGGGCAACCGCCCCGTCAATCTCCTCCAGCGATACCGTGCGCCGCGGCAAATCGAGGTCTTCATCTTGCAGGCGGCCGGTCCGGCGTTGCGCGATCCACTCCGCGGTCCGCTCAAGGAACGTCGTCTCTCCGATGGCGTAACGATTGGCGGCCATTGCCTCCATCAACGGCCCGTCGTCCTCCATCAGACACACATGGACGTACGCCCGATCGTGCCGCCGCGCCGCAGCCATGGCGAGGCCATAGACTTTTTTGGCGGACAGTGCCATTCGTGTCACGAACCTTTTTCAGTCCGGATCGGATACTCCCGGCTCCTCGCCGCGCCAGCCGACTTTTTAGACACCCGACTTTCGGCCGGTGTGAACTTGCGCCCGTGCCCTCCAATGTAAACCCACCGCCACTCAATGCTTACAACCCGGAGTCTCGCCCGACCGAAATCCCGGAAAAGTCGCGTTGGCGAAAAAATCCCTCGTCCCGCCTCCCTGCCAACCTTCCCCTCATCCCCTGGCCCAAAAAACTCCTTGACCTATCGCGCCGCATTGTCCATGCTTAGATAACAGTAGTGGACACATAACACACGATCATGTCTGTCCCTGGAGCCGGATCCAGCCGTTTTCGCGGTCCTGCTCCGCAGCTCATTGGCAATTCGATTGATGATTCGAGTTCTCCCGGCGGCCGGCGGAAGGGATCGCGGTCTGTTTCCGCCCCCACCCGCCTGCCGTAAGCCGAGCCGCAACCAAGAGGCCCTGAAAACAACGGGGACAGGCACCTCGCCGAACCGTGTTTTTCACCGGCAGAAGCAATTTGGCTCGGAGCCAATCCCCGTTTTTGAACCATGCCGTTTTTTCAGGGCTCTTGAGAGGATGGTGTCGCACTTCGTCTTCCGAGCATGCGCGTACCGTACGCTATACGAAGCAAGGCTCTAACCGTGCGAGAAACCGGCACCTTCTCCCCCAAAAGCGCGTGGCGCCCATCTGCCCTCGAATTTGAGAAATCGCCAACTTGGGCACCACACCCGCCGCTGCCAATCGTCGCACGCGCCCCGCGCCGCGCCGCTTCTCCTCCAACCCTCGTCCCTCATCCATCACCCCTCCAAATTGACCGGGTGGTAAGGGGCTGGTGATTTTGGAGAATCGGCATCCTTGACCGCCGCATTTCGACACTTGTTTCTCGAACGCTGCTAGCGGATCCAACTCCGCTCGATCTCTTCGAGCGTCTTGCCTTTCGTCTCCGGGACAAACAACCACACGAAGAGGAAAGCGACCGCGCAGATCGATGCGTAGATCCAGAACGTCGTCGCCCCACGAAAGGTCTTGAGCATCCAGGGAAAGGTCTGCGAAACCGCAAAGCAGGCGATCCAGAGCGAGACCGTGGCGATCGACATGGCACGGCCGCGGATTCGCGTCGGAAAGATCTCCGAGAGGACGACCCAAACCACCGGCCCCATCGCCACGGCGAAAGAAGCGACATAGGCGAGCGTACACAGCAGCACCCACGGCCCTTCGAGGCTCTCGAAGTAGAAGGCCCCGCCCAGCGCCGTCAGCGACAAGCCCATGCCGGCCGAGGCGATCAGCAAGAGCGGCTTGCGGCCCAGCCGGTCCACGACCCAGATCGCCACCAGCGTAAAGGCCATATTCACCGCGCCGACAATCACCGTATCGTTGATCGCCTGATTGGCGGCGAGCCCCGTGCTTTTGAAGATTTCCGGTGCATAGTAGAGGACACAGTTGATCCCGGTAATTTGCTGCAGAACGGCCAGAACCACCGCGATCAGCAGGGCCACGCGGATCCCCGGTTGCAGGAGTTGTCCCAAAGAACCGCTTTCCTCGGCGATGGCCGTTCGGATCTCGTCCATCTGCACGCGGGCGCCTTCTGGGCCGGAGACGCGTGTGAGAATTGCCGCCGCCTCGTCCTCCCGTCCCTGTTTCGTGAGCCATCGCGGGCTTTCCGGCACGGCGAAGAGAAGAACGAAGAAGATCGCGGCTGGCAGGGTTTCCGAGCCGAACATCCATCGCCAGCCCCGATCGACATTCCAAGCGGTATCGCCCTGCGACGCAATCCAGGCGTTGACGAAATAAACCACCAGCATCCCAAAGACGATGGCAAGCTGGTTGAGCGACACCAGTCGGCCGCGGATCCGTGCCGGGGCAACCTCGGCAATATACAGCGGCGACAACATGGAAGCCGCCCCCACGCCAAGTCCGCCTAGTATCCTCGCCGCCACGAACTCGGCCAGATTCCTGGGAAAGGCCGAACCGACCGCCGACAAAACGAATAGCACCGCCGCAAGCAGCAGCACGCGTTTGCGCCCAATGCGGTCGCTGAGCGTGCCGGCCACCGCCGCCCCGGCAACGCAGCCGACCAGCGCGCTGGCCGCCGCCCAACCTGTCCAGATCTCGTTAAGGGAAAACCGCTCGCTGAGATAGCCGATCGCGCCGGAGATCACGGCCGTGTCGTAGCCGAAGAGTAAACCACCCAGCGCGGCAACGAAAGCCAGCAAGTAGACATAGCCGACGCTGCCCTGGTCCAACGTCTCGGGGAAGTTCGCCACAAGTGTGCCTCGTTGGGGGTTCCGTGGGAGAATGTTATTTCCTTGCCGTCAAAAACAGATTCACTCCCGTGCGATCGCAGCCGATCGTGAATTGACCGCGCGGGATGCCGGCCTCCGTGGCCATTCGCTCGAACTCGTCCGCCGTGCGATAGCGGAGATACCAGTTGCCGATCCATTCCATGTAGGCGCGGGTGGGGTTGTGCGGGGCGAAATTGCCCACCAGCAACATCCCGCCCTCGCCGGTTCGCTCCCAGAAGAGCCGTAGCATCGCCCTCGCCGGTTCGTCAGCCAGATAATCGAACAGGCCGGAGCAGACAAGCAAGTCGGCGGAGGGGATGGTTTCGGTGGCACGGGACTGCTGCGGCAGCCGGTAGAGATTCGTGCGGAGACACGACAAAGCCCCTACCGGCAACAAAGTCGCCACGCCCTCGGCGGCAAAGTCCAATGCGTGCGGGTCCAGGTCCAGTAGACGCACGCGCACGCGGCGTCGGCGGCTTTCTGGCAGCGCCAAGAGGCCCTCACGGATATCGATCGCCGCGCCGGAGCCGACGCTCACCACGCAGTAGTCTTGCCGTTCTCGATCGAGACAGTGCATGGCCAGGGCGGAGGCGATCTGCTCCAGGCGCGCCCGCACCGCCTCCGGCGCAGCCTGAGATAAAAAATACCAATCGAAAACACCGCCCAGGGGATCCTCGCAACACGACCGCTGCCAAATCCGGGTGAGCATTTCGTGGTCGCCGGCGTAGCCGTGGGGTTTGGTGCGGGCGTGGTTCTGCAGGCGGCCTCGCGCCAGCAGCGGACCGGCGATCCGCCAAAGCTCGCTCGACGGCAGTTGGTTTGCCTCGCCCCAACAGCCGGTCGCCGCCAGATGGTTGAGACAGGTGGAAAACGCGCTCGCCACCGCGGCGCGGGAGAGCCACTGGTTCATCCAGTTCTCCGTCAGCCGTTCTGCCCGCTCCAGATCGGCGACCAGGCGCTCCGCCGCCGCGCGGACGACGGTGAGGAGAGCTTCACCCTCGACGGCCGTGACAGGTTCGAGAGGTCGCGTCCATGCCGGGCCGAATATCATCGCGCTGCCAGTCGTTCTTAGGAATCTTGCTTAGAGCCTATCTTAAAACCGCTGGGGACTGGCTCATTTTTCGGAGTCTTCGGAGCAAAATGTGCCTGTCCCCTTCTCCCGACGCGGTTCTGGGATAGGTTCTAAGTCCCCGCCGAACCGGGGTCGAGCAGACATTCAGCGTATCGGGTTGATGGCCGAAGTTCAATAAGAGCCTATCCCAAAACCGTCGGGGACTGGCTCATTTTGCGGAGTCTTCGGAGCAAAATGTGCCTGTCCCCTTCTCCTCGAGGTTTTGGGATAGGCTCTAAGGGAGACGGCAGGACGTTGATTGCCCACAGCCAGCCTGCTACCATCAGGTATTGTCGCCACATTACGAGTGTTTCCCACGACCTACGGGCGATGGATTCTGGAGGAGAACCGGATGATGTTGCCCTTCGTCGTGCTCCTCTGGCTGGCGGCGCTGGGCGGGACCATCGGCAGCTTCTTGAACGTGGTCGTCTACCGGCTGCCGGCGGGCAAGAGTCTGGTATACCCGGGGTCGCATTGTCCTGTCTGCAAACATCCGATCCGCTGGTACGACAACGTGCCGGTCTTCGGCTGGCTGGCTCTGGGCGGACGCTGCCGGGACTGCGGCGTGCCGATTCCGAAACGCTACCCGTTGGTCGAAGCGACGACGGCCCTGGTCTTTCTCATCGTCGGCGCCGCGGCGTTGCTCAGCCTGGGCGGCAACCTGCCGCCGCGGCCGGTGCCGGTCGGCGATACGACGATCCTGCTGGATTGGACGACGCAGCGGCTGGCCGGCATCGTCGCCTGGCATCTCCTGCTGCTCTCGACTCTGCTGGCGGCGGCGTTCATTGAGTATGACGGGAATTCGATCCCCTGGCGGCTGGCATGGCCGGCCTTTGCGGTCGGATTGATCGCTCCAGTGGCTTGGCCGTTTCTCCATCCGGTTCCAGCCTGGCCGACATGGCCGGGGCTGCTTGCTGGGGTGGTCGACGGGATCGTCGGATTCGTCGCCGGACTGGTGCTCGGTCTTTGCATCGGGCGAACGGCAGCCGGGCATATTGGAGGGATTGGTCTGGGGCCGGCGTGCGTGGGGCTGTTTCTCGGCTGGCAGGCGGCAGTAATACTGGCGGGCTCGGCAACTCTGGCGTATCTCGCCACGCGTGGACTGGGGAAATTCGTGCCGTCGTGTGGGCGATTCCCCTTTCACGGCTGGCTGGCGCTGGGAAGCCTGGCATGGATCGTCTGCTGGCGGGCTTTGGTAGAATGGGGTTCATTCTTCGGTTAAGGGAGGTGCTTCAGCGATGGTTTCACAGTTTTCGCGATTTCTGGCAGCGTCTTGGACGACCGCGGCGCTCCTGATGTTGTTGGTGTGTTGTCCGGCCCTGGCCGCCGATTCGCCGCGGTTCTACGCCGCGCAATGCCCAAAGGTCGCCGCCAAGACCTGGGGAATCCACAATCGCGACGGGGCGAATCGAGCGACCGAGCCTTATCTCTCTTCCCTCGTCGGGGGCGAGGCACAGACCGGGGCGATCGGCTCTCCTCCTTTCGTCATCGCGGTCGATGCGATCCGGTTCGCGATCCGCGGTCACGACGGCAAGGAGGGCGGAAAAGGCCAGAACTTCATCGCGCTGATCGACAACAAGACGGGCGCCGAACTTCGCAAGACTCCGGCGCCGGGTAACGACGCCCTCGTGCCGCAGCAGTGGGAAGTTGCAGATCTGAAAGGCCGCACTGTCCGCATCCGGGTCGTCGACGGCAATTCCGAGCGGTCCTATGCCTGGCTCGGCATCGAGACCATCGACGCAGGCCCCGCACTGACGGTCGACTTCCGCCGGGGAATTCCCCGCGATTGGCAGTCCATCGCCGACGGTTCCGAAGGACAACCGCGGCCTTCAACCGTTCTCACGGAAGGCCCCGTTCCCTTCCGTGTCTATGAGGACACTTTTACTTGGGTTCCCGAGCAAGGCGTCGGCCAGATTCGAATCGGCTGTCCCGTGAAACGGCTCTTCGTGCTCGGCTGCACTGTCCCTGCCACACGGGTCTTGGAAAGCTGTGGCCAGATCGATGTCGTCTATATGGATAAATCGAAAGAAACTTACCCGCTCATCTATGGGTTCACCCTGGAAAGCCCTTACAAGACTGCGACCCGAGCCGACACGTCGCACATGCTGCCGATCGGCGACGGCACTCAGTACATGCTGGCGATTCGGCCGAAGAATCAGCCGGTCGTGAGAGTTGAACTGCGGCGCGCGTCGCCGCAGTCGCCGCGCCCGCGAATCGCGGCGGTCACGGTTGAGGTGGATGCCGCGACGAAAGCCCCCAAGGATCTTGATCCACTCGATGCAGTGACAGCCAACGAAAGCGACGCGAAGTGGCTTGCCTCGCACACCCTCACGGCCGACGGCCCGACGTGGACGGCGCTGGCCGACGACATTCGCCGCGCGCGGGGAGTGCCGGTTACGCTCGAGGAGATTCAGGGCCTCGAAGAACCGACGAAGACGCAATTCAAGCGAAGAAAGATCAGCGATCGGCCGTTTGAAGCCGCTTCGGTCTGCGATGTCGATGGCGACGGCCGAAAGGATATCGTCTCCGGCGACTACTGGTACGCGGGGCCGGACTTCGCCAAGGCGGTCAAGTTCCGCACGATCGAGGCCAAAAGCGGCTATCACGACTCGTTCCACGACTACCCGATGGACGTCAACGGCGACGGCCGGGCGGATATTGTCAGCGGCGGTTGGTTCGGCAAGACGCTTTCCTGGTACGAGAACCCCGGCAACGCCCGAGCGGCGGGCGATTGGATGCGTCACGAGATCGATCAGCCCGGACCGATCGAAACGAGTCGATTCTGGGACGTCGATGGCGACGGCCACGTCGAAATCGTGCCCAACGCGGGAGGCAACGTGGTCTTCTATCGTCTTGTGCGGGACTCCTCCGGCAAGGGGACGGGGAAATTCGACAAACACATCGTCCGGCAGGGCGGCTGTGGCCACGGGCTCGGTTTCGGCGACGTCAACGGCGACGGACGCGGCGATTTCGTCATCCCCACCGGCTGGCTCGAAGCACCCGCCGATCCGTTCGGCGGCGAGTGGAAACACCATGAAGAATTCCTCCTGGAAAGGGCCAGCGTCCCCGTTCTCGTGTATGACGTTCAGGAAGACGGCCTTGCCGATCTGATTTACGGCAACGGCCACGGCTACGGGCTTTTTTGGGTCGAACAGAAGGTCGACGAGAAAGGCGGCCGCACCTGGATCCAGCATGCGATCGACGAGCAGGCGTCGCAATATCACGACATGCTGCTGGCCGACATTGACGGTGACGGCCGCGTCGAGCTGGTCAGCGGCAAACGCTACTACGCCCACAACGGCCGCGATCCGGGCGCCGAAGACCCGGTCTTCGTCCGGTACTTCGACTTTGACAAGAAGGGCGTCTTCACGCCCCACACGATCGACTACGGCAAAGCGGGCGAAGCCAGCGGAGTGGGTATCTATTTCTGGGTCGAGGACGTCACGGGCGATGAGCGACTCGATATCATCGCTCCCGGCAAAGAAGGGCTATACCTCTTCGAGATGTAAACATGGACCTGCACCAATGCTCTCGAATTCCGCAATTCCTCTCGGGAACGGTTGAATCAAATCGACCGGATGTCGCGGTCGCCACGAACCACTCGGGATATTTCCAGGACGGCGCCTTAATGGCGATAGAAGATCACGTAGCTGCCGACCAATGTGGAACGGACGGCTGGTCCCAAGTCTTCACGTATTTCCCCAAGGTCCGGTTGCTTCGCTACCAGACGGCACTTCGCTTTGATCCGCTCGACCCACCGTCGTGCCGCGATTGGTTTGTCGCGTGCAATGAATCGCGCAATGTCCCGCAGGTCGGCTCTCGCATCGTGCGAAAATCGCAGTCGTGGCATTGGCTCAGCCTTCAAGTCGCCGGACTTCGATCGTCTTCGATGGCATCGATCTCGCGATGCACTTCGTCGAAAACCTCGTCACCATCCACCCACTGCCCGCCATCCAACTGCTTAAATCCCTTCGCAACCTCCGAACGCAACTGCTCACGCGACCTCAGCAAGCGCAGCCCTTCGGCGATGGCGGCCTCTTCCGACTCAAAGCGGCCACTGAATACAAGCCCCTTGACAAAGTCGTTGACGTCGTTTGGCAGTTCGATGCGCATTGGAGTTGACCTCGACTAAAACAGGACATCTTCAATAGACACCCAGTACAGAGCACCCGCAGGTAGCCTGCACGGCCACTCTCGAAAAGGCGATTGCCGCCATCCCTCGACAATTATATACCAATTTCCGCCTGCCACCATCCACCCGACTTCGCCAGCATCTTGTTGATCCCTGGAGTCGGAGGCCGGAAAGACAGAGCGTTCCTGAATAGGGCAAAACAACGGAGCCACACCCCATGACATCTCTCCACAGTAGTAGACGCCCTCGCCCGACTCGCCGCCACTTCCTGCGCGGGGCGGCGGCCTTGGGGGCCGCCGCGGTGGCCGTGCCGTCGCTGATTCCGGCAACGGCACTGTCGGCCCCAGGGCGACCGGGAGCAAACGACCGCGTGATTCTCGGTTTCATTGGAACCGGCGGACGGGCTCGGCAGTTGATGGACCACGTGCCCGAGGACGGCCGTATCGTGGCCATCAGCGATTGTTATGCCAGCCGAATGAACGAGACGCTCCAGCAGAAGAAGGCCGATTGGAAGACTTACCAATACTATGAGGCGATGATCGATGCGGAGCGTCTCGACGCGGTGGTCATCGCCACTCCGGACCATGCGCGGGTGCTGCCTTGCATCCACGCCTGTCAGGCGGGCCTCGATGTCTATGCCGAGAAACCGCTGACGGTCACCATCGCCGAAGGTCGCCGGCTCGTCGAGCACGCGCGGAAGCACAAGACTGTTTTCCAGGTCGGCAGCCAGCAGCGATCGATGGAGATGAACCGTTTCGCCTGCGAGTTGGTGCGATCGGGCAAAATCGGCTCACTCAAGGCGGTACAGGGAGTTTGTTACAGCGGCCCGCGCGACTACGACGGGCTGCCCGCCCAACCGGTGCCCGCAGGAGACGATTGGGACCGCTGGCAGGGGCCGACCGCCGGGCGACCTTTCAACCACGCCCTGCAGTTCGGCTGGATGGGCTGGCGCGACTACTCGGGCGGCGAGATGACCAACTGGGGAGCGCACGGAGTGGACCAGATCCAGTGGGCGCTGGGCATGTGTCGCAGCGGACCGGTCGAAATCCGGCCGATCACCCCCGGGCCCAACGGCAAAGTGCGGATGCGCTACGCCAACGATGTGACGGTCTATTACGATTTGGAGCGAGGGCCGATGGGCGGCGGCATCTTCACCGGCTCCGACTGCAAGATCGAAATCAACCGCAACAAGTTCGTCACCAATCCGCCTGACTTCATCAAAGAACCGCCGCAGCCGGCCGACGCGGAAAAGTGGGAAGGCGAGGGCTGGATTGCCCGGCCTCACATCCAGAACTGGCTCGACTGCATCAAGACCCGCGAGCTGCCCACCGCCGACGTTGAGATCGGCCACCGCTCGATCAGCGTTTGCCACCTGGCGAACCTCGCCCGTTTGCTCGGCCGACGGCTGCGATGGAATCCGGAAACGGAACAGTTCATCGACGATCCGGAAGCCAATGCTTACCTGACTCGCCCGCGGCGGAAGGGATACGAATTGCCGGAAGTCGGATAGAGTTTCTCAGAGCAGAGTGACGTCGTAACCGAGGTATTTCTCCCATGCCTCCCGGACCGGCGCGGCGACGTGGCCGGGCGTCACGCCGACGTGGTGGCGGTGCCCGAGATATCCGATCGTCTGGAGTTTCCTTTGCAGATCGCCGATTTCCGCAACGCCGGCGCAGCCGAAGAAATCCGCCGGGATCGGGTCGGCCGTCATTCGGCCTTCGCCAAGATAGAAGTGGAGTCGGCCGTCTTTGGTGAGCAAGTTGCCGAAGGACATCGGCGTCGCCGCGATTCGGCCCTCGTTGCAGCCATAGCCGCATCCCTCGCCGACCGCGTTGGCCAGGATGGCGTGGTCGGAGATCTTGCCCTGGCCGGTCATGAGGCTTGAAGCGACCGGTCCGCAATGAAACAAGATGCACTTTTCCTCGGCGTCGCCGTAATTATTGTTCCAATCGAGGCACATCGACGGCCTACCCGACGCCAGCGACAGACCGGCCATGGTGACGGCGCTGCCGATATCCACCTCACACGCCGCCGGCACGCCGCGGTCGTTCAATTCGCCGAGCAACACGCAGGGAGAAATGCCGAGCAACCGCTGCATCTCCACCCAGCACCGCAGCGCCAATGCGTCCATCTTGTACTCGGCGATCACCTCGTCCAGCACAACTCCCAGTCGCGCGATTTTGGCGAACGCTTCTTCCGGAATACCCGCCCATGAACTGAAGCCGCGGAGGCGATCCGCCTTTGCGGCCAGGGCATCGCTGGAGTCCACCAGCGCGTGGACGCGGGCGAGAATATCGGAGAGGTCGAGCGTCTCCACGGTAATGCCGTGCCGCTCCAACGCCAACTCGTCGATCCGCACCGTCTTGAATGCCGTCGTCCGCGCGCCGACGGCGCCGACCACCATGCCCTTCATTCCGTTGACCACGCGGCAGAGCCGGTCGAAGTAATCGATGTTTGCCGCAAACCGCTCGCTCTTCGGATCGACGGTGTGCGGCGTCAAGGCGGTGAAGGGGATTCCGTGCTGGGCAAACACGTCCATGATCGAAAACTTCCCGCAGAAGGCGTCGCGCCGGACGGCGGGAGCCATTTTGGCGAGTTCGTCCGGGTAGGCTTGAATCAGGATCGGCACGCCGCACTCCTTCAGCGCGCGTGTGGCCCCGGTTTCATCGCCGAAATTGGGAAGACAGAGGACGATGCCGCCGAACTGGCCGCGATGCTGACGGAGGAAGTTCGCATACTTTTCGCCCTCGTCCGGAGTCTCCACCGCTCCATGCCGCGTGGCGGAAGCGTCCATGACGATCGTCTTGTGCCCGAGCCTGCCCAGGATCTCCGTCAGCTCCCCGCGCGCACTCTCAAGCAGCGAAGCAGGAAAGAAACCCCGATTGCCGAAGAACAGTGCAAACGTCGTCTTGTCACACCGCATAATGATCGCCCTCCGCTCTCGCTGCCGTGAGATGAATTTCCCAACGCAACTCACTCAACAACCACCCAAGGAACACGCCCGGACCGAAGTCAATTGCCGTCCGCTGCCGCGCCAGGGGATGACGCGGTATCCTCAACCCGCACCAGCACGACTCCGTGCGGACGAACCTCGGCCGTGAACTCCGTGGAATGAACTCCGAGGTCTTTCTGCCGCCACAGGTCGCGAACCTTGCATTTGCCCTTCAGCCCCAGCGTGGACCACTCGATCGAGACTTTCGCCGGTTCGTCGCTCGGGTTGAACAGGCCCACCGCCTTCGAGCCGTCCTCCAGCGGCTTGACCACCGCCTCGCCGCCGCGCGCCTTGGTTCGCCGGCCTTGGATCCCCATCGGATCCTGGTTGACTTCGAGAACCTCGTCGTTGGAGAGCATCGACAAGGTGAACGGATCGAGCCGCTCGATCGGCGTGCCGATGATCATCGGCGATCCCCAGAGGCACCAGAGGCTGATGTGCGTGTATTGCTCGTTGGGGGTCAGATGGGTCGGCGTCAGCGGTTGATTCCTCCACCCGCCCAACAGACCGATGCGGAGATTGCAGGCATGGTTCCAATGTCCGGGCCGCTGGTGCGGGGCCCAGGCGTCGTGCGCGAGCCATACTTCGCGAATGCCCACCGCCCAGCGGCGTATGCCCTCAGGCATTCGCGAACGGTCCCAGTAGTCGACCAGATCGCCGGTCGTTCGCGAAAG
Source organism: Rhodopirellula sp. (assembly GCA_012728855.1). GTDB lineage: Bacteria > Planctomycetota > Planctomycetia > Pirellulales > Thermoguttaceae > JABWBD01. The sequence continues at coordinate 15,897 of JAAYEH010000310.1, read as the reverse complement.
ATGCGCCAGGCTCGTGTGTTCGGCCGCTTTGTCCAAGGGAACGGAATTCGACAATTCCAGGACGATGTCGCGATCGCCGGCGGCCAACGCCTCGGCCATCCGCCGGGTGATCGCCACCTCGTCGACGCCCCAATCGTACTTGGCGTAGTCGAAGCCCCAGGCGGCCCATTGCCGGGCGTCGTTGGTCTCAAAAAAGTGTTTGCCGCATCGCCAGCCGTCTCGCACTGCCTTAGGCCGCTCCCAGGCGCCCTGGGGATCATCGCTCGACCCGCCGACGAACCCGGCATAGCTGGTCGTCCAAGGCGTGGAGTAGATGCCCGCCTTCAGGCCCAGGTCGTGAATATCGTCGCAAAGGGCCTTCATGTCGGGAAATCTGTCATTGGGAAGAATGGCGGCGTAGGGGCCTCCGCGGTGTCCCTGCCAGCCGTCGTCGATGTTGATGTACTGCCAACCGTGATGGACCAAACCGGTGTCGATCATGGCCTTGGCGGCGGCACGGACATTGGCATCGGTCACTTTTGCTCCCCAGCCTCCCCAGGTATTACATCCCAATAGAGGAGTCAGGAGAAGTTGGTCGCCCACAACGATGCGGAGTTCGCGTTGGGCGTGGCCCAATGCGTTCTCTGCGCGGAGCATCACTCGATAGGTTCCCCGCTCGGCCACCGCGCCGGAGATTCGCCCCGTTTCCGGGGCGACGCGTAGGCCCTCGGGGAGGTTTGCGACCGAGAATGTCATCGGTCGCCGGCCGGTGGCGGCAATCGTGTACAGCAGCGGATGACCGGGGCGGGCGCCGAAGACCTTCGCGCCATTGATCCGCGGTTGCGGCGCCGGCGGAGGAGTGAGGATCTCCGCTTCTTCCGTAGCCGGCGCCGTGGCGGCGTGGCCATCCGCGGCGGCCTGGCGGGCCGGAGCATGCACCACAAAATGACTGATCCCCGGCGCGCTACCCTTGGCAACGAGCGCCAATGTGTGTGTCCGCTTCTCGCAGCCTTGCACCAGCAAAGTGCGCGTCGCGGCTGGTTGCGGCTCATACTGGCGGGCAAACAGCGGATAAGATCGCCAGGTTACCTGGAACCCTTCGGGCGTTGAATCCTCCAGCATTGTCATCGCCCGCTGGATATAGGCCGCCGACGGGTTTTGCTCCGCGGTCGCCAAGGGCGCCAGCGCCATCATGGCGGCAAACATCAGGACTCTCATGCGTGCCTCCGTTTCGTGAGTTTCATGGTATTGCTCGTTCCCTAATATAACCATGCCGTGGCCGCCGGCGATAGACTCCGCTGCCGTCGCCTTGCAGCGAGTCTGCAGCAGGGGTACACTATGGAGTTCTTAACAGCGGCGATTTGAGTTTCTTCTTGCATTGAGCGACCATGAGCGATCCTTACTTTCAGCAGTTGTTTGCCGAGCGAATCGGGGGCGCCCGCTACGGCAAGGGCAATGAGATCTACAAGTTCGAGAAGATCAAGAGGGCCAAGCGCAAGGCATTGGCGGAGCACCCCGAGCGGCGGCTGATCGATTTCGGCATTGGCGAGAACGATGAGATGGCGGCCAAAACGGTCCGCCACGTGATGGCGGAGGAGATCAACAAGCCGGAAAACCGCGGCTACGCCGACAACGGCATCCCCGCTTTCCGCGAGGCGGTCGCCCGCTTCATGGCCCGCGAGTTTGCCGTCCGGCTCGATCCGGCAACTCAGATCAACCATGCCATCGGCAGCAAACCGGCACTGGCGATTTTGCCCGCGGTGTTCATCAATCCCGGCGACATCACGCTGATGACCGTGCCCGGCTATCCCGTCGCCGGCACGTACACCAAGTACTACGGCGGCGAGGTCCACCCGTTGCCGCTGCTGCCGGACCACGGCTTCCATCCCGACTTGGAATCGATCCCCGAGCCAGTGCGGCAGCGGGCGAAACTGCTGGTGTTGAACTACCCGAACAGCCCCACCGGCCGCGTCGCCACGCGCGAGTTTTACCAACGCGTGGTCGAATTCGCCTTGCAGAACCGTATCGTGGTCGTCCAGGATGCCGCCCACGTCATGCTGACGTTCGAGGGCGAACCGCTCAGTTTCCTTCAGACGCCCGGGGCGATGGACGTCGGCGTCGAGATCCACTCGCTTTCCAAAGGTTGGAACATGATCGGCTGGCGGATGGGCTGGGTCTGCGGCCATCCGCGCATCGTGCAGGCATTCGCCGACGTAAAGGACAACACCGATTCGGGGCAATTCATCGCGACGCAGAAAGCGGCCGCTGCCGCGCTGGACGATGCAGACATCCCTCGCCGGATCCGCGAGAAATACCGCCGGCGTCTCACCAAGCTGGTGGCCACGCTTCGCCGTTGCGGTTTCCAGTGCGAAATGCCGGGCGGTTCCTATTTCCTCTACACGCCAAGCCCCAAAGGCATCGCCGGGGGGCCGAGTTTCCCAACCGCCGAAGCGGCCAGCCAGTACCTGATTGCCGAACATTCCATCTCGACGGTTCCCTGGGACGACGCCGGCGCGTTTCTGCGATTCTCCGTCACGTACGTCGCCGAGGACGAAGCAGCCGAGGACGGCCTGATGGCGGAAACCGAAGAACGGTTGAAGCGAATCTCGCTGCGGTTCTAAGGCGACGGGAGATGAGAGCTTATCCATTTATCAGCCCGGCTGCTCGGAAGCAGCCGGGCTGATGGGAATTCTGATGGTACGTCGCAGACAGTGCAATGGGCAACTCGCTCAGACCTCGTCCGGCACCACGTACGGCGCGCGATAATCTCGCTTGAAGAGTTTCATCGCCTTCGGGTTATCCTTGATCTGCTCGGTCTCGGGATCGACAACGACCTTTTCGCCGCCCAACCGGTAGCTGATGTTGGCGTAGTGGATCATCAAGGCGCTTCGGTGACCCTTCTCAATGTCGGCATTGGGCAACTCGCGGCTGCGGATGCACTGGATGAAGTTCTCCTTGTGCTCCGGATCGGGGAATCGGCCGTAACACTGCTCCTTGACCACGGGGAGCCGATCTTTGGGCCGATCGTAGACCTGCCAGCCCCCGCCGTGCCGGCCGACGCACATGAACCCTTCCGTGCCGTAGATTTCGATTCGCGTGGCGTTCTGCGGCCAGTAGGGAAACATGTCGTTATCGCGAATCACTGAATCGGTCTTGAGCATGTAGGGCGTATAGAGGGTCAGTTCAAAGGTCACGACCATTTCCGGGAATTCGAAGACGGCCACCTGGCTGTCCGGCGTTTCCATCACGCCTTCGCTGGCCCAACGGCCGCCGACCGAATAGGCGCTCGTAGGGTACTCGACGCCGCAGAGCCATCGCGCCAGATCGATCTGATGGCTGGCGTCGTTGGCGATGTCGCCGCCGGAGTAACGCCAGAGATGGTGCCATCCTCGGTGCAGCGCGGCATTGTAGCGGTGTTCGGGCGCCGGGCCGTTCCACATGCTCCAGTCGAGCCCGGCGGGCGGATCGCTGTCCGGTGCCGCGGGGAGGTTGCCCCACGATTTCTGATTGTAAATCCGGCACATGTGGATCTTGCCGAGCTTGCCGTCCTCGATGTACTTCTTTGCCGCCATGTTGTACGGCGCGCTGCGATTCTGCGTGCCGAGTTGCACGATCCGTTTGTACTTCCGCGCCGCCTCGACCATCTTGCGGCCTTCCCAGCAGCTATGGCAGGCCGGCTTCTCCACGTAGACGTCCTTGCCTGCCTGGCAGGACCAAACGGTCGATAACGCGTGCCAGTGATCGGGCGTCGCCGAGATGACGGCATCGACCGATTTATCCTCCAACGCCTTGCGGAAATCCTGCAGCGGTTTGGCCTCGGAACCTTGCTTCTGAGAAATCTCCGCCGCGCGGCCCTCCGCCTTCTTGATGTCCGTGTCGCAGACATAGGCGTACACAGTATCGCCGCGTTCGAGGAAGCCTTGGGACAGATGATTGCCGCGGCCACCGATCCCAATCGCCGCCAGCACCACTTTCTCGTTGGCCGGCGCTCCGCGCACCGAAGCGGCATGGGCCAGGATGGTCACTCCAGCCGCCATCCCTAAGCTGGTCTTCGTGGAACGGTCCAGGAACTGTCGGCGATTGAGTTTCGTCATGGTCTTGGTTCTCCTGGCGGGAAAAGTCTGCTCGCGCGATCGTCTGACCGCGGCAACGTGCTTGGATGTCCCCGGCCGGCGCCGGGTTTAGCTCGATTATCGGCCCTGCGACGAGCGGATGTCAAGCAACATCTCATTTTTTGCCCAATAGCCGCTGCCGTTGAAAGAATCTCGAGAGAATCTCACCGCACGGTCCGGACAGGATGCCGGCCACAACCAGACACCGGTGATTCAGCCGGGAATCTTCCAGGAGTTGATAGAGCGTTCGGACGGCGCCGGCCTTCAGGTCGGTGGCGCCGTAAACCACTGCCGCAATCCGTGCCTGGAGAATGGCCCCGGCGCACATCGGGCACGGCTCCAGTGTGACGTAGAGCGTGCAACCCTCCAGCCGCCAGGAACCGAGGGAGTCGGCGGCCTGCGTAATCGCAATCATCTCTGCATGGGCCGTGGGGTCGCGAAGCTGCTCACGTTGGTTGTGCGCCGAGGCGATGACTCGATCCTCATGCACGATGACCGCTCCGACCGGCACCTCGTCTTCGGCGAAGGCTTGTTCGGCCTCTCCGAGGGCCATTTTCATGAAATGTTCATGCATCATGTCGTTCCAAAGTGGGAAAAGCCGATCTGCTTTTTCATGCCCGGTCCATCGGAAAGGCGATCACTTCCGACAGACAACTCGCACCGGCAGCCAGCATCACCACGCGATCGAATCCCATCGCCACCCCCACCGACGGCGGCAGGCCGGCGTCCATAGCGTCCAACAAGCGGCTTTCCTCCGGCAAACGATCCTTGCCGTCCGACTGCCGATGGGCATTGGCGGCGCCGTTGCGGATGCGGAGGATTTCGGGGTCGAGGAGTTCGTGATATCCGTTGGCCAATTCGATCCCGGCGACGTACAACTCGAACCGTTCCGCGACGGCAGGCGGGCCGGGGCGAACCCGTGCCAACGCGGCCTGGCTGGCCGGATAGTCGTAGACAATCGCAGGTCGGTCGTGTCCAAGGTGCGGCTGAACTCGTTCGACCAGCAGTAGATCGAGCCAACCGTCGCGGTCGTCCGCACGAAGGCTCGCCGGAATTTCAACCCCGGACTTGCGCGCAACCTGCGCAAGCTCCAGCGGATCGGCCGTGTGCGGATCCACGCCCGCGTGACAGCGAAAAGCCTCGGCGTAGGAGATCCGTTCCGCCGACCCGCGGCGCAGCAACGCCTCGCTGAGTTCATTGAGCACTTGCAGGCCATCGTTCCAAGCGGCGCCGGCGTAATACCATTCGATCATCGTGAATTCGGGATTGTGCAACGGCCCCAGTTCGCCGCGACGGAAGACCCGACTGACCTGATAGATCGACCCGGCGCCCGCGGCGAGCATCCGCTTCATGGCGAACTCCGGCGAGGTCTGCAGCCAAAGCCTCTCGGGAATACCCGGCAGCGGGCCGGCCTCGACTGAAAACGGATCGAGATGGCGGTCGATCACCGTGTCGGCCGAGAGAATCGGCGTCTCGACCTCGAGAAAGCCCTTGGCGTCGAAAAACTCGCGAGTCGTGCGGAGCAGATGGGCACGCAGTCGCAGATTGACCCACGGGGCGGACGGATGGAAATCGCGTTGATCTTCATGCGTCGCTTCGGCCATTGCCGTCGCCCCCAGAGGCCAGGAGCCTATCCCAAAACCGTTGGGGACTGGCTCATTTTGCGGAGTCTTCGGAGCACAATGTGCCTGTCCCCTTCTCCTGACTCGGTTTTGGGATAGGCTCCAAGCGTCGCCGGACTACTCCTTCACCCGCTCGATATATTCGCCGGTCCGTGTGTCGACCTTGATCAACTCGCCCGTTTCCACGAAGTTGGGCACCGTCAGCTCCGCGCCGGTTTCCACTTTGGCCGGCTTGGTGACGTTGGTCGCCGTGTTGCCGCGAATCGCCGGTTCCGTATACTCGACGCGAACGACAACGTGGTTCGGCGGCGTCACTCCGATCGGGCTGTTGTTGAACAGAAGCATGCTGCAGACCATCGACTCTTTGAGATACTTCCAAGCCTCGTCCACCTGGGCTGCCGAAAGCTCGTATTGTTCGTACGACTCGTTGTCCATGAAGACGAACTGTTCGCCTTGCCGGTAGAGGAACTGGGCCTGGATTTCCTCGATATCGGCGGCATCGAGCGAGTCGCCGCTCTTATAGGTCCGGTCCAGGACCGTGTTGCGGGTGAGGTTGCGAAGTTTGCACTTGTAGAGCGCCTGGCCCTTGCCCGGCTTGACGAAATTGCACTCGATCATCAAGTAAGGATCGCCATCGATCTGGACCTTGAGTCCTTTGCGAAAATCGCTGGTGTTGTAGCTCGCCACGGCTTGTTCCTGTACTGCTGTATCGCTTATTGAAAGGTTGCCAAAGGACTCGTAGGATCCGACGTATGCCTCTGCTTTCTCCCGCTACCGTCCCGCTCGACTGCCGCCTCACCGCGCCGTGCTATCCCGATTGGCGGGCGGCCCTTGCCGACGCCGTGCGGGATCCGACGCTCTTGTGCCGACTTCTCAAGCTGCCTCCGTCGCTGGCCGAGACGGCCAAGCTCGGGGCCAAGGGTTTCCCGCTCTTGGTGCCGCGGCCGTATCTCAGTCGCATCCGGATGGGCGACCCCAGCGACCCGCTCCTGCTGCAGGTTCTGCCGACAGAAGGTGAACTCATCCACTCCTCGCGGTTCACCACAGACCCGATTGGGGAGGCTAGTTCTACACTTCCGGGAGGCATCCTGTGGAAATACCAAGCCCGAGTCCTAATGGTAACAACTGCGGTTTGCGCCGTCCATTGTCGCTTCTGCTTCCGCCGGCACTTCCCTTTTGAAGCCTCGGGCCGCGACGGACTACATTGGGAGATGGCCTTGGCAAAAATCGCCTCGGAAGAGTCCGTCAGCGAAGTGATCCTCAGCGGCGGCGATCCCCTCTGTTTAGATGACGAAGTACTCGCCGGATTAGTTGGCCGACTTGACGGCATTCCCCACCTCCTACGTCTGAGGGTCCACACCCGCCAACCGGTTCTTATTCCCCAACGAGTAACGGACGCTCTTTTAAAGACGTTTAGGGGGAGCCGCCTCACCTCGATCCTGGTGCTCCATGTGAATCATCCCGCCGAGATCGATCGGGCGGTCGAGGAGGCAATCGGGCGGTTGGTGGACGCGGGAGTGCCCGTGCTGCAACAAGCGGTTCTGCTCCGAGGGGTCAACGACGGCGTAGACGTTCTGACCGAACTCTACCAGCGACTGGTAGACCTCCGCGTTATGCCGTATTATTTGCACCAACTGGATCGGGTCGCCGGGGCGGCGCATTTTGAGGTGGCGCCGGAGGAAGGCGTGCGGCTGATCGGCGAGCTTCGCCGCCGCTTGCCGGGATATGCCGTGCCACGATACGTTCGGGAAACCGCCTCGGCGCCGAACAAGGTTCCGTTGGCTTGATGGATCCTTGTAGTATCTTTGTTGGAAGCGTTTGCACCCCGTGCGCGTGTGTTTGGCTCGTTTAACCGCAACGGCCAGCGGCCTGCGCTGGGGCGGCAACAAAAGACGCCACGACCAATCCCGCGCAGGCCGTTGGCCGTTGCGGTTAAACGGATTCGGATGCGGCCGCAGGCCGAGTTATGAAGAGGAGCGATCTATGTCCTTCCAATCAACCACCCGCGAATGTGGTACGAAGCTGTGCCGTCCGACTGCCAGCCGCCGGATTTCGACAGCGCCGGCTCTCATTGCCGCATTGCTCCTCAATCCTTTTCTGCTCGGCCTCGCGGCCGGCGAGAATTGGCCCTGTTGGCGAGGGCCCCGCAACGACGGAACCTCCGTGGAAACCGGCATTCCCGTCCAGTGGGACGGCCCGAGCGGAAACAACATCGCTTGGAAAACCGCCATACCGGGCAGCGGCCATGCTTCTCCAATTGTCTGGGGGAACCACATCTTCCTGGTTACCTGCCGCCAGGATCGCGAGGATCGTTGCCTGCTCTGTCTGGACCGAGCCACGGGCGAGTTGCTCTGGGAACGCGTAGTGATCAACGCCCCAATGGAGAAAAAGCATCGACTCAACAGCTATGCCTCCAGCACTCCCGCGACAGACGGCGAGTCGGTCTACGTCACCTTCCTCGACCGCAATCAGATGCTGGTGGCCGCCTACGACTTCGAGGGACAGCAACAATGGCTCGTTCGTCCCGGAGAGTTTCACAGCGTTCACGGCTATTGCAGTTCCGTTTTGTTGTTCGAGAGCCTTGCCATTATCAATGGCGATCACGACGGCGATTCCTACCTCGTGGCGCTTGACAAGAAGACGGGGCGAACGATCTGGAAGACGCCCCGCGAAAACAAGACCCGCAGCTACTGTGCCCCGATCATTCGGGAAATCGACGGTCGCACCCAGATGATCCTCTCCGGCAGCCTTTGCGTAGCCAGCTTCGATCCGCGAACGGGCAAGCGGCACTGGATCCTCGACGGGCCGACTCAGCAGTTTGTCGCATCGCCGGTTTACAACGGCAAGTTGGTCTTCATTACGGCCGGATTTCCCGAGTACCACATCCTGGCGATTCGACCGGACGGTGACGGCAATGTCACCGATAGCCACATTGTCTGGCGGACCGAGCAAGGTTGTGCCTACGTCCCCTCGCCGATCCTCTCCGCCGACGGCAAATACTTCCTTCTTGCCTCCGACAAGGGGATCGCCAGTTGTTTTGACGCCACAACCGGGAAACGCCACTGGATGGAACGGCTCGGCCCCCATTACAGCACGTCGCCCGTCCTCGCCGAAGGATTGGCCTATTTCACCTCGGATGACGGAGTGACGAAAATTCTGCGTCCTGCTGAAACATTTAAAGTTTTTTACAGCAACGATTTAGGAGAGAACTGCTACGCATCACCAGCGATCAGCCAGGGACAGATCTTCTTCCGCAGCGAGCAGCATCTTTGGGCGATCGGCCGGTAGGTTTCGCTTGCCGAGCGGAACCTGTGTCCCGCTGGATCCGAGTCGATTTCGTTTTCCCGAATGGGTCTGTGCCGTAGCGGTTCTGCGCTGCTGACGGGCAGGGTGGGGGGTGTTCGGCCATGGATTCCGCCCGGCAGGCGGAATCGACTTTGAAGGCGTTTGCTTGAAATTCTCCCATTGCCGAATTAGGATGGGCAAAAGGTATCGGCCGTGCCCTACTTGACGGGAAGAGGCCGGGCCGCTCTCTCCCTTGGACACATCCGTTTCGCTCGCCAGGAGTCACTAGCTATGTACCGCAGAGTCGTATTGTTGCTGGGAGGCGTGCTCCTCCTCGGCGCCGCCTCCCTGCCCGCTCAAGACGCCGTCTTGGGCCAGATGTACGGCAATGGCGTCCACGCCTACCACTCCAACGACTATCACCGCGCCTTCCAGTACTTGACCTCCGCGATCGACGCGGGAAGCCAGGATCCGCGGGTGTATTATTACCGCGGGCTTGCCTTCCTGCGGCTGGGGCGCGAAACGGAAGCGAAACTCGACTTCCAGCAGGCGGCCCAACAGGAGGCCGGTGATGTGAACAATTTCTACGATGTGGGGCGGGCTCTGCAACGTGTTCAAGGCCACGACCGACTGCTGCTCGAGCAATACCGCGCCAATGCACGCATGATGGCCTGGCAGCGTGCGCAGGAGATCCGCCGATCCCGTTACGACGAAATTCGGCAGCAAGAGAGCCGCGTGTTGCGCGAGCAGGCGAAAGCAGCGGGTGATGCGCCGGCCGCCCCGGCCGGCACAGGCCCGGCCGTATCCAGCCCCTTTGAGACAGGTCCGATCGCCGCACCGGCGGTCACTCCAGCCGAGGAAAAGGCTGCCGAAGCGGTCGAACAAGCGGTGGAAGAGAAGATGGAAGAGCCGGCCGCCGCCAACCCCTTTGCAGCGCCTGCGCCAGCGGCGGATCAACCCGCGGCTGCCATGCCCGCCGACGACAAGCCGGCTGCCGACGATCCGTTCGCCGCGCCCGCGGCCGTACCGGCCGAGGCCAAACCGGACGAACCAATGCAGGATGCGCCCGCGGCCAACCCGTTTGCTGCGCCCGCTACGGCCGAGCCGCCTACGCCGCCTGCCGACAAACCGGCGGAAGCTCCGGCACCGGCAGCCGATAATCCGATGGCGGCGGATCCGTTCGCCGCGCCCGCTGCCGTACCGGCCGAGGCCAAACCGGACGAACCAATGCAGGATGCGCCCGCGGCCGACCCATTTGCTGCGCCCGCTACGGCCGAGCCGCCTGCCGACAAACCGGCGGAAGCTCCGGCACCGGCAGCCGATAATCCGATGGTGGTGGATCCGGTCGCCGCGCCCGCGCCTGCACCGGCCGAGGCGAAACCGGACGAACCAATGCAGGATGCGCCCGCAGCCGATCCGTTTGCCGCGGCCGCGGATGATCCGCCCGCCCCGCCTGCCGCCAAGCCGGTGGAAGCTCCGGCACCGGCGGCCGATCCGTTCGCGGCGCCCGCGGCGCCCAAACCCGCGGCGGACGAAACTCCCGCTGAACCGCCCGCGCCGCCTGCCGACAAGCCGGCTGCCGACGACCCGATGTCCGCCGACCCGTTTGCCGCACCCGCCGAAAAGCCGGCGGCAGATGCCGAGGAAAAGCCCGCAGAGGAGAAGCCTGCTGAGGAAAAGCCTGCTGAAGGAAAGCCCGCCGAAAGCGGTGCCGCTCCCAATCCGTTCGGCGCTAACCCGTTCAACTAAGGTTCCAGCAGCCCGGCTGCTTGCAGCAGCCGGGCTACTCCTGACCGAAACGCAACAGCCCGGCTGCCTACTGGCAGCCGGGCTGTTGTTGGTTCGTATCGACGTCTACCGTCATCCTGCCCGCACCCGCCAAAACTCCTGCTTCTCTTGCTCTTGGCGAAGCTTGATGGTCGCACGGGGCGGCATACGGCGCTCGGCGATGATTCCGCGGGTTGTTGTGGCGAGAAACGGATGGAAGTGCGATGCCAAACCGTTGGGGAACTGCTCGCGCAGCGCACTGAGAATCTCGTTCCACCTCAGACCGCTGCGATAGATCACACGGTAGGCTTCCTTGAGTCGACAGACTTCCTCGCCGGTATACCCGGCCCGTCGTAATCCGATCTGATTCAACCCCACTGCGAGATTGCTCGCGCCATCCACCGTCACATAGGGGGGTACATCTTTGACGATCCTTGCCTGGCCCCCGACCATTGCCAGCGAACCGACCCTGCAGAACTGATGGATCGCCACTCCGCCCGAAATATAGGCCCGGTCGGCCACGGTGATGTGCCCGGCCAGCATGCAATTATTCGCAAAAATGCCGTGATTGCCGATCCGGCAGTCATGAGCGATGTGAGCATTGACCATCAGGAGGTTATTGTCGCCAATCGAAGTGGCATCGTCTTCTTCCAACGACCGGTGTACGGTAACATTCTCCCGGATGGTGTTTCCATCGCCGATGATTAGCTTACCCGGACGTTCCGGCATGTTGACGTGCTGGGGTAGCCCACCCAATACCGCCCCCTCAAACACGTGGTTATTCCGGCCCAGTGTCGTCCCACTCTTGATGATCACACGGCTTTCGAGCGTGCAACCCTCCAGAACGGTCGTCTCCGGCTCGACAACACAAAAGGGGCCGATGCGAACGTCAGAATCAATGCGGGCAGTCGGGCTGACCAACGCCGTTGGGTGGATTTCCACGGGAGCGACCTCCCTATCGGACGAGTTTATTGGGGGGAGTAGAAGCAAACGGACAACAGTTGTATCGGTCAGGCAAACTTTATCCATTAACAGAGAACTTACGAAACTGTTAAAGGCGGCGATAATCTAAGCAACCTCCAATCTAAGCAACCACCCTGAACTCGGTATCACACCCTATACGGACTATTGTTGATGGTTCGCCTCTCTTTCTATCCCATTGCCGACAGCTACCTCTGGGTGGTGGCGGCCGCTTTGGCCATGCTGATGCTGTTGGCGGTTTCCCCGCGTCGGGCCGGCCTGACGCGGGGGAGGAAGGCCGCAATGGTGGCGATTCGAACCGTGGTAATTGTGCTCGTCGTGCTTGCCATGCTGCGACCGACGCTCGTCTACACGAAAACCGACCTGCAGGCGGCCACGCTGATCGTCCTGGCCGACCAGTCGCGAAGCATGGGGGTTCGCGATGCAGCCGGCAATCGAAGTCGTTGGGAGGCTCTGCGCCGCACGCTCACCGATGCCCGAGAGCCGCTTGCGGCAATCGACGATGCGTTCGAACTGAAAGTTTTCACCTTCGACGCCGAAACCCACCCCAGCCCGCTGAACGCCGGTAAAGCCGAATTGCCCGCCGAGCCGACCGGCCGGCAGACCGCCATCGGATCGGTGCTCGAAGACGTCTTGCGCAACGAGGCCGGCAAGCGATTGCTGGGCGTCGTCCTCCTGAGCGACGGCGCGCAGCGGGCGTATCCGCCGCGCGACGTGCTGCCCCAGACCGCGGCTGCTCGCTTGAAGCATCTCGGCGCCCCCTTGTACACGCTCCGTTTCGGGCAGTCGCGCGGACTGGGCCAGGCTCAAGATGTGGCCGTGAAAAACCTCTTGGCCAATTCGTCGGTGTTCGTCAAAAACGAGTTGACCGTCAGTGCGGAAATTCGCGTTGACGGCTACGTCAATCGCGATATCGCCGTCCGGCTCGCCTTCGAGAACCCCGCCGGCGAAATGGAAGTCGTCGCCACGAAAAACGTTCGCGCAACGGCCGACGGGCAATTGATCCCCGTCGAATTTGAATTTGCGCCCCAGACGCCGGGCGAATACAAGCTGACCGTGGAGGCGGCCGAAGAGGCGGGCGAACTCGTCACGACCAATAACCGCCTTAGCACCTTCGTCAACGTTCTCAAGGGCGGGTTGAACGTTCTCTACCTGGAAGGCGCCTTGCGGCCCGAAGCGACCTTCCTTGCTCGATCGCTCGACACCTCAGCGGATATCAACGTCGATTTCGTTCGCATCGATCCCCGGCGACCCGACGACCGCCCCGGCGACCTGCCCCAGCGACTCCAGCCCGGCAAGTACGAAGTCTATCTTCTCGGCGATCTCGACTCGTCGACGTTCAGCGAAAAGCAACTCCAGGATCTGGCCGAAGCGGTCTCCCGCGGAGCCGGCCTGATGATGATTGGCGGCCTCCATAATTTTGGCCCCGGCGGCTACGCGGAATCTCCCTTGGCCGATGTCCTGCCGATCCGCATGGACCGATTGGAAAGGCAGGAGCCGGGCGGCCCCATCGCCAACGATTTGCAGATTCCCGGACCGTTGCGAATGATCCCCACCCTCATCGGCCGCCGCCATTTCGCACTCCGGCTCGCCGCTGCCGACAACGCGAACCTGGAAATCTGGAACCGACTGCCACCGCTGGAAGGCGCCAGCCGCTTCCGCGGTGTGAAACCCGCGGCTCTCATCCTGGCGGCCTCCCCGCAGGATCAGCCGTTGCTGGTTTCCCATCATTATGGCGACGGACGCGTCATGGCGTTCGCGGTGGATTCAACCTGGCGGTGGTGGATGCGAGGATTCGAAACCGCCCACAAGCGGTTCTGGCGCCAAGTCGTCCTTTGGCTGGCTCGCAAGGACGAGGGCCTGGAGGGCAACGTCTGGGTCAAGCTCGACCCGCGCCGATTCGGCCCCGGGCAGCGCGTGGAGTTCTCCGTAGGGGCTGAAACACCGCAGAGGGAGCCGGTCGACGACGCGACCTTCCAGGCCGAGCTTGTCCCACCCACCGGCGACCCGCAGCCGATCGACCTGATCCGCGGCGCCGAGCGGACCAGTGGCTCCTTCCTCGCTCCCCAAATGTCCGGCGACTACGCAATCCGCGTCACCGCCGACTCGAAAGATCAGGTGCTCGGCTCCACACGGGCACGATTCCAGGTATTCGACGAGGATCTGGAACTGGACAATGCTTCCGCCGACGCCACGATACTCGACGGTTTGGCCGCCATGACCGGAGGAAAGTCGTTGGCCCCCGAGGAACTCCCGGACCTCCTCATGCGTATGATGAATGCTACCGAAAGTCTGGAAGTGAAGACTGAGGCAAAACGGAGTCTGTGGGACACCTGGCCATTTTTTCTGGCGATGGTGGGTCTCCTCGGAACCGAGTGGTTTCTACGCAAGCGGTGGGGGCTTGTGTAGAAATTTGACGGTTTTCGCGAATCTCCCGAGGGCAATGCCTCTTACCCCCTCCATGCGAGCGGTTTTGGGGTGGCGTCAGGCGAAATCTCTGCAATAATGACAAAAAGCTCGTGGGTCTCTTTGCAGGCATCTCAAGCTACCTTTCAGAAGGTCTCCTTCTTTCTCAAGCCAGCGCAACTCCGCTCGACGGCAACCGCATGAGTAGCACAGAACAATCGCTCGACCCCAGCCTCATCGAACAGACGAAGCACCAGATTCGATCGCTGGTCAACGAAATCGCCCAACTGTCGAAGTCGGATCTGACGCCCCAGCAGTACTATTCGGAGTTTCTCAACCGTATCGTCTCCGCGCTGGCTGCCCACGGTGGCGTGGTCTGGACCGCCGAGCAGGGTCGCCTGGCAATCGCCTACCAGATCAACCTCCAAGAGACCCACTTGGCAGAAAAATCCCAGGAGGAACAGGTCCAACACGGCCGGCTTCTGCAGAAGGTGATGGCCACGGGCGAGGCGGTGATCGTTCCTCCGCATTCCGGCGCGATGGACGATGAACAGGGAGGCAATCCCACGGGTTTCCTTCTCGTGCTCGGCCCGATGAAGACCGAGTTGGAAACGCTCGGCGTCGTCGAGATCTTTCAACGTCCGGAGGCCGGGCCAAGCACCCAAAAAGGCTATCTGCGCTTCTTGATGCAGATGTGCGATCTGGCCGGCGATTATCTCAAGAGCCGCCAGCTTCGCCACTTCTCCGACCGGCAGGTGCTGTGGAGCCAGCTCGAAGAATTCACTCGAGTGGTCCACGCCAGCCTCCACTCCCGCGAAGCCGCCTATACGATCGCCAACGAGGGCCGCCGGTTGATCGAGTGCGATCGGGTGAGCGTCGCCATTCGCAAAGGGCGCAAATGCCACGTGGAAGCGGTCAGCGGCCAGGATCTGTTCGACAAGAGATCGAACACGGTCCGGCTCCTCGGGCGACTGGCGACCGCGGTGGTCAACAGCGACGAACCGATCTGGTACACCGGCGACACCAGCAACATGGCCCCGCAGGTGGAAGACGCCGTGCAGGAGTATGTCGACGAGTCGCACTCCAAGACGGTGGCGGTCCTTCCCCTGAGGCGAATCCGGCTCACCGACAAGGAACACGAACTGGAGCCAGAGAATCGCCGGGAGCCGGAAATGCCGGTCGGCGCGCTGATCGTCGAGCAGATCGAAGACAGCCGCGTGCCCGAAAAAATGCTGCACCGGGTGGAGGTGGTCACGCAGCACAGCAGCACCGCGTTGGCCAACGCGCTGGAACATGAGAGCCTGTTCCTCCTGCCCGTTTGGCGAATGCTGGGCAAGACGAAGTGGATCGTCGAGGCCCGCACCCTCCCCAAGACGCTCGGCATCGCCGGCGCCGTCCTCGCCGTGTTGTTGGCCCTGTTTATCTGGCCCGCCAATTTCAACCTGGAAGCCAAGGGCACCCTCGAGCCGGTCGAGCGCCGCGACGTCTTTGCGGCCGTCGACGGTGAAGTCGATGACCTTTTCGTCAAGCACGGCGACCTGGTCACCAAGGGGCAGCCGCTGGCGAAACTCCGCAACACCGATCTCCAGGTGGCGATCACCCGCGTCGACGGAGAGATTACCACCACGCAGGAACAAATCGCCTCGCTGACGCGCATACTTCATGAAGACCGGCAGTTGTCCGCGACCGATCGGGTGCGGCTGAGCGGCCAGGCGTTGGAAGCGAAACAAAAGCTGCTCAGTCTC
>JAAYEH010000309.1 GCA_012728855.1 Rhodopirellula sp. | reverse complement strand
TTCCGGGCCAACCGTAGGTCATCAGCAGCGAGACGTCTTCCGCGGAGGGCAGGGCGAGAGGCAGAACGAAACGCGAGGCTGCCCGCTCGGCGAAATGCCGTGCAAGTTCCGGGATGTCTTCCGGTCGCTCGCGCAACGTGGGCAGGAGAATGGGAAACACGGCGATGCGATACCAGAGATCCTCGCGGAATTTTCCTTGGGTGACCATTGCGGCCAGGTCGCGGTGGGTCGCGGCGACGATCCGCACGTCGACGTTGATCGGCCGGTGCCCGCCGACGCGCTCCAGCCAACCGTCCTGGAGGATCCGCAGCAGGCGGACCTGTGCGGCCAAGGGCAACTCGCCGATCTCATCCAAGAGCAGCGTGCCGCCGTCGGCCCGTTCGAACCATCCTTGGCGGGCCTCGACGGCGCCGGTAAACGCGCCTCGCTCGTGCCCGAAGAGCTGCGAGTCGATCAGTTCCATCGGGATGGCGCCGCAGTTGACCCGCAGAAAGGGCTTTCCCGATCGTGGCGACTGGGTATGGATTACTCTGGCAACTAGTTCCTTGCCCGTGCCGGTCTCGCCTAGGATCAACACCGGCACATCGGAGCGAGCCACGAGTTCGACCCGCTCCATGACCGCGCGGAGCCCTGAGTTGGCTCCCACGATTACATCGGCCAGGTCTTTGCGTCCCAATCGCGTCAGCAGCGATTGTTTGTCGGCCTCGGCCGCCGCGCGCATCGCCTCCGTCTCACGAAGTCGCCGGTCGTTCTCCAGCGCGGTCGAGAATGGCTCCAGCAGCAGTTCCATCATCGACTCGTGCTCGGGATCGAACCTCTGCTTCCTGGCCGATACCAAGATCAGCACCCCTGAGGGCTCCTTCGCGCTGCCCAAAGGTCCAGCCAACACGTCCCCTTCAATCCCGGCTGGCAACAAGAGGCTCCAGTCCACTTGGGCAGAATCGGAATCTCGCCGCGCGATCTGCCCTTGGCGGCACCAAGTCAAAAGGCGATCCATTTGGGATGCCGAATAGTCGATCTTCCCCCCTTCCAGGCGAGGGCTATTACCGACGACACCCTGGCCTACCGTTTCAAGGCAGCCCCTTTGCAGTTCGATCCGACGCACCAGGACATGGTCGATCGGGAGGTGACGGCCCAGCACCGAAGCGATCGTCTCGGCCGACTCCCCAATCTCAATATGCCGGCATGCCTCCCGCCAGATCTCTGTGGCTAACGATTGCAGATAACCGGAGACTCCATTGCCAGTGCAATCTGCTGGCTTCCCAGAAAATATCACGGCAGTCCCTGCCATATTTAGCGGATTCCTGTGCCCAAAGCGCGATTCTACCCCCAAAACATCTCACTAAGCAGAAATAGTGCCAAGATTACGCTCATTGCGATGTTTGCAGAATCACACGAACCGCCACAGCAGATCGCCTGACTTGCTCATTCACTAGTCCGAGAGTGGGGGTTGTCGAGGCGGCAGGGCTGGCCGCCGCAGGATGTCTTGCCTTAGGGCTGGCGGATTTTTGGCAGTGCGCGGCAAGATTTCGTGGCATGTGTCGGTCAAATAGCAGCAGGCACGCTCCGCCGTGCCGTCCGTCACAGCACGCGGAGCCCAAGTAGTGCCTTTGCCGCTGCTTCGCGATCCATGCCCCAAGAAACTGGCCATGCCGTCTTTGGCACGGCAACGGCAGAAGGTTGCAGGGTGATATTGCTGGATCGTCCTCACGCCAATCAGTCGATTGTGAAATCAAACTGATTGTCACCACGTTTCGCAACCAGGGCAATGAGCCCGGAGGACTTCGCATCGGCGTACTTCTGGGGAAGCAAGTTCTTTGGGCCGGGCGACTCGCCCCGACTGGCCATTCGGATTTCTGGCCGGTCGACGTCTTCCTCTCCGGTGTCCGCGATGCTTCCATCCGCCCCCGAGGCGGCCATGGGAAGATCGTACTTGACGATCGCGACCGCATACTGCCCTGCAACGGCACCGTCGCCCGGGACAAATGTGGTGAGGGTAAACCTGCCTTGGTCAGAGGTTACCCCCACGGCGCTTCGCGAGCCGTCGAGCGAATGGAAAGTCACGGTGGCTGCCGCCACCGCTTGCCCACCCCGGGTAACCAATCCTGATACCTGGCAGGTCTCGGGACGATTGGGGTCGGAACCACCGGAGCAGCCAAGTCCGAGCAACGGGATTAGCGCGAGGAAGAAAACGATCAAAGCGGACCGGTTCACGAATCACCTCCTACTCTGGAATAACAGCCTATCCCAAAACCGCCGGGGACTGGCTCATTTTGCGGAGTCTTCGGAGCAAAATGTGCCTGTCCCCCTCACCGCCAAGGTTTTGGGATAGGCTCTAAACACGGAAAGACTTCTCTCTCGCCTCGGGAAGGATATTCCTCACGAGACGAGAGAGGTGGATTCGGGTTGCGACAAACAGTCGCGATCAGATTGGACGG
>JAAYEH010000308.1 GCA_012728855.1 Rhodopirellula sp. | reverse complement strand
TTCCGGGCCAACCGTAGGTCATCAGCAGCGAGACGTCTTCCGCGGAGGGCAGGGCGAGAGGCAGAACGAAACGCGAGGCTGCCCGCTCGGCGAAATGCCGTGCAAGTTCCGGGATGTCTTCCGGTCGTTCGCGCAAGGTGGGCAGGAGAATAGGAAACACGGCGATGCGATACCAAAGATCCTCGCGGAATCTTCCATCATCGACTCGTGCTCCGGATCGAACCTCTGGTTCCTGGCCGATACCAGGATCAGCACCCCTGACGGCTCCTTCGCATCCTTCGCGCTGCCCAAAGGTCCAGCCAACACGTCCCCTTCAATCCCCGCTGGCAACAAGAGGCTCCAGTCCACTGGGGCCGAATCGGAATCTCGCCGCGCGATCTGCCCTTGGCGGCACCAGGTCAAAAGGCGATCCATTTGGGATGCCGAATAGTCGATCTTACCCCCTTCCAGGCGAGGGCTATTACCGACGACACCCTGGCCTACCGTTTCAACGCAGCCCCTTTGCGGTTCGATATCGTCCTCACGCCAATCAGTCGATTGTGAAATCAAACTGATTGTCACCACGTTTCGCAACCAGGGCAATGAGCCCGGAGGACTTCGCATCGGCGTATTTCTCGGGAAGCAAGTTTTTTGGGCCGGGCGACTCGCGCCGACTGGCCATCCGGATTTCTGGCCGGTCGATGTCTTCCTCTCCGGTGTCCGCGATGCTTCCATCCGCTCCCGAGGCGGCCATGGGAAGATCGTACTTGGCGATCGCGACGGCATACTGCCCCGCAACGGCGCCGTCGCCCGGTTTGAATGTGGTGAGGGTGAACTTGCCTTCGTCTGAGGTAACTCCCACGGCGCTCCGTGAGCCATCAAGGGAATGGAAAGTCACGGTAGCTGACGCAACCGCTTGCCCGCCCCGGGTAACCAATCCCGACACTTGGCAGGTTTCGGGACGATTGGGTTCGGAACCACCGGAGCAGCCAAGTCCGAGCAAGGGGACTAGCGCGAAAAAGCAGACGATCGAGGCGGACTGGTTCACGAATTACCTCCTACTCTGGAATGAACGCGGAAAGACTTCCCTCTCGTCTCGGGAAGAGAATCCCTCACGAGACGAGAGAGATGGACTCGGCTTGCAACAAACCGTCGCGATCAGATCGGACGGTCTGTTGACGCCACACTGGCTCAGTAGCTCACCGTTTCGCCGCCCTGTTTGGAGCCGAGCGCGCCCCAGACACCGTACCGGCTTGGTCCCGTGTACGTATTCGCCTGATTGGCTCCCAGGTTGCCGGTATCGATGGTATCGCTGATGAAGCGGACCGAGCCGTCGCACAGGGCCACGTTGACTCCGCCGGGATGCATGCTGCTCGGCGGCACCACGCCTTGATCGTCATTTCCCGACGTCGCGTTGTTAACGTCGGCAAGGCAGGAAGGCGCGTTGGGTGGAAGGATGGTATTGAACGCCGCACGGTTTGCCGCACCTCGAGCCCACCGCGAACCGAACGTTCTTTCCACGGTGGTGCCTGCAACAAAGTAATATCCGTCGGTGGTTACCAGGCAGCGATTCGGCTGGGCTTGCACGTTGGGGACAATCGCGTGTCCAAAGCGGTGATCCAATTCCCCGGCCGCTACCGTGTAGCCGCCGGCATTGTTTCCGCAGCGGAGTCGCTCGCTGAGCATCACGGTGTTGCTCAAGCCATCGGTGATCTCGGCGAATTTGTGCCAGAACCGGTGTCCGAAGACGCCGCGCGTGTTCTCGGAGGTCTGTCCGTCCATGTTTCGAGCGTCGTCGCCGCCCGAGAAGCAGTAGTTGTTCAAGCGAAGGTTGTTGCCATCGAACTTGCCCGGGTCGGAAGGGCAAAGGAGCACATCGGGACTAACACCCCAGACAGCCCATGCTTGTCCGGTCGGCGGGCCCCAAGGCGGAACCCCCGCCGCTGGATCTCCCGCCGTGATCCGGTCATACATCGCGCCTTGTTCGTAGAAGGGCAGCAATACCACCCATCCGCTCAACCAGCCTTGGTTGGTTCCGGTGCCCTGTGTGCCTGCCGCGCGAGCGGGCATTTTCTGATGCGTGTCGTGGTAGTTGTGTACTGCCAGGCTGAGTTGCTTCAAGTTGTTGCTGCACTGTATCCGCCGCGCCGTTTCGCGGGCCGATTGGACGGCGGGCAACAACATGCCGATTAGAATTCCGATGATCGCGATCACTACGAGAAGCTCCACCAGGGTGAATGCCGGTCGCCCGGGAACTCGGTGATTCACGTTCTTGCCACGATAGACAGCCTGGAAAAGTTGCCGGGACATTATTCTTGCTTCCTCCTCAAACAGAATCGTTACCAAACACCTCGCGAAGCTCCCACGTTGCCGGCCGGCTGCATCCTCGCAGCCATGGCAGGAGCACGGAACCCCGTCGATAGCAATCGGCGTGCCATTTACAGGGAACAATCGCTAGAATCGCCACAGACGGCTCAGAAGACTCCAACAAAGCGAGGAGCGATACTCGCTGGTATTATGCCCGTTGCCGAGCCAATTCGAGGGCGGCCGGGAGCCCGGCCCGTTTCGTTAGCGTCTGCTGGGAAACCAGCGAGGAACTTTCGGCGGTCGGCCTTCCCGTGCCAGAATCTGACCGTGACCCGTGATCGGCAACGGTTCCGTGACGGGCAACGGTTCCGTGACGGGCAACGGGTGCCTTTCATCTACACGATGTTTTGAGAGCCGTGCGCGCTTAGGATCGGCGGAGGAGCAAGTGTGTCTTAGCTCGACGTGAACTGGAAAGTTCGAGGTTGTGGCTTAGCGAGTTACAAGGGATAGTTTACGGGTTCCTT
>JAAYEH010000307.1 GCA_012728855.1 Rhodopirellula sp. | reverse complement strand
CTGCCTCATTCCACAAGAGGTATGAAGCCACCATGAATGCAGCTTGTTCATCAGTAACGTCGCATTCCCACATTTGGCGTAGGCTACCAGCGCACGGCACGCCAAGATCTTTAATTAGGTCCGGACTTGACCGAGCGGCCTGTCGAAACATGTCCACAGCCTCGGCGCCAATGGCATCGGGCTCAATACGAGAGTCAAGTTCCTCAAAGTGCGCAATGGCCTTTCTTATGAAACGATCGGCATATGGTGCGTCCTTCTCGAAGGCAGTTGTCAATTGGCAGAGAATGCGTTCCCAACCAAGCCTCGCGAGCAAGTCAGCCTTCAGGGCGACTGGCACTCGCCAACTGTTTGCCATGTCGACCGAGGCAACACTTCCGCGGAACTCGATCGGAAGACTTCGCTTACAACTGGCACATTCGACGAGAAAGTGCGTTGCGGTATATAGCGAGTCTGTGCTGTATGGTCGCTGATAGCCGGCATTGTGGCTGATGGCGAAGAACAACGCGGCAGCAGCGCGGGGGCGAGGAGCCGCGGCGGTACCCCGTTTCGGGCGTCTGTGGCATGTGGAATGCCTACCGCCAGACTTGATGGGCGTCCAGTAGCTTCCTACGCAATAGGTCAACGTGGGCAAGAAGTTCTGGAGCCTTCCGGCGGCATCCTGCAATGCGTGCCCCGCAGGGGGAGCCTCCCCGATAATTGGAATGGTCTTAAAGACCGCTGATAAGAGGGGGTCAAATCGTCGAAATGTCTCGCGAGGGTCGACGTTTGTACCATCACCAAAATGGTCGCCCGCAGCGGCATCTAGACGTTCCAAAACGCCGTCTATCGGAAGACGATTATTCATGGGTCATCAACGTGTTGGCAAGTTCGTGTTGAATCGAGTGACCGTCGCTGTCTGTTCGGCGGATGGTCCGGCCAATGGTGGTGGGAGTGAGTTCGAGGACCAAGACTTGCTCAGCAATTCGCCTGGCTTCGTCCACGTCGTGAGTCACGACAATCGTGACAAGTGAGAGCTTGCGGGTCAGCCGATCGATTGTACCAAAAATGTCTAGCCGCGTCTGAAGATCGAGCGAGCGAAATACTTCATCCAACAAGAGGATCTTTGGACGCTGCACGAGACATCGAGCAAGAGCCACTCGCGCTTGTTCACCGCCCGACAAGGTCTTTGGCCATTGATGTTTCAGCTCAGTAAGCCTGAACTCCTGAATCAGTTCAGAAACGGCACTTGGATCTTGGTTGGAGGATTGCGCAGCACAAAGAATATTTCCTTCCACCGTTTTCCATGGAAAGAGCCGGTAGTCTTGAAAGACCAAGCCAATTGCAGGGTGGGGGGGATGCAAGAGTTGGTTCCGATAACGCAAACGCAAGGTTGGCTCGGCGTGGATTCCTGCCAGCAGTCTAAGCAGCGTAGTCTTTCCACAGCCGCTACGGCCCATCACGGCCGTGATTTTTCCGCTTGGAGCCACAAAGGAAATGTCTCTCAGTACAGGAACAACCCCACGGCCCGAACGATATGAGAAGTACGGTACCTGTGCTTCGAGATCGCCATCGTCTAGTTCTGGCTGAGGACGGGTCATGTTACCTCGGCAATATGCATCCAACTTAACGCACGTTTCTGGCCATAGTTGACAAGTCTGTCCAGGAGCAATGCTACAATCCCCAGAAGTATCAGTCCGGCGAACTCTTCCTCAATTCGGCCCATACTACGGGCGTCTGCTATTCGCCAGCCGAGTCCCTCGCTCCCTGCGCGTGCCGATGCATACTCCACGAAGAAAACCACAACCCAACCGAAGGCGATGCTTGCCCGAAGGGCTCCGATTACCGCTGGTAACACAGCGGGAAGGACGACATGACGGATAAGAGTAAGTCCATGAAAATGCAAGGCACGGCCGGCTTCAAGAAACGGCAAGTGCGTCTTCGCAGCAGCATCGAAGACCATCGTAGTCGTGATGAAAAACGCTGAGATTGCGACCAAGGAGACCTTAAATGCCTCCTCGGTTCCAACAAGCATTACCGCAAACGGAATCCAGACTATGACGGGCACATTGGAACAGATAGAGACCGAAGGATTGATCAACCGCCGCAACGTTGGCGTTGTTGACATCAGAATGGCCACAGGTAGGGCGAGAATTAGACCCAGGATCACGCCGCAATTCAAGCGGAAGAGGGTATAACCGATCTGTATGAACATCTCGCTAGAACGGAGGAATCGGAGGAGCACAACTGCAGTGTCCCACGGTCCAGCAGAATTGGCGCTAGGCAGAAAGGATCCTCGGTAGAGGATTTCCCACAACGACAGGCCAACGACCAAAGGAAGTAGGGCGAGCAGTGATGAGGAACGCATGTCGACCTCACTGCGGAAGGAAGGAAGTCTGTACCGCATCGCTGGCTACGTTGATTGACTTGCCCTGCCTCGTCTTGTCTTGTTTAGCCAAGAAGTCGGCCTTAGCTTGAAAGTCAGCGATCGCGGCAGCATTCAACGTGGCGGCCCAGTCATGCTTGGGCCAAGCCAAGCGAACGACTTCCACGTCAAGGCCGAGGTCGCGAGCCACGATCTCCGTCGCTTCTTGCGAGTTCTCCCGTATCCACCCCTTGGCCCGTTCTATTGTACCGACGAGAGCTCTGACGACCGCTGGTTCAGTGCTGATGACAGGATATGCGACTGACATGACACTGTTGATGTAGGCGTCGCCTCCGGAGAGTGCCTTCCCACGACCAGAGACTTCTTGCTGCTCAACAAACGGAGCCCAAACAGCCCACGCATCGATCTGGCCGCCTTCAAACGCGACCTTTCCTTCATTCGCCGCCATGTAGCGCAGGTCGAGATCGCGTTCTGCAACACCGTTCGCCGCAAGGATCTTGAGTAAGCAGTAATGCGAACTCGTGCCCTGCAAGACGGCGACTTTCCTGCCCCGCAAATCCTTCGGACCTTTGATCGTGGACTCGGGAGGAACTAAAATACTCTGTTCGACCTTTGTGGATAGGTCTACAATGCGGATGTCGTTCCCCTGGATTCGGCACAGGAGAGAAGGCACCTCTGCGCAGAATAGTACGTGAAGATCACCGGCGGAAAACGCATCACTTATGGCAGTTCGGTCATTGAATTCCTTGAATTGAATCGCACGGCCTTTCAGTTCCGGCAACTCGGCGAACCACCCAAAGTGTTTGGCGATGTGATAAGGGGAATTTCCAATCGCCTTGGAGAAGGTCGCGATGACGATCGGCTTTTTGCTCGATCCCGGCTGGGTTGAATTGCCTCCCGTGGGGAGTCCCGTCACAAACAACCAAATTGCGAGAGCGGCTATTGCGGACGCCAAAAGCCCGGCGGCAAGGTAGGACGCTCGAATCGTGCGCGGCAGAGTCATGGGATTCTCCAGCAAGATCTAGGCCGGTCCTGGTACGGCAGCAGATTCGTTCGGCGAACGAGGCGTCAAGCCGGAACGCCGCTCCGTGACAGTGGTGCCGGCACGGGGCGTATCGGCCACGGGGTGCATCGTCACCGTAAACCACGTACTATACACTACTTGCAGGCGAGATGATACCATTGGTGCGGAGTGATTGCCAAGGCCTCTTCCAGCTGTGCTGGACCAGCGGAAGAATCGATAATGTTGTCGCGGCCCCTAACCAAATGAGATGAAAGGAGCGGGTCAGGTGTGGCCGTTGACACGACATCCGCAAACAGACGAGAATGACGCAAGTGGCTTGTGGCAATGAACTTGCAGTGCTTGCCCTGGTTGGCCTGGAGATTACGGTGGGACGACTAGCCTGCCTGTTCTGAGACGCGTAAACGGCCCGGTGCCGTTCATCCAGCCACAGTCCGTTGTCGGCGTTCTAAGGTTGCATCTTGGAACGTGTCAAATCTTCCTGCAGCCACTCGACTTCCGCCTCCAAGGCCAGACTCCGCCGCTCGAACGGTCCGAGACGCGGACCATTGACAGGAGAAAGATCGGCGTGCCAGCGGCCGCTTTCGTCGGGTTCGACGTGTGAACCTCGGACAATCACCATTCGGCCCAGCGAGGACAGGTTGATTCCCTCGTGGTAAAGGCAGCGGACGACACCTGTGCTGTCGATGACCAGTTGCATCCGCCTGCCCCCTAGGACTTGGCCCTTCTCAGGATGTTGCGACGTGGACGGTCAACCAAGAGCCCGTCCAGAACCGATTGAACGCGAGACAGTTCCGTCGCCACCTGCTGCCGCAAGCCTGCGTTGTCCCTCAATGTCTGCGGATTGACGCCACGCACGATGCGGCTGGCATCGTCGACCAAGGCATCAAGTTGCTCATTGGACCGGACGTTCAGTTGGCGGAATCGGCCAAAGAACTCCGACAGGTTCTGGATCGCCGAGTCTCGAAACACCTTCGGCTTGCCGTCTTCGTTGCCGGCGAGTCGTTCCGTCAGGTGCGACACGAGCTTGGCGACGCCGCTCAGATGAATTTCCGTACCGGCGTTCAGATGAATTGCGTTGTTCGCTCACAGCGTGGGGCGCGGCGAGCGGGGGCGATGTGAATTTTGGATGAGAGGGCGGCTAACGGCGGGAGG
>JAAYEH010000306.1 GCA_012728855.1 Rhodopirellula sp. | reverse complement strand
CCTGGCCGCTCCAGGAATCCGACAAAGAAGTCGGCATCGACCAGAAACACGACCGGATTCTGATGGTAGAGCAGATGCGGCCGGATTCGCAACAGCACGTAGAAGTAGAAGACCGCAAGAAGGGCCAAGAACTGAGCGGCAAACAGCAGGTGTTGCCACCGACGATCTCCTGCGAATCGCCACAAGGATTCGTTCTCCGTCTACCAACGGCTACCGTGGATGAACGAGCCCATTCTACCAACTGGAGGGAAATGTTTCCAACCTGGCTTATTCTCGGCGGCCCAGTGCGAAGTCATGTCAGGGCGCGGGATCGTACAGAGACTGCACAAGCCATTCGGGTCGGTGATGGCTCTTACGGTTTCGATGGCCGCCGAGGCTTGCCAACGCATAGAAAAAGTCAGAAGGCTGCCCGGTACGCAGTGGGCTCCGAAACAACCCAGCGCTGAAAATTCGTCAGCGTACCGTCTTGCTCCTGGGTAAGCGAAAGTACATAGAAGACGAGTTTGACGATTTCCGCCGAGGAGATGCCTACAATCGCCGGGTGGTCCGTGCCTGGCATCCCGGCGGCAAGGCGCAGGTAGATCGACTCCGCTTGCCGACCGCCTTTGAATGGCTCGCGAACCAAATCGCGGGGGCGGCTCGGGTAGCCCCAGTGGTCGAAGCCGGCGGGTTCGTTTCCACCCTGGCCATCGTCCCCATGGCATTTGACGCAGCCGAGTTGCTGGTAGGTCTTCCCTCCCGCGGCGATCGCCTTCTCGTCCGGCCCGGAAATCTCGGGCACGCGGATCAGCTCGCCTGGCGAGGTGCAGTGCTCGACCGCCGCTTCGATTTCCTCCTCATCGACGGCGTCTCCCGATTCGCGAAGGGATCGGGCCAGTAGCTCTCGCATTCCCTCGCGGTTAAACTCCAGAACCAGGCGGCCGAGGAGCGTGCGGTCGGATTGGCTGAGATGGTCGAATGCCGGCATCGATGTGCCGGGCATTCCAAGGCGGAGAACGTCTTCGAGATCCTCCGGCGTCGGCACGCCGTTGCGGGTGCTGACGAGTTGGGACCGGCCGGTGCGGAGATCCCGAGGCCTGGGGAAAAGATGGCGGGCGGCGCGACCGCGACCGTCCCCGGTCGCCCCGTGACAGGCACCGCAGTGCTGAGCGTACAACTCCGCAGCACGGGATTGCGTTCCGTCCGAACCGGAAGGGGAAGAAACCGCGACCAGGTGCAGGTCGGTGGGCGGCAAGGGAGTCGAGTACAAGACCTGCAACTGCCGAGCCGCTTCGTTGTCGCCGGGGTTCTCCGACAATCGTTGCTGCAGGTCATAGACAAGCAGCCCTCGATCGCTGAGGGCGGCGACGCGAGCGAAGAGCTGTTCCGCCTCGCCGGTTTTGTCTTGCAGGGCAAACGTGCGGGCGGCAAGCGTGATGAGAACGGAATCCATCGACGCTTCCGGGCGAAGTCTGCGCAGCCAGGTCTCCGCGTCCGGATAATTGCCCAAGTCCATTTCAATCTCCCCGATCTGCATCCAGACCGAGGGTGACGGCGAGGGCTGCAAGGCAAGTGGATGGAGCCGGCGGCGTGCGTCGGGAAAACGGCCCAGGTGGCGCAATACCCGTGCCAGTCCCAGGATGACGGATTCCCGCCCGCCGGTCTGCTCCGCCAACTCCTGGTAATGCAGAAGCGCTTGAGAGAAGTGCCCCTGTTGCTCCAGCAGGGCGGCCAACTCGGCGCGAGCCGGCTCGTGGCCTCGCCGGGCAGCCAGCGCAGCCTCGAGCCGCGATTCCGCTTCACTGAGACTGCCTTGATAACGCCAGTAGACTCCCCAGAGAAAATCCATCTGAGCCTGGTCGGGCATCGGATCGACGCCTGTGTCGAGAAAGTTTCTCGCCGCCTCGGGATGCTGTCTTGCCAGCAGTCCGAAAACGACTGCGGTGGCAAGGTCGTCAGGAGAAGCGCCAAGCCAGGTGAGGTGGGCGATTGCCTGCTCCAGCCCGTCGTCCATTCTGCCGAGTTGAACCTCGCCGAGTCGTTGGTGGAGATCCACGACTGCGGGCGGCGCCCCCCGGGCAACCGCCACCTTTAAGGCGTTAGCCCAATTTCCCATCTCGCGGAGGCGCCGAAAGCACGAGGACTGTTGCAATGGTGTGCGATAATCCTGCGGATCGAGGCGGGCCGCCCAGGCCAGACGAGCCTGCGCCTGCGCGAATCGGCCTACGGCCATGTGGCGCGAAGCGGTCCGGTGAAGGAACCTTGCAGCGGCGCCCGGGCCGAAGAAGAAGATCGCGACGACCGACAGCAACACGGCTGCGATCAATACAAACAGAGTGCGACGACTTGCCGTTTTCACCGGAGAATTCCAAGGCGGCATGTTCGACTACCAGGAGAGCGTTCGCAGGCTTCGGGCACTGGGGCACCCGAGTCGCAGAATCCCGGTTTCCGACACCCCCGCCCCAAAGGCGACCGCCGACAGTATAACATACAGAGTGAATTGAGGAGGTGTACTGCTTTGTTTTTCATCGTATCTGGCGAACGGCTTCGGCGATCGCGGTCCGCGCTGAGGTGGATTGCCACCGGTCTGGGATGTCTGGCGATGGGCCTGGTTTTGTGGGCCTGGCTTGCCGGCGCAGACCACCAGGACTCGGGGGATCAAGCGACCGCAGCCGAGGCGACGATCGACGAGGCGGCCGAATCTCGAATCCGGGCATTTTGCGGCGACTGCCATGCGGTGCCTCTTGCGGAGAGCTTTCATCGCGATGCGTGGGTCGACGAGGTCGCGATGGGGTACATTTTCTACGCTCGCTCGGGTCGCACGGACCTCGATCCGCCACCGCTTGCTTTGGCTGCCAATTATTTTCGCGGGCGGGCTCCGGAGCGGATCGTGTATCCGCAGTCTCACGACGCCGAGACAAAGCTGGGTACGTCGTTTACCGTGGAGCGACTCTCTTCAGGGCAGAACCGGCCGCCGGCCGTTGCCAGCTTGCAGTGGATTCAACTGGATCCGGACGAGCATCCGGTTCTGATAGCGTGCGACATGCGCGAGGGATATGTGGCCGCGGTCGACCTGAAGGATCGTC
Organism: Rhodopirellula sp.; assembly: GCA_012728855.1. Taxonomy (GTDB): domain Bacteria; phylum Planctomycetota; class Planctomycetia; order Pirellulales; family Thermoguttaceae; genus JABWBD01. Next base: position 2,623 of record JAAYEH010000306.1, on the reverse strand, counting down.
GACGGACCGCTCGGATCCTGGCGAAGCTGAGAAATCCCTGCCGCGCCGAACCCTGCGACCTCGATCAAGACCAGGCCACGGATTTGGTGATTGCGGATCTTGGCAGCTATGTGGCCACGGATCACGATCGGGGCAGAGTCGTTTGGCTGCGGCGCAACCGGCAGGGAGCCTTTGACGAGCAGATGATCGCGTCGGGATTGGGCCGAGTAGATGACGTGCGGGCGGCGGATTTTGATTCGGACGGCGATCTGGATCTGCTGGTCGCCGATTTCGGCTGGCATCGCACGGGCCAGATTCTTCTGCTGAGAAATGTCGCCTCGGCGGGTGAGCTACCTCGCTTCGAGGCCGGGCAAATCGATTCCCGCCCCGGCACGACGACTCTCCCCGTTGCGGATATCGATGGCGACGGACGCTTGGACTTTCTGGCTCTGGTCAGCCAGGAGTACGAATGCGTGGAGGCCTTTCTTGGCCAGGGCGACGGGAGATTCCATTGCCGCACCCTTTGGAGAGCGCCCGACCTTACCTTCGGTTCGAGCACGATCAGCCTAGCCGACGTCGATCTGGATGGCGATCCGGACATTCTCTACGCCAACGGCGATGCCTTCGACAATCGCTACGTGCCGCCGTGGCACGGGGCGCAGTGGCTGGAGAATCTTGGGGACGGCGAGTTCCAATACCACCGACTCACCGATCTCTCGGGAGCGTGCCGGATCCGCGCGGGCGATTTCGATGGGGACGGGGACCAGGATCTCGTCATCGCCGCTTTCCTGCCGCCGGTGGTGAAGCCCGAGACGGCCACGCCCGACGAGTGGGCATCGATCCTACTCATGGATCAGACTTCGCCGGGCCAATTCGCCCGCCATGTGCTCGAGACCGGCTTTCCCTATCACGCCGGCCTGGAGGTGGCGGATTTTGACGGAGACGGGGATCTCGACTTCGCCGTGGGAACGCACGGGAATTCAGGCGAAACGGGTCATTGGGTCGCAGTCTGGTGGAATGAGAAGATTGGCAGTAGCCGGTGAAAAAATGCCCGTTGCGCGAGATTCCGTTTGCTCGCCGCCATCGAAGGCGTCTGTTCTAACAAAAGGAGCGCATGGGCAACGGAGGGGTTGACGCCGCCATTCCTCCGATTTAGGGTTGTCGTCATGTGATCGGATCTACCTCATGGTGGTGGGTGCGACTTGCGAAGGGATGCATACGACTGTCCTTGAAAGAAGAACGGGGGTGAAGATGCGACGGCTGATCGGAACGACGGTGGCAGGCATGGCGGCGTTGGCGTTGTTGGGCTGCGGCAACGGTGAGAGCGCGCTGGATACGGTGCCGGTATCGGGCGTGGTGACCCTGGACGGGACGCCGGTGGAAGGGGCGAATGTGGTGTTTGCTCCGACTAGTGGTAGTGGCACGGCTGCCTCGGGAGTGACGGACGCGAGCGGCCGTTACCAGTTGACCACGCAGGATCCGAACGACGGGGCCCTGGCAGGGAGTTATGTGGTGATGATTTCCAAGACGGAAACGGAACCATCGGCCGCGGCCGCGGCGGTCAAGCCCGGAATGAGTGCCGAGGAGGCCACGAAGGCAGCCATGGAAGCCCGTGACAAGAGTGGCGAGGCGGACGAGCCGCAGGTTTCCGACAAGCTTCCGGCCAAGTACAAAGATCCGGCCGCCTCTGGATTCAAGGCCGAGGTCTCCAAGGGAGGCCAGACGGAATTCAACTTCGAGTTGACATCGGAGTAAGAGCCTATCCCAAAACCTTGGCGGAGAGGGGGACAGGCACATTTTGCTCCGAAGACTCCGCAAAATGAGCCAGTCCCCGGCGGTTTTGGGATAGGCTCTAAGTACGGCTGTGGCCGCCTGCTTGTCCGGCCACGAGGGTTCATTAGCTGGCTGGTGATCTTAATCCGATGCAAGAGAGCCGACAGGAGCGGTAGTCGTTGACAGGCACTTCCCAGGTGCTTTTTGCCATGTGGTTTACCACATTCGGTTGGGGGGCGAGCGTCGTATTTGCACTCTGCCAAAAATTGCAGACCCGCTCATTGCTCTGGCCGTAGCCGCGTGGTATAAGAAATGGCAAGCCGCGAGCCTGCGGCAGGAACAGGAACACGATTCGGCGCAGAGAATTGGCAGTCGTTGGCGATTACGCCCAAGTTGGGCAAGTACAAGCCTCATTTTTTATTGGGAGTCTGCCATGGTTCTATCCGCGATCAAGCGCCGCTGGTGGCGCGGTTTTACGCTCGTCGAACTTTTGGTGGTCATTGCCATCATTGGCATCTTGATCGCCCTGCTGCTGCCGGCCGTCCAGGCGGCCCGCGAAGCGGCACGTCGCAGCCAATGCACGAACAACCTCAAGCAGCTCGCGTTGGCAATGCTCAACTATGAGGACACTTACAAGTCCTTGCCACCAGGGCGAATGGGCACGAATCCGCCGGGGTGTGCCTGGAATACCCACAGCGGAACCTGCAACTCCGCCAGTCCGATTTACCACATGCTGCCGTTTATCGAGCAGCAGGCATTGTGGGACCAGATTGGAGGATCGATCACCGTAGGTAGTTATACGGTACCTCCTGGCGGCGATTGGGTGAACGATGGTAGTTATCCGCCGTATCGGCAGAGGATATCTGCGGTT
>JAAYEH010000305.1 GCA_012728855.1 Rhodopirellula sp. | reverse complement strand
TTCTACGCCTCATTCATTCGCCGATTCTAAAGAACGAAAAGAAGAGTGCCCTTGATCGGGAAGGCAAGAAAATGGGGGCCGCCCGCCGGGGCAACGCTGGCCCTGCTGGCGTTTGCCGTGGTTCCCGCCGCGCTCTGCCAGTTCCTGGCCAGGCCGCCTCAGCATCGCTTGATTCACGTCGAATCGTTTCGCTATGGGAAAGAACCGTCCACGATTCGGTGCAACCGGGGGGACTGGTTGCATCTGACCTTCGATACGCGAGACACCGGCCATTCTTTCTTTCTGGAGGAGTTCGACGTCGACGTGAAAATCACCCCCGGCAGCCGCAATGTGGCGGTGTTTCGCGCCACGGATCCCGGGGCGCCGCCGAAGCTGACGGATGAACTGGTGCTCAAGGCGGAGCACCCCGGCTGGATGGGCTATCTGGTGTCGAAAAGCCAGTATCGTTGCCACGTCTATTGCGGCCCAATGCATGCGTTCGAACATGGCAATCTCGTGATCGAACCGAATACCCTCTGGTTTGCATCGATCGGCCTGCTGGCGGGCATTCCCATCGTGGGACTGGTGCGCTTGCGAAGCGTATTGCGAACGAATGCGGCCGAGTTGCCCGCGGTGGCGCCCACCGACGGATGGGATCTTTTCTTGCGTTTTCCGTGGTTGAAGCGATGGATGCAACGGCGAGGCTTCCAGCTTGCTTGGGTCGCCGCGACGATGCTGCTGTTGTACGTCGTCGTGTTGACGACCCTTTTCGGCACGCACATGCCGGGGCGAAACCTCGGGGTCATGCTGATGTGGGTGGTGTGGTTGTTTCTGCTCACGGCCGTTCTCACACCGCTGGGCGGTCGGATCTGGTGCCTCGCCTGTCCGTTGCCCACCCTGGGAGAAATCGCGCAGCGCGGAGCGGTAACCGGCGTGCGGGTCGGCTCGACGCGCGGGTTGAACAATCGATTCTTCGGCCTCAACCTGCCCTGGCCGAGACGGCTGAGAAACCATTGGCCGCGGACCCTGGCATTCCTGATCTTGGGCACGTTTTCGGCCGTGCTGGTGGCCAGGCCGCAATGGTCGGGCTGGCTCGTTCTGGGGCTGGTCGTCGTGGCGACCCTCATGGCTCTGGTTTGGGAACTGCGGGCCTTTTGCCGCTATGTCTGTCCGGTAAGCGCGTTCGTCGGGCTGTACTCGCGGTCGAGCAAGTTGGCGTTGCGAGCGACGTCGCCCGCCATCTGCCGGCGGTGCGGCGGGCATTGGTGCCGGCAAGGGAGTGACAAGGGATGGGCGTGCCCTTTTGGTCTCTGCGTGGGGGAAATCAACGAGAATACGGACTGCGGAATATGCACCGAATGTCTCAAGACCTGCCCGTTCGGCAACGTCACGCTCCGCTGGCGGCCATTCGGCCATGAAACGAGAATCGGCGACGCGAGCGAGGCCTGGCTGGCGATGGGAATGCTCGTGATGGCCGTGGCGTATTGCTTGATTCACCTGGGGCCTTGGCCGCTGCTGCGCGACTACGTCAACCTGCTGGACAAGAGGGATTGGAGGCTTTTTGGCGTCTATGCCGGCGTACTGTGGACGACGGCCCTGGTCGGTCTGCCCGCCGTCATGCTGCTGTTGGCTTGGGCGGGAAAGCAACTGGCCCGCCTCGATCGGTCGGCCTGGACCTTGATGACCGCTTCGACCGGCGCGTTGATCCCGCTGGGACTGATGGTGTGGGTCGCCTTCGTCGTGCCGATGCTGATGGTGAACGTTACCTTTGTTCGGCAATCGTTCTCCGATCCATTGGGTTGGGGCTGGGATTTTCTAGGCTTGGCGGGCACCCCCTGGCGTCAACTCTGGCCTCGAGCTATCCCGTGGATCCAGGCAGGATGCGTGCTGGTCGGGCTGTCCTACGGACTTCGCAGCACCTGGCGGATCTGGCTGGAGCAAACCGGGCGACCCCGTGCCGCTTTGCGGGGGATGACTCCGTTGGCTGCTTTCTTGACGGGACTTTCGGGATGGCTTTTGTGGTTTTTTTCCAACTAGAGCTTAGAACTTAGATCTTAGAACTTGGGAGGGGGGAATGGGTCGGAAAAACTTCGAGAAATGTTGCGGGTTTAGCAACTTGCGAAGGCAATGGAAAATGGAATCTGGTACTCTAAGTTCTAAGTTCTAAGCACTAAGTTCTAAGCACTAAGCACTCCCTCCTCATGAACCCGCGCCCCCGCACGATACTAGCCGCTCTCTTGGTTCTAACCCTTTTCATCGGGCTTCCCTTGGGCATCGTGATTTACGAATCCGCCCGCACCGGCATGACCTGGTCGCAGGTCGTTCGCAGAATGTCGATCGGCGCGGGGGTCTCCGGGGCGGGCGACTCCCGAGAAAAGGTCGCGGCTGTCTCGCTTCCAAAAGGTGAAAAGGTCGAGTTTCTTCTTCCGCAGCCGATCGGCGTCCCGTTCGCCGAACCGCCGAAAGTCTCCGACGTCTCTGCGGTGGATCTCGACCAGGACGGTTTGCTCGATGTGGTGGTCTGCGATTGCCACGAGAATCGGGTCTCGTGGATTCGCCAGTATCCGCGGGATGTTTTCACGGAAAGCGCTCTGGCCGACGACGTGATCGCGCCCGCCCACGCCGAGGCGATTGACTTCGACGGCGATGGCGACATGGACGTCTTGATTGCCGTGCTGGGGATGCTCTTTCCGAACAACGATCGGATCGGCTCGGTGGTTATCCTCGAGAACATCGGCGAGATGAAATTCGCCAAGCGCGTGGTGGTCGACCGCGTGGCGAGGGTGTCCGATGTCCGGGGAGGAGACCTCGACGGGGACGGCGATATGGACCTTGCCGTGGCGCAGTTCGGCTACGACGACGGCGAGACGCGATGGATCGAGAATCGGGGCGACTGGAACTTCAAAAGCCATATTCTCCAAAGCCGTTCGGGACCGATCCATGCACCGATCGCCGACCTCGATGCGGACGGCGACCCGGATATCGCCGTTCTCGTGAGTCAGGAATGGGAGGAGATCTACGTTTTCGAGAACGACGGCAAAGGGCATTTTCAACCGCGCCAAATCTTCGCCTCGGATAACCAGGACTACGGCTCCAGCGGCATGTGGATCGTCGATCTGGACCAGGACGGGGATCTGGACGTTCTTTACACCAACGGCGACGCCTTCGACTATCTGCCTCCACACCCCTGGCCGTGGCACAGCGTGCAGTGGCTGGAGAATCTCGGGGGGCTCAAGTTCCAGCACCGCCACATCGAGCAGTTCGGCGGGGTCGTCAATGCCCGCGCGGCCGACTTCGACGGCGACGGCGATCTGGACGTCATCGCCACCAGCGCGTTCAACGCTTGGGAGAACCCGCAGTCGCAGAGCATGATCTACTTGGAGAACAACGGGAAGATGCAGTTTCGTCGCCGCGACGTGACCAACGCCCCCACCCACCTCCAGGCCCTCGATCTGGGCGATTTCAATGGGGACGGCCGGATCGATCTGGTGACCGGCGGAATGCACATCTGCGCCCCCTACGATCGGGTCGACCGGGTGGTGCTTTGGATCAACCAATTGTGAAACGTGTACCCCGCGGAACGCAACGATGAAGACAACCGAGACGGTTCTTTTCAGTTTGGCAGTCTTTTTGTTCGCGCCCCTACGGTCGAACGCCCAGACGGATGCGTCGGTGCCGCAACCCGCCGCCATTCTTATGGACGATGATTCAGGGGAGTTCACCGGCGATTGGATCCTGAGCACCAAGCAACCCGCCCTGGTCGGCGGGTGTTACCGCCACGACAACCACCGTGATCCAGGCCAAAAGACGGCCCGTTTTACACCAGATGTGCCGAAGACGGGCGATTACGAAGTGCGATTGATCTACGTGGCCACCGACAATCGGGCCACCAACGTGCCATCGACCCGACCAGTCCCTCTACGGCCGACCGTGCCGTGCAGGCCTACAATTACCGCTTCTGCGTCACCAAAGAACCGGCCAATCGCATCCTGCTCGCCGCGCCGCCGCCCGACTACGACCGCCGGCAGTACGTCGATTACAACCGCAAGGGGATCGCCACCAATGCGGGGCCGAACGCGAAGTCGCACATGAACTCGCCCATCCTTCCCGGCGAGAACCACGACTACCCCGAAGCCGACTGGCCGACGCGGGAGAAGATCATCCGGCGGCATCTCAACTTCGCGCTCGGCCTGATGTACTTCCTGCAGAACGACGAGACGGTCTCGCCGGCCGCGCGGGAAAAGTTCCGCGAGTGGGGCCTGCCGAAGGACGAGTTCGCCGACCACGACCACGTGCCTTACGAGATGTACGTTCGCGAGGCCCGCCGCATCGTGGGACGTCACGTCTACAGCGAGCACGACAACTCGCTCGCAGCGGGACTGGGTCGCACGCCGATCCATCCCGACAGCGTCGCCATCACCGACTGGTATATGGATTCGCACGCTTGCACGACCGATTCTCGCCCCGACTTCCACTACGACGGCAAGCTCATCCTCACCGAGGAGTCGCGTCCCGGCCAGATCCCCTATCGTTCGCTGTTGCCACAGGGCGTGGACAACCTGCTCGTGCCGGTCTGCCTTTCCGCCACGCACATCGCCTGGGGCGCGGTGCGGCTCGAGCCGGTCTGGGCGCAAACCGGCGAAGTGGCCGGCCTCGCCGCCGCTTTGGCAAAGCGAGAGAAGACGACCCCGGCCGGGCTCGACGGTGATCTGCTGGTGCGAACCCTGGTCGAGCGGGGCCACATGGTTTCGTTCTTCAACGACGTGAGTGTTGTCGGCCAACAACCGTGGATTGCCGGCGTGCAGTACTTCGGCGCCAAGGGTTTCTTCGCCGACTACGATGCCGTCAGCCAGTGCATCTTTGCGCCTGCCGAGGGTCCGGCGACTTCGCATGGCTCGGGAAACCCGTGAATAGAGAAGTGGCACCGGTACTTTTGTCCGGAGTACCGGTGCCTCTTCTCTGTTCCGCGTTGTGCAGCGCATAGCCAGGAGTCTGTGATTTTCCGCGCCAGGCCTATGCGTGTTGTCAAAGGACTCTATGGAAGTGCTTGGTTTTCAGGCGAAGTTGCAGCAGTCCGTCTATGCATGTAAAGTATTGTTCATTACTTGTTACCCACAAGAAACCCAGATGAGCCAGAGTTTTCTGCTCGGTCCGTTGCCCTGCGAGACTCCACCAGCGAGAATAGGGCCTGCAACATCCTGTCAGAACGGGGAACTGGAAATTCACACCGGAGAATAAGACGCCATGAGAGTCGACCGAAGAGGTTTTCTGCAGCAGACAACCGCCATCGCCTTGGCGAGCCGCTTGAACTCGCTGGGCTCGAAGGTCGAGGCCGCGGAGTCGGCATCGTTGTTGTCCGAGACGCCGCGATTTCCGATTGTCGACGCGCATCAGCATCTTTGGGATTGCGAGGTGCTCGACCTGGCATGGATCAAGTCGTCCGAGACGCTCAATCGCAGTTTCACCAGCAGAGACTACCTGCTGGCGACCGAGGGGCTGCCGATTGCCAAGGCGGTCTATATGGAAGTGGCCGCCAGTGACGACGAATTGGCCAAAGAGGCGGAGTACGCCATCTCCGTCGCAAAGCTCGACGACAATCCCACCGTCGCCGCCGTCATCGGCGGGCGGCCTGGCACGGAGCCGTTTCGGGCCTATATCGATCGCTTCGGCAAGAGCCCTTACGTCAAAGGCGTGCGGCGGATCCTCCACAAGGCGGATCTCACAAAAGGATTTCATCTCGGCGAGCCCTTTCTCCGCGATATCCGGCTGCTGGGCGAAATGGGATTGCGGTTCGATCTCAATGTGCCCAACGACGCCTTGGAGGAAGGCGCCAAGCTGGTCGATCGCTGTCCCGATACTCCGTTCATCCTCAACCATTGCGGCAACGCCGATCTCAACTGGTATCAGAAACCGCGGCAAGATGAGTCGATCGAGCGCTGGCGGCGGGGGATTGCCGAGCTGGCGCAGCGAAAGCACGTCACATGCAAGATCTCGGGCATCATCGCGCGGGCGCCGTCCGATTGGACGCCCGCCGACTTGGCCCCGGTCGTCAACCACTGCCTCGACACGTTCGGACCGGACCGGGTGGCATTTGCCAGCGACTGGCCGGTTTGCCTCCGCGGAGCGACGTTGCGGCAGTGGGTCTTCGCTCTGCAGGCGATTGTGAAAGACCGGCCGGAGCCGCAGCAACGAAAGCTCTGGCATGACAACGCCGTCCGCATCTACGGACTGGCTTGAGTGAAATGAAGCCTTCCACTTGGAGTCGATCTTGAACGCCCATAGGTTTTTGTCGTCCATGGTCTTGTCAGCGCCAATGCTTCTGGCGTTTGTCATCCCATGCCAAACACAATCCGCCCCCTTGTCCACCGCCCGTGACGGTGGGCAAATCACCGTCACGGGCGAACATTTCCGGCTGACGGTGGATGCGGCAAGAGGAGGAGAGATCGCGTCGGTCGAGCTGTTCGACGGGTCGATGTGGAATCGAGTGCTCGGCGGCGACGGCCGGACCTGCCCACGCGTCTCGATCAGCGACCAGCGGCGGGAGTATCTGCTCAACAACGCGGCGGACGGAAAGTTGGAACAGGTGGAAACGAGTCCGGAAGTAACGCGACTGCGGACGACCGCCAGGCCGCGAGCGGCCGACGGCACGGTCTCCGCTTGGACCGTTTCGCTGGGCTACGAGGTTTACGCGGAAGGCGTCGTTTCCATCGATCTCGAGTACCAATTGGAACAGGAGACCGCGCTCTCCGCGGCGAGCGTTTCCTTGGCGCTGGAAGCGGGCATCGCCGGCGCGGCGAAATACCGCCAGGAGGCATTTCGCTACAAAACGCTTCCCGCCCTCCCTTCGGCGCGGGTGGCCTTCGGCATCAATCCGCTGCGGAGTTATACCAACGAGATCCAAGCCGTCCTCGAATACAACCGGCCGATTGCCGGCAAGACGGCGCTGGCGGAGGAAGCAGGGCGATTCACCTGGACGCTCGCCGACGGACAAACACCGGTCAAGACTCCTTTCCGCTACCACAACCGTCTCACGCTCGGCCTCGGCGCCGGCGTCACCGGCAAATCCCGGACGAACGTCGTCGCCCAGCGGGTCTACCACTGGATCAATTTCACCAACCAGCAGGACACGGCGACTTGGTATCCGTCGAATGAGCAACTCGACAAGATGGCAGCCCACGGCGGCACGATGCTGATCCTCCACCAGCACTGGATGCTCGAGGGGGGCAGCAACGGAAATCCGCACGCGGTGTACTCGGTGGCGCGCGACGACGCCTCGCTCCGCCGCATGGTCGACTACGCGCACGGCAAGAGGATGCGCGTCGGCCTCTACCGACGCGGCATCGAGCGCTATAGCGTCGACGAACCACTGTTCGGCAAGTACCTCCAGCGCAACCGCGACGGCTTCTACGTCGACTGGCACGGCCCGCACTGCGTGGCCATCCACGAGGACCGTTACCGGCCGAACCCCGCCGTCAACGACAGCCACTACTGCGAAAACGGCAGCTACATCGCTGCGCGGGAATACTTCTTGTTCACGCGGCGGTTGCGGGAGATCGTCGGGCCCGAGGGTTTTTTGATCGGGCACCAGGGGATCGGCAACTCCGGCGTGCTGGCGAACCTTGCCTTTGACGGTTATCTGCCCGGCGAGGCCGGTTCCGACCATGCCATGTTTGCCGACCGCGACGCGGCCGTCTACCGCGGCATGATGGGCGGCGGCGTCACCATGCCCTGGCCCCTCGATTCGCCCGTCTTCTCCAGTGCGGAGGGCCTTGCCAAGATGGCGGCCTGGGGAATGTACCCGCACGTCGGGCTGGGGTACGAGCGGCGCCGCGACAAGACGTTCTTCACACTCGATGCCGACGACGAAGTGAATCAATTCGCTCTACCCTATTGGCGAGTTCTCCAGTCGATCGACGGCAACCGAGCGGTTGTTTACAACCTGCCCAGCGTGAACCAGATCGCGGCGACGTTTTCCAACCGCGACTTCGAGGGCCTCGTCTACCGCGAGCGGCGCGAAGGGGGCGACCGATACCTGCTCGTCGTCGCCAACCTCGGAAAAACGCCCGGCCACACAACCGTCCAGCTTGCGACCGACGTGCTCGGCATGAAGGGGGAGTACCGCGTCCTGCGGATCGATTCACAGACCGGCGAAGCGACGCCACATGGCACGAGTTCCGGCGTTGTCGCAGCGCGCGAGCTGCCCCGTTGGGGAATCGAAGCCTATCGATTCGACCCGCCGGCATCCGCCGCACCTTGATGAAACCGAGAAGGGGTCGGGAGTCTTTTTCCGCACGCGGCTGCCGACCGAGTTGGACCCGCCGAGCGGCGGTGGGGCCGCGTGCGGAAAAAGACTCCCGACCCCCTCGCTTACTCAATCCTTCTTGGAGTTGATTTCATGGACCGTTTCCCCATCCGCTTCTGCTCGCCGGCCGTCTGCCTGGGCTTCTTCCTTCTGTCGGTGACTTCGGCCGCGGAGCCGGTTTTCACTCCCGAGAATGTCCCGCTGGCCGCCGAACTGATCCAAAAGCTTGTTCCGACCCATCCACGGCTGTTGATCGACCAGGACGCATTCGAACGCCTCGCCCGGCAGATCCAATCCGACCCGACTCTGCGGCAATGGGATGCGGCTGTCCGCAAAGAGGCCGACGCGCTCGTCTCGGCCCCGTTGCCCCGCCACGTCCTGCCCGACGGCAAGCGCCTCTTGAGCACCAGTCGCACGGTGCTCGATCGCGCCTATACGCTGGCGCTGATGTACCGATTGCACGGCGACCGAAAACATGCCGACCGGCTCTTCAAAGAGTTGGAGACCGTGGCCGCTTTCCCCGACTTCAATCCCGCGCACTTCCTCGACACGGCCGAAATGACCCACGCGCTGGCCATCGCCTACGACTGGCTCCACGACACCTGGACCGAATCGCAGCGAGCCACGATCCGGCGGGCGATCATCGAGATGGGGCTGCGGCCGAGCCTGGAAGTTTACCGCAAGAAAGGTTGGTGGGCGCAATCCGAGCACAACTGGAACCAGGTCTGCAACGGCGGCATGACCCTGGGCGCCCTGGCGATCGGCGACGAGGAACCGGAACTGGCCGGCGAGATCCTTCGTAGCGCAATCCTCAGCGTTCCGTTGGCCATGCGAAGCTACGGACCCGACGGCGCATGGGGAGAAGGGCCGGGCTACTGGGGCTACGCCACCCAATACAACGTGGCCATGTTGGCCGCCCTGCAATCGGCCCTGGGCACCGATTTCGCACTCTCCGGGATTCCCGGATTTTCCCAGACCGGTCTGTTTCCGATCTACACGACCGGGCCGAGCGGCCGAACGTTCAACTTCTCCGACAGCGGCGACCGGCTCAGCCGGATGGAATCGCTCTTCTGGCTGGCCGAGCGGTTCCAGCAGCCGGTGTTTCGCTGGTTCGCGATCACTTACGGCAAGCCCTCGGCCGCGGCGATGATCTTCTATCGCCCCGGGAGCGAGGATCCGGCGACCGCCGGTCTGCCCCTGGACAAGTACTGGAGAGGCGTGGAAGTGGCCACGCTCCGCAGTGACTGGTCCGACAAGGCGATCTACGCCGGCATACAGGCGGGCTCGAACCGCGTCAACCACAACCACCTCGACCTGGGATCCTTCGTGCTCGACGCACTTGGCGAGCGATGGGCTGTCGACCTCGGCGCCGACAACTACAACCTGCCGGGCTTCTTCGGCAAGCAGCGTTACACCTACTATCGCTTGCGCGGCGAAGGGCACAATACGTTGGTGCTCAACCCGGGCAACGGGCCGGACCAAGACCCCAAAGCCACCGCCCGCATCGCACGATTCGGCTCCGAACCGGCCCGCGCCTTCGCCGTGGCCGATCTGACGCCGGCCTATGCACAACATGCCAAGCGAGTTGAGCGGGGCTTGGCCTTGCTCGACCGGCGGCGCGTGCTGATTCAAGACGAGGTCGACGCCGATCGGCCGGTCGACCTGTGGTGGTTCATGCACACCTCCGCCAAAGTGCAGCTCGCTGAAGACGGGCAAAACGCCGTCCTTGAGCAAGACGGCAAGCGATTTTTCGTCCGGCTCTTGGTGCCGGCGGAGGCCCGTCTCGAAGTCCGGGCGGCGGCCCCTTTGCCCACCTCGCCCGATCCGGATGGGCAGCGAGTCAACCGGGAGTACCGCAAATTGACGATTCATCTGCCGGAAACGAAGAGCGTGCGGCTCGCCGTGCTCTTTCAGCCGACGGACGAAACGATTGACGTGCCGGTTCGCCCGCTGCAAGCCTGGTAAACCGAACCAGCCGCCACACGATTTCAGAGTGCCCCAGATTTTGGCTCATCTGAGTTTCTTGTGGATAACAAGTAATGAACAACAGTTTACATGTGTAGATGGACTGCCGCAAATTCGCCTGAAAACCAGGCACTTCGATAGAATCCATCGACAACACGCATAGGCCTGGCGCGGAAAATCACAGGCTTCTGGCTATGCGCTGCGAGACGCGGAACAGAGAAGAGGCACCGGTACTCCGGGCAAGAGTACCGGTGCCTCTTCTCTGTTCGCTCATTTCTCGCAGTTTTCTCTGGTTTTCGGCGTTCGACGGTTCGCTTCGGGTCGTGCGCCACCCATGATTTCTTCGGAAGAGCCTATTTTAACGGCCATGTTTTAACACGCCTGCTCCCCCATAGAAACAACCGGGCGCTTGATCAGAAGTTGACGGAGAATTCTTATCCCTCTAGGATGAAGCAACCTGGACAACCACCGGGCAAGAAACGAGGCTCGGAGGCCGTCCCCTTTTCCGGGTCTGCCCCAAGGGTGTGAGGAGTTTGATCATGCGACTGTGCTGCTCGGCCGTACTGTTCTCTGTGTTCATCGCCGGTTTCGCGTTGCCGTCCCAGGCCGCCGAACCGCTCCAGGCGGCGGTCGCCGTCGCCGACATCACGCCGCCGCTGGGATATCGACTCAGTGGCTACTATCACGAGCGCCTGAGCACGGCGGTCCACGATCCGTTGTTGGCCAAAGCGATCGTCTTTTCCCAAGGCAATACCCAGGCCGCGATGGTCTTCTGCGACGTGATCGGCATCCCGTTGGCACGAAGCCGCCAGGCCCGCGCCCTGGCGGAAAAGAAGACCGGCATCGCGGCGTCGAACATCCTCATTGCGGCGACGCACACGCATACCGGCCCGCAGTATCACGGCGTGCTGCGCGACTACCTCCACGACCAGGCCGTGGCCCGCGACGGGAGCGATCGCGCCGAATCGGTCGATTACGGCGAACGGCTGGTCGAAGGGATCGTCAAGGCGATTGCCGACGCCAAGGCGCGAATCGAGCCGGTGCGATTGCAGACGGCGGTGGGCAACCAGCAGGGGCTGTCGTTCAATCGCCGATTCCACATGAAAAACAGCAGCGAAGTCCGCTTCAATCCCGGCAAACTCAACCCCGACATCCTCCGCCCGGCCGGGCCGATCGATCCGGAAGTGGGCTTGGTGCTGCTGCGCAGCGCGGCCGGCGATCGCCCGCTCGGCTCGTTGACGACCTTCGCCCTCCATCTCGACACGGTGGGCGGCACCGAATACAGCGCCGATTTCCCTGGCTATCTGGCCGATTCGCTGCGGGCGGAATACGGCGAGGGCTTCGTTTCCCTCTTCGGCAACGGCACCTGTGGCGACATCAACCACGTCGACGTCGGCCACGACCGTCCCCAGGGCGGCCACGACGAGGCCGCCAGGATCGGCGGCGAGCTGGCGAAAACGGTCAAAGCGGCGCTCAAAAACGCCCGTGACGTGAAAGCTCCCACGCTGGCGGTGCGGATGAAGGAAATCCAAGTGCCGATCCGCAAGTTCAGCGACGAGGAGGCCGCCTGGTCCGAAAAGGTCATTGCCAGCGGCGAGGTCCACAAGCTGCCGTTTCTTGATCGTGTCAAGGCTTGGAATATTCGGGTGATGCGGTCGATCGATGGCGATACGATGCCGATGATCGTGCAGGTATTCTGCCTCAGCCAGGACGTGGCGCTGGTGGCCTTGCCGGGGGAAGTGTTCGCCGATCTCGGCTTGGCGATCAAGAAGGCGTCCCCCTTCGCCACGACGATGGTGGTCGAGTTGGCCCACGATGCCCCGGGCTACATCCCGACCACGAAGGCGTTTGCCGAAGGGAGCTACGAGACGATCAACGGCCGCATTCAACCCGGCGGCGGCGAGATGCTCGTCGACACCGCCGTGGGCTTGCTCAAAGAACTGTCCGCTCAAGAATCGACGCCGGCCGCGGCCGCAGTGGTCAAGCCGGGCGACACGGAGGTCACGGCAACCTTCGACGGCCGGCCGTTCACCTATCGCGTCGCATCCAACGCGAAGAAGGCCGACTACACGATCCTGCGATTGAGCTATCCTTCGCCGGTCCAGACCGATTTGCCGCAGAACAACACCGTTCCGGCGGAGTACTATCTGCCGAAGAACCTCGCCGCCGGTGGGCCGAAGCGTCCAGCGGTGATCTGTCTGCACATTCTCGGCGGCAATTTCGAGTTGGTGCGGATGATGGCCGCCGCGTTGGCGTCGCGCGGGGTGCCGGCGATCTGGATCAAGCTCCCCTACTACGGCGAGCGCGGGCCGGAGGAAGGCCCGGAGGTGATGGCCGATAAGCCGCAGTTGTTCATGGAGGCCATTTCGCAAGGGATGCAGGATGTCCGCCGCACCGTCGATCTGCTCGCCTCTCGCGAAGAAGTGGATCCCGAGCACATCGGCATCGCGGGGATCAGCCTGGGCGGAATCGCTTCGGCATCGGCCGCGGCGCTGGAACCGCGGCTGTCTCGGGCGGTGATGATCCTGGCCGGCGGCGACCTGCGGCAGATCATCGGCCACGCACGAGAGACCCGCGAACTGCAAGAGGTCATCTCCACGCTGCCGCCGGAGCAGAAAGCCAAACTCGACGAGGCGCTGGCCGCCGTGGAACCGCTCAGCCATGCCGCCCAACTCCGCGACCGCGCGGCGGCCGGGCGAGTGCTGATGATCAACGCGACCGACGACCGGGTTATCCCGCCCGACTGTACGAAGAAGCTGGCCGACGCCCTGGGGATCGCCGACAAGGTCGTCTGGCTGGAGGGCCTGGGCCACTATACGGCGATGGCCGCCCTGCCGCGGATCATGACGAGCATGGTGGCTTTCTTCGCCGCCGATCTGCCCGCCGGGACCGCGGCCGCGCCGGCCGAAGTTCCTCCGCAAACGCCGCTGGAAATCGTCGTCGGTCTCCTGAAACAAGTTGGCACGGTGGCGACCACCGAACCGAAGCCCGGCCGCTGCCACTTCGTCGATCTGGCCGTCACCGTGGGCAAGGACGGCAAGAAGTTCGAGACCACGGTGCGGTTTCTTCGCGGCGCCGGCAACCGTTTCCTGCTCCAGGCCACCCTGCCCGAAGTCGGCCAGGCGGCGATGGGACATGGCGACGCTCCCTGGCTGGCCTCGAAAGAGAAGATCGTCTTTGTCGGCACCGGCGGCGACGAGGCAACAGCGAAAGACCCCCTGGCCTATGTCAATTCCGACCACCTGGTCAAGGCCCGCGTCGTCGCCGGCGCGCTGGCCGGCGTGGTGATGGCCCCCGAGGTCTTGGAGCAGTTCGTCTCGATCACCGACGTCTCGGCGCCGGGCGGTCCGAAGACCCTGGCGCTCGAATCCAAGGAGGGCAAGAAAGGGGAATCCCGAACCGTTCGACTGGTCGTCGATGAGAAACGCCTGGCGCCGCGGTCGCTGGAGTTTGCGATCGACGGCATCGAGGGGCGGGTTGAATTCCGCGACTGGCAGATCGACACTGCAGCCGCTCCGGCCATGTTCGATCCGCCCGCCGGCCTGCAGGTCCACGAGGTGAAGCGGGACGACCTCTATCGGATGTTCTCGGCCATGTTCAATTTCGCAATGGAGAATGTGCAGTGAGACGCAAAGACACGCTCGCCCTGCTCTTGGCTCTCGCCGTCGCCGGGCTGCATCGCCCTGCTTTGGCCGAGGGAAAAATCGCCATCGTCGCACGCGACCCGGGCGGTCATGGGCTGCTCTGCCGCAGCGAGGGAAAGACGATCCTCATCGTCGCGGGTTCGCCGGAGTCGATGGGCACGGCGCATGGCAACCTGCTCCGGGAGCAGGCCCGCTTCCTCGTCGAGCGGACGCTCTACATGATGGGGGCCGCCGACAGCGTCAATTCCGGCATCTGGTTTATGGACCGGATGGAAGAGATCGTCGAGCGGGTCGGGCCGCATGTGCCGGAGCGATTCGTCCGCGAGTGCGATGCCTTGAGCCGCGCCGCCGGCATCGCCGAGCGCGACGGCCGTTACGCGAATCTCTTCCCGGAGCGCTTCCATTGCAGCGGCGTCGCCGTCCGCGGCACGGCGACGAAGGACGGGCAGGTGCTCCATGCGCGGGTGCTCGACTACATCCGCGACATCAATCTCCAGTCGGCCGCCGTCGTGCAGGTCTTCCTCCCCGAGGGCCATCACGCCTGGATGAGCCTCGGCTACGCCGGCTTTGTCGGCTCCGTCACTTGCATGAATGAAAAAGGGCTGGCCATCGGCGAGATGGGCGGCGGCGGCGAGGGGGACTGGGACGGCGTGCCGATGAGCCTGCTGCTCCGCGACATCATGGAACGGGCGACGAACGTGGAAGAAGCCCTGGAGATTTTCCGCCAAGGCCCGCGGACCTGCGAATACTATTACGTCCTCAGCGACAAGTCGCGGAACATGGCGGCGATCGCCTCCGACGCCAGGCAAATGACGGTGCTCCGGCCCGGCGAGCAGAACCCGCTGCTCCCCTTCGTGCCGGACGACACGGTGTTGGTCTCCGGCGGCGACCGGGCGACGCTGCTCAGCCAGCGGTTGAAGGAGGCGCACGGAGCGATCGACGTGGCGAAGATGATCGAGATCATCAAGCGGCCGGTGGCGATGAGTTCCAACCTGCACAACGCCATCTTCTCACCGGAAACGCTCGACATGTGGGTCGCCGACGCCGGGCGAAAGACGGTCGCCTGCGACGAACCGTATGCCAAGGTCAACCTGGCGGAACTGATTGCCCTCTGCCGGAAAACGATCAACCCAATTCAACCCAAACAAGAAATCCCGCTTGATGGCAAATAGAGAAGAATGGGATTGGGCTCTTCGTCATGGCGACAACCATGTTCTCGCCACGCGATGTTTTCTGCTGCGCATCCGTTTGGCGGTGCTGTCTTCCGTTCTATGCGTAGCGCCTTTGCTGGCGATCAATGCCGGCGAATCTCGCGCGGCCAAGGTCGTCTCTCGGCCGGTCAAACTCGAGGTGCCCGGCAATGCGGAACAGATGCTGTGCGATGTGGTTCCCGTCCTCGATTCCAGCGGAGAGCCGCGTGCATATTTCATGGATGTCGATTCGGTCGTTTGTGCGGGCACGAAGTGTAAAGCCGTGACGGTTCGCCTCCATTTCGACGCATTGGGCGCTTACGAGCGGTACGAACTCCCATCGGGCGGCAACTTGACCAAGTTTGGAGGCAAGCCCTTTTCACCGGCCGACCACGAAAGGCTGCACCAGATCCTCTCCGACCCGTACTCCCAACTGAAGTCGATCGGATTGAACGAGATTACCGCGCCAACAAGTTCTGCGGTAGCGGGCGGCGGTGTGGACGCGGTTACCCGTCCCACCATGTTGTCGAAGCAGAGCGCGGTCGTCGTGGGGGCGGCCTATACGTGCTGCACGCTTTGGCAGTGGAGTCATGGCGAAGTTGGCAGTGTGATTCGCGACATGACCGTTCGCGCATGTGACAAGCAGGACTTGTTGCGGTATCTGCGCAGCGACAAAGACACGTATGTGGCGTTTGCAGCAGAGCAACTGCGAATGCAAGACTTGTTTGATGCCGAAACGATCGCCGCGGTCGTTCAGGTGATGCGACATGGCAGCGCGAAAGTGATCAATCCGGCACTGGACTATTTGGCCAAGGCATCGAGCAAAACCAGGGTCGATCATTTCTTCTGCTGCTGTGACGACGAATACCTGGTGGCAGACTCGCTGAAAAGGACGCGATTCCTAGAAGCGCTCAGAGAGACCGATCAGAAGCTGCCGTTGGGTTATCTTGACCGATTGGGCGGCTGGCTCACGCGCGCGGACGGCTACTACGAAGTCCACTTGCTGCTGACGCTTCGGGAGCGGGAGAATGCGTCTTCCGAGGAAGCGGTCGACGAAGCGCTTCTGCTACTGGAAAATAAAGATGCTCTTGTCGTGCGCAGGAGCTACCGGTATCTGAAAGCTCTGAAACTGAGTGACTTGCAGCAGCAGAAGCTGGAGGCGTACGAGCGGCAGCATCCAGATTAGCAGCTCCCGCATGGCGGCCAGGATTCGCACACCATGGCGTCATCGAGCGTTTTGAGCGGCTGTGAGTTCCTGCTAAACATGAAAGGAAGACGCCATGACCAAGAACTTGGACCGAAGAGAATTCCTGATGGCCGCCACGGCCGCCGGTGTCGCTTTGACCCACGGATCCGGCCGCGCCGCAAGCGCCGCCGATATGCCGGCCCTGCTGGGCGGCGCCCCGGTCCGCAAGGGAGGCGGAGGCCGATCGTGGCCGATCGTCTCCGAGTCGGATGAAGAAGCCGTCGCCGAGGTGGCGCGGACCGGCCGGTGGTATCGCAACCGGAGTGTCGAGCAGTTCGAAGAGGAATACGCCAGGCTCAACGGCGCAAAGTTCTGCGTGGCGGTTTCAAGCGGCACCAGCGCGTTGTTCGCGTCGTTGGGGGGCCTGGGGATCGGCCCGGGCGACGAGGTGATCGTCGCACCCTACACGTTCGTCGCCACCGTCAACGTGGCCCTGCTGCACTATGCCATGCCCGTGTTCGCCGATTCGGACCGGGAGACCTTTCTTATCGACCCGGCCAAGATCGAGGCGGTCATCACCGAGCGTACGGCGGCGATCATCCCGGTACATATCGGCGGCGCGCCGTGCGACATGGACGCCATCCTGGCGGTGGCCAAGAAACGCAATATCCCGGTAATCGAGGACGCCTGCCAGGCCCACCTTGCCCAATATCACGATCGCAAGGTAGGCAACTGGGGCGCCACCGGCTGTTTCAGTTTCCAAGTGAGCAAGAATCTTTCCTCGGGTGAAGGGGGTGCGATCCTCACGAACGACGAGGCGATCGCTGCCAAGTGCTACGCCTTCCACAACAACTGCCGCAAACCCAAGGTGGCCTCCTACGATTTCACCTACGACGGCGGACGTGCGACGAACCTCCGCATGACCGAGTTCCAGGGTGCGCTGCTGTTGTCGCAAATGAAAGGGCTCGCCGAGCGGGCCGAGACTCGCAGCGCCAACGCGGATTACCTCACCCAGATGCTCGGCGAGATTCCCGGTATCGCGCCCGCCCGTCCTTGCCCCGGCGCCACGCGCAACGCCTATCATCTCTACATGTTCCGATACGACCCAACGGAATTCGCCAACATGCCGCGCTCCAAATTCATTCAAGCACTCGGCGCGGAGGGAATTTCGGCCTCGGGCGGCTATGGGCCGCTGAACAAGGCGGCGTTCATCCAGAACGCCCTCAACACGCGTCCCTACGTGCGAGTTTACGGCGAGAAGGCGATCAGGGAGTGGGAAGAACGCAACCGCTGCCCCGAAAACGACAAGCTCTGTGAAGAAGCCGTTTGGTTCACGCAATCCATGTTCCTCGGGCCGCGGAGCGATATGGATGAAATCGCCGCCGCTGTGCGCAAGCTCCATTCCCATGCGGCGCAGCTTGCGAAAGTGTGATTCAAGATTACGCAGGACGGATTACGCCGGGATGGTTCGGGGGGCACCCTACCTATTTTGTCAACAGAAACCACGCAAATAGGTAAGCTGCCCCCGGAATTCGGCAGAGGTCACCCCGGCAGCGGCTGGAGCCATTCCGGGAACGTGGCGTTCGAGGTCGCCAACTTCCCGTGTTCGAAGACGGCGACTTGTCGGAATGGCGTGTTCAGGTCGCCATTGTCAAATACAAGGACGTGGGGCAACTCCTGAATAGCGGCGGCCAAGTTCGACATCGTGCGAGGAAATCGCGATTTCAGTTTGTCGCTTGGGACATCATGGCCTCCCTGAGAGATCCGCATGGCAACGCGTTCTTCGGACTCTTCCGGACCCGCGATGCCAATGAAGCACAAGACGACCGTGTAACCGGCCTTCGCCGCTTCTTTCAGAAACGCGAGTTTGTCGCCCACGGGGTCGGAAAAGACGGTTTCGAAAACAAAACTCTCACCTCGCTTCACGAAGTCTCGTCGTAGCGAGTTTGCCAAGTCCGCCGCAACGTACGGGTCAAGGCTTAGTTCACGTGCAAGCACGTCAGCGTTGATGAACCGCAACGCCGTGTGACGGAGATGGCTGTTGTAGAATGTCGTCTTGCCCGCGCCGTTCGGCCCCGCCAGCGCCACGATGACGGGCCGTTTATCAAACTCCGCGAACTTCATCAAGTGGCTGCCTTGAACTGGCGGTTGACAAACCGTCCGATAGTTCGAGTTCCATCAGCCTCGATCTGAACCAGCATTCCCGGAGAAGCCGGCGCGGGTTCATAATGCGGAAACGGCAGCTTCTGAAGATACTCGGCCACTCGCCGCCGTCCTTCCGATGAATCGACGGACTCCAGGCATTCCGAGAGCGGTTTAACGGCCCCCGCACGTCGTAACGCGAGCGCCTGAGCGCCCTGCAACAACGGTTCGAGCGCGCGACCTAACTGAGCCCAATACTCGATCTGCCCCGCAATGGATCGCTCGGCAACTTCGGCCGTAAGTCGAGCGTCGAGCACTAGTTCGTCGGAGAGTTTGACTGGTTGACTCATAGAGCAATGGTAGCACAACGCTACCAGCTAGTCAATCAAACACCATGTGGGCCCCCTTACGGGGCGGATAAGGAATTCTGATAGCATGGGAACCCTCCTCATTGCTTGAGCGACCAGAGCAATTGCACTTCCTCGATCACCAGCGGCCGGCGAAACGCCAGCACTTCGTCGAGAAGTCCGCGAAGTTCCCCGCTGCGATCCCCCAAGACTAGCCCGCCGAAGGTGCCTTCCTCGGGCGTGGCGGAGAGCGAGACCACGTCGAACGGCTTGCCGTCGACGCTCAGTTCCATCGTCGGCCAGGACCAGTTGGCCGCCAACAGATGCCACGTTCCGTTCTCCCACACCGATGGAGCGGTGAGCGTCGCGAAACGGTCCTCGGGCGGACGGGCGAGGTACATCACCGCTTCGTGTCGCTGCAGGCGGCCGTCGTCGTCGAACATCGGCCCCTGGCGCTGGAGATAGAACGTCGAGTTGGTGGTCATGGCAAACACGCAGTTGCCGTCGTTGGGGCGCTGCCATTCCTGCGGCTTCACCCAGAGGGCGATCGCCCCGCGCCGCTCCAACAGGACGTTTCCCTCGCGCGGATACATCGCGCCGCCCGTGCCCAGCACCAGCGCCTCACCGACAAGCCCCGGGGCGAACTGCGGCGCCGGATGCCGGTTGTCGTGGCTGCCGAAGACGGTGGGAGCGTACTTCGGGCCTTCGGCCATATCGGGCGCCATGCTGCGATCGTCGAAACCGACGCGGAAGGTGACCGCGTCGAAAAGCTTCGCAAACTCCGGGCGAAGATAGGGGGATCGTTCGGTTGTCGCCGGTTCCGCGGCGCGGGCGGCGAAACCGCCAAAGCCGGCAAAGGCAACCATGAGCAAGACCGTCCGGTTCGTCATTATTGTACCCGCAGGATGCAAAAGTCGTGTTTGTTCATCGGCAGCGTAAAGACCCCCGGGGCCGAGCGCCCGATCGGTTCGCCTGTCTCGAGGTTCGTGGCGGATGCTTCGGGTTTCAGCCCAAGCCTCGCCAGATCGAGCATCACCCGGCAGTCGCCTCCCTCGCCATAGTCGGTGACCACGACGATCGCCGCGCCGGCGTTGGCCAGGGCCAACGTCCGCGCGTCGGTGCCCGCAACGCGAACGGGATGGTCGTCTTGCCAGTAGTTGAACACCCTGCAGGCGTCGCTCCCATAGCCGAACTCGTACAGTTTGCCGTACATCTCCCGGTCGCGCTCGGGCCGGTAGTCGAAGACCTGCACCTCGTGGACCAGGGTAACCCCCAACCGCGTCCGGTACATGAAGTCGACGCGGGGGTCGTCGCCGTCGGGATGGCCGCCGGCCAGGATCGTCGGCCAGGCGCCGACCTGCCGGCCGATCGTCTCCGCCACGGTCAGATCGGGCGAAAAACGGTCCTGGAAATCGTCGTAACCGTATTTCCACTCCCAGTCCATCGTGCAGTTGATGAAGGAGAAGACCGGCGCGAGCATGGCGTTGGTCATATGGACAAGCGTGACCGGCGGTTTGCGGCCTTCGGGAAAGTCCTTCGTCTCGTGCCAGAGCATCACGGCGGTCCGCTTGGCGAGGTTCCTCATGTGCATCAGGCCGAGCGTGGGATGGACGCGGCCCGCCTCATCGGTCCACGCCTCGCCGACGACCGGATCGAAGTTGGCGCTGAGGAACATGTTGTCCCAGTAGACGCCGTCGAAACAGGTCAGCATCTTGCGATAGCACCACAGGGCGTAGTCCTGGAAACTGCGGCTGGGGCTGACGTCGTAGCCGACCGCGTTCTCCTTGCCCCAGTTGCGGTTGTAGAAGCGGTAGCGGAGCCACTCGTCCTGGAAGGTGGCGAACTCGGGCACGTGGAACCCGACGCCGCGGGGATTCGTGTAGACGAAAAGACGCACGCCGTCCGACCAGGGCGCGCCCTTCGCGCCCCAGAAGCCGGCTCGGACATGGCGCTGGAGGAATTCGTAACGCTCGGTTCCCTCGGGCGACAGTTCCTTGCCCCACATCGCCATCCAACGGTCGATGTACTCCTGATCGATCTCGCCGGTCCGGCGGGTTTCCTTGAGTTTGTCGTAGAAATCGAAGCGGTACTGGTAAGGATACTCGTCATACGCCAGGCTGCCCCAATAGAAGTTGGAACCGAGCCACCGCACCGGCCGAGTGCCGTCAATGCCCGTCCTGCCCACCCAGCGGCGCCAGCCTTCCGGCATCGGCTTCGTGGGGGTCGCCTGCAGGCCGAAGACAATGCGATGCGGACGTTCCAGTCGCCCCGGCTTCGTGATAAAGTGGACCCGCATCGTCAGTTCGCCCCCTTCACGCGAAAGGTCGATCGCGGGCGTCTGGTCGTCCAGTATCCAATCGCGGTCCGTGTCGGCGAACCAGCAGATGCCGCGCTCGCCATCGCCGAGCCAGAGGTAGGGGAAAAAGGTGCCCGGAATCTCGAGGCGATTGGCCTGGCTGCTGTCCCAGACGCGGCCTTCGCCCGTGGGCGTGAACCCGGCGTAGTTGTGGCGGAGTCCGTCGCCGACGGCATGCATGTAGCGGGCCGTTTTGTCGGCCAGCGGCACGGCCAGGCTCAGCCGCCGGATCGGCTGCTCGGTCGGCTCCAACGCAAGCGTGACCAGCATCATGCCGTCGTATTCGTATTCCGTGGCTACCTCCGCCCGCAGCGGGCCGGCGGACCAACTCGACTGGCCGACGACGGCGGCCGGTTTTTGCGACGTCGCCCGCCACGGTTCCGCGGTGATCGTGTAGGGCTTCGGTTGGCCGTCGCTGTCTTCCCCCACGACTTCCCATCGCATCGGGCCGGCAAGCAACTCCTTGCCGTCGCTGGTAACGCCGTCCCACAGCCCCGCGGGCCCGTGGCGGTGCTGGCGGAGAACGGCCTTGACCGTGGTTCCTGCGACCTCCAGCGGCGTGAAGGGGGGCATCACCTCGTCGCTGATTCCCAGGGTGTTGCCTTCCCACTCAAATACCTGCCGGACGAACGGCTCGAGCAGCGGCTCTTTCGGCACCCCGTCGCCCCCTTCGAGTTGAATGCCGAACAGGTAGTTTCCCACGCCCAGCGACGGGATCTCGCAGGTAGATTCGGTCGCATAGTCCCTCAACTTCAGCGACTGCTGCCAAAGCGCCGGCTCGATCCGTTCGCCGCCGCCGCCAGCCTTCCAGATCGCCGCCCGGCCGCCGCTGACGCGGTCGCGAAATGCGAGGGCTTCGACGCCGGCGCGAAAATGGATCCGGCTTGTGGATGGATAGTATTTGAACTGCAGGGCGATATCCTGCTTCTGCTCGTCGCCGACCGCCCAGGGCGACTCCGGCCGGTGGAGCGACCATTGCTGGGTGCGGTCGTAGTAGACGCGGCCACCATCCGGGCTGGTCACTCGGATCGTCGTTTCGTGCCGTCCTTCCGGGCCGCCGTCGCGGCCGGTGAGCGAGAAGGTTTTCTCCTCAGCGGGCCCGATGGTCGCGGTCTGTTTCGCCTCTTGCGGCGGATCGCGGTGCCAGGCATCGGCCAGGAGTGTGGCGACCTCGACCGGATGGCCGTGCGGATTGTAGACGGCGATCTCGATCCGCGGCTTGCCATCGCTGGCCAGCGACAGGACATGGACGACCGGGGCCGTTTCATCCCATGTGATCTGCGGCAGCGACGACCGATTGTCGTAGGCGGCAGGCCCGGCGGACCATTGCGACTGCTCGCTCGGCCGCCGCCAGTTGCGCGCCACCTGTACCCCCCAGGTCTCGCCGAGAATCGAGTCGGCGGTGATTCCCAGGCTGGCCAACGGAATGGCGATCTCCGCCTGCCACCATCCGTCGGCGAGGCGTTGCTGAAACTCCCACTGGGGCAATCGCCAGGCGAGTTGGGTGGGATTCTGGCGGTTGCCCGGCTCGACGGCCCAGTCGTACAGCGCGCCGCGGGCGTTGGTAATCAGATGAAAGAAACGGTCGCCTTCGGGGGCCAGGACGAATTCGAGAGAATCATCGTGAAAGGCGGCGACAACGTCGCGATCGGGATCGGGGACGGCACGGGTGAGAAGGCGTTGGTCGGGTGGGGCCTCCGTTTTCACGGCCAGCAACAGGTTCTTGCCGTCGCAGCCGATCCAAAAAACGCCCTGGCGGTCCGTCGCGGCGCCGGTGATGCGGCTGATGAATCCGACATGGCGAACGGCATCCCGCCACTGCTGCTCGTCGATCACGCCGTCGATCGTCGGTGCCGCTTTCATCAGCGGCAGGCGGATACTCGGCGGGGCCGGTTCGGCGGCGACTGCGCCGCTGATGGCGACCAGCAATATCCCCGCCCAGCCGGCCGATCCGGCAGCGGGCCGAAGTCTTCGGGTATATAAGGCCATAAGACGCACCTTCGCAAAATCAAGAAGGGGCCGGGAGTATTGGCATCCAGACGACTCTACAGTCTGCCTGAAAACGCAAGCCTTTTCAAGCAACCCCTCGACAGCAACGACACGACGAATATCACCTTTGCGCGTCAGCCCGTTCCACGCCGAGGGCGAAGGAATCAACGACGCGATGATCCGCGCGACGATCGACGAGTACCTGGATATCGTCAGCCGTTCCTGGGGCATTTAACCGATCACCGTGTTGATGGAGCGGATCGGATCGGCGCTGGCCTCGCCGGTAGCGGTGGCTGGACCGGCCGGGAGACAGGTGCGGTGTGGCCCACCGACACGCTGTGTCCCCAATTGGACAGAGACGGCAGGGCAAAATGCCACCCATGCGGGCCGCAGAAACCCGGTAGACCAGGACACGCGGCTCCTGATAGGATGAAAGGCTACTCGAAAAGACACAAGGAACTAAGACATGAATCAAAGAACATGTCGCAGTGAAATCGCCGCCGTTTGTGGAGCCCTGTTCTGTTTCTTGACCGTAGCAGGCGGCCTACGAGGTCAAGACCTAGCGCGAGCGATTCTCGCGAAAGGCCAATTTACCGGCGGCGTGGCGGTGCATGTTCACGGGGCCGACGCCTTACGGCTGCAATCGATGCAACAAGAACGTCCGAATCTGCTTGGCCACTTGCTCGTGGCGCAGGAGACCGACGCCCGCCAGGCCCGCCAGACGCTTGTGGCGGCCGGACTGCACGGCAAGATCAACGTCGGCGTGTGGCAATCGGGAACACTGCCGTTTATTGACAACTTCGTCAACCTCTTGATCGTGGAGCGCGCCGGTGCGGTATCTCGCGAGGAAGTCCTGCGGGTTCTGGTGCCGGAAGGGACGGCACTTCTTGGTTCGGAGATCCTCGTCAAACCTCGCCCGCCAACGATCGACGACTGGCCGATGCAGTTGTACGACGCGTCCGGCAATGCCGTGTCCAAGGACAAGGCACTGAAGCCGCCGTTGGAACACCTGCAGTGGGTCGGCGGGCCGCGGTGGTCGCGTCACCACGATAAGATGTCCAGCGTCTCCGCTTGCGTGAGCGGCGACGGGAAGGTGTTTTACATCTTCGACGAAGGGAGCACGTATTCGCCCTATCTTCCCTGCCGTTGGACGCTGATCGCCCGCGATGCCTTCAACGGAGTAGTTTTGTGGAAGCAGCCCATCGACCAATGGATCGGTAATCTCTACGGCCTCAAGAGCGGTCCTGCCACACTGCCTCGCAGGCTGGTCGTGGCAGGCAAACGGGTGTGCGTCACGCTGGGCATCGAGGCGCCCGTTTCCGTGATGGATGCCGATACCGGCGAGATCCTTAAGACGCTTGCCGGCACGGAGGGGACCGAGGAAATCATCTATGAAGACGGCTTCCTCTACCTGGTCGCCGATAGCAACGCGACGAAGGAGGAATTCGAGAACGGGCCGCGGATGAATTTTCCCAGCGGCCCGTCCAGCGGCCGGTGGATCCAGCGCGAGAAGCACGTCCTTTGTTGCGACCTCAACGAGGGCAAAGTGCTGTGGTCCAAGCCTTTCGGCTGGGTCGCGCCGAGCACACTGGCCGCATCGCGGGGCAAAGTCTATTGCTTCGACGGCCGGCAGGTCGTCGCCTTGAGCCGCGAGGATGGCAGCGTCTTGTGGAAATCGTCCGAACTTCCCGTATGGAAGGAGATGACCACGTTCTATGCGCCGAAGCTGGTGGTACAAGGCGGCGTGGTGACGTTTGTCGGCGGCGAGGGCTACGTGCCGCACCGAGGGACGGCCGAAGGCCAGGTGGCCGGCCTGTCGACCGAGAACGGAAAAACCCTTTGGACAGCCAAACACCCCTCGGGTGGTTATCAATCGCCCAGCGACCTGCTCTTGATCGACGGAAAAGTGTGGGGGGCGAATGTCACCTCCGGATCGAAGGGAAGCCCCACAGGAACCGGCGAAATCCTGGCCCGCAACCCCGGATCGGGCAAGGAAGAGGTGAAGTTCCACGACATCCCCGCCTATTGGTTCCACCATCGCTGCTATCCGGCGAAGGCGACCGAAGACTACCTGATCATGAGCCGGACCGGCACGGAGTTTGTCGACCTCAAAACCGGCCAGTGGACGCTGCATCACTGGGTCCGCGGCGCTTGCCTGTACGGCGTCATGCCCGCCAACGGCTTGCTGTACGCACCGCAACATCCCTGCTCCTGTTACATCGGCGCCAAGATGTACGGGTTTACGGCGCTCGGGCCCGCCGGCTCGTCGCAGCGTGCGCTGGTGCCGACTGGCGACGACCGGCGGTTGACCGTTTTCGGCGATGAATCGGCCGCGTTTCCGAACCAGCAGCCGCAGGAACCGGGCGGGTGGCCCACCTACCGGGGCGACATTGCCCGCAGCGGACTGGTGAGCGGGATCCGCGACCCAGGTAAGCTGAAGTGGTCCGTCCAGTTCCCTGGGGAGTTGACTCAGCCCGTCATCGCGGGCCAAACAGTGCTGGTGGCCGACAAGGACAACCCGGCGCTGTGCGCCTTCGCCGCCACGACGGGCAAGCCGCTCTGGCGATTCCTTCCCGGCGGACGGATCGATTCGTCGCCGGCCATCTACAAGGGGCTGGTTTATTTCGGAGCGACGGACGGGTTTGTTTACTGTCTCGACCTGAGCGACGGATCGCTGCGTTGGAAATACCAGGCGGCGCCGTCGCTGGCCAATCATATGTACCTGGAACGCATGGAGGCGACCCACCCGGTGCATGGCAACGTGCTGGTCATGAACGATCGGCTCTACACCGTGGCCGGCCGCTCGATGTTCACCGATGGCGGCATCCGCTTCTTGATTCTCGACGCGCTGACCGGGCGCAAGATCAGAGAACATGTCATGGACGACAAGGTGCCGGGCACCGACGAACCCTTGCAGATGCAGCACGAGATTCTCAATATGCCGATGGCGCTGGCCGATCTGCTTTCCTCCAACGGGAAGAAGATCTTCATGCGCTACCAGCCGTTCGACCTGGAAGGCAACCGCCTCGATCTCATGTTCGGCGGCAAACGCTACGGTTATGACCCCGGCGCCTACGGCCCGGATGTCGCCGACATCCACGCGCGGCTCGGTGGCGAAAAACAGAAGGGAGCAGATGCCCACCTGTTCAGCGGAACGGGATTCCTGGACGACAGTTGGTGGCATCGCACCTACTGGGTCTACGGCAATTACCACGCATCCGGCCACTCGGGCTACACGCAAGCCGGCGCCCAAGGCACACCCGCAGGACGCATGATCACGTTCGACGAAGACCGGATCTATACCTGGGGCCGCCTCCGGTGGTACTTCAAGTGGTCGGAGGAATATGTCTATCACCTGCACGCCAAGGACTATGATTACCAGGACCAATGGAGCATAATGCTGCCGATTCTGGTGCGGGCCATGGTGGCATCCGATGACCGCTTGTTTGTGCTCGGGCCCAAAGAATTGATGCGACAAGACGAAATCAAGCGGCGGATCACGGAAGAAGAAGTGCAGCAGCTCATGGCCGAGCAGGAAAAAGCGCTCGACGGACAGTCCGGTTCCGTCCTGCTCACCGTGGACAAGAAGTCCGGCAAGATCCTCTCCGGCTATCGCCTGCCAACCGCGCCCTTGCTGGACGGCATGTCGGGTGCTTATGGCAACTTGTATCTGTCCACTACCGACGGGCAGCTTTGCTGCATCGGCGACGATGGCCAGGGTCTGGATGCACTTTCCAAGGAGGAGGTAAAGGGGTTGAACGAAGCTTCGACTCCCCCGTCGCCTCCGAAACAGAAGAGTGCGGCGAAGAAGCCGACGGGGGCAAAGACGACCAACCTCCCGTCCAAGGATGGCGACTTCGCGAAAGTCGACCAGGCACGTGCCTACCAGGCGGAACTGGGCTATCGAATCGCCTCAGAGGCCAAACCGGGTGGCGCGGTCTTGAAGCAGATCGATACTCCGCTGACCGGCAAAGTCACCTTGAAGTGCAAACTGCAATACGGCAATGGCAACGGTGCCAACAACGGTTATCTCGCCTTCGGCGACGGTACCAGTGAGGCTCAATTGGTCAAGTGCGGGCTGCGCCAGAAGATGAAGACGGCAGCCATCCTTCAGGGACCACTTGCTGAGAATAAAGGCGCGACGGCGCCGTGTGAAACGAATTGCGAAGCACAGTACGAGTTGATCGTGACCGTCGACCTTACGTCCGGCAGTGTGACTTTCCAGGGCGGCGGAGCGACGGTGAAGGCGAAGCTCGAGCGGCCCATGAAGAGCATCACGCACATGGGCTACTGCGTCAAAGGCACGATTGCCGATTTCAGTCCGATCGAGGCTTCCGCCGCACCATGAATAGGCTCATGCAAGATACGGTTTCCGACAAACTTGATGCCGTCCTGGAGGCGGTTGGCCGGGTGATCGTCGGCCAGCGCGACCCGCTGGAAAAGATGCTGATCGCCATGCTCGCCAACGGCCACGTCCTCTTGGAAGGTGTGCCCGGCATTGCCAAGACGATGATGGTCAACACGCTGGCCCAGGCACTGAATGCCCGGTTCAGCCGCATTCAATTCACGCCGGACCTGTTGCCGGGCGATCTGGTCGGCACTCAGATCTACCGGCACGAGACGGGCGTTTTCGAAACCCATCGAGGACCGGTTTTTGCCAACGTCGTGCTTGCCGACGAGATCAACCGTTCGCCGGCCAAGGTGCAGAGCGCGCTGTTGGAGGCGATGCAGGAGCGGCAGGTCACCCTCGGCGGCCAGACGCACAAGCTGCCGAAGCCTTTCATGGTGCTGGCCACGCAAAACCCCATTGAACAGGAGGGCACCTACTCGCTGCCCGAAGCGCAGATTGACCGGTTCATGTTCAAGCTGCTGATCCAATACCCGACGCACGAGGAGGAGCACGAGATCATGCGACGGGTGGCGCGCACCGACCCCGTCACGACCGTCGAACCGGTGGCGATGCTCGACGACGTATTGGCAATGCGCCAGACGTTCGATGCGGTCCATCTCGATGAGAAAATCGAACTCTACATTCTGCGTCTGGTTGCGGCAACCAGGAATCCGGCCGCCTGCGGACTCGGCGAATTGGCCCCCTTCATCCGATTCGGGGCCTCGCCGCGTGCCAGTATCTATCTCGCACTGGCGGCGCGGGGCCACGCACTGGTCCACCGACGGGATTACGTGGTGCCCGACGATGTGAAAGCCATGTTGCACGACGTGGTGTGGCACCGCATTGCGATCAGCTACCGGGCGGAGGCGGAAGGGTTGAATTCCGACTCGCTCCTGGACCGCATCGTCCAGCGCGTGCCGATCAACGGCGTTGGAGCGCCCCATGCCACTCGACTCGATTGACCAGCGCCTCCGCCAGATCCAACTCCGCACCCGATACCCGGTCGAACACCTCCTGGCCGGCGAATACCGGAGCGTATTCAAAGGGCGAGGGATGGATTTCGATGAAATCTGCCCCTACCATCCCGGCGATGAGGTTCGGTCCATCGACTGGAACGTGACCGCCCGCACCGGGCGTCCGTACGTCAAACGTTATGTCGAAGAGCGTGAACTGGCCGTTTGGCTGGTCGTCGACGTCTCGGCTTCCTGCCGGATCCCGGCTCCGGGCCGTACCAAGTGGGATGCGATGAACGACTTGGCGGCGCTGCTCACCCTTTCCGCCACACACAACCATGACCGGGTCGGAATGATCCTCTGCTCCGACCGCGTGGAGCAGATCCTCCAGCCGCGTAAAGGCCGCCAGCACGCGTTGCGCCTGCTGGCGGATCTTCTGGCCATCCAGCCCGGTAACCAGTGCAGCGATCCCGCGCCGGCGCTCGACGCGCTCTTGCACATGGCCGAGCGCCGAGTTCTGGTCTTGATGCTCTCCGATTTCCTCTTCGATCTGGATCGCGAACAGCTCGGGCCGGTCGCGTTCCGCCACGATCTGGTGGGCATCGCCGTCAACGATCCCAGCGAGATCGAGCCGCCGCCTTGCGGATTGGCGGCCGTTCGCGACTCGGAGACGGGCGAGGCCCTCGTGGCGGACTTCGGCCACGCAGGCCGCGACGTCTGCCGGCGGACGTTCGACGCCCGGCGCAGGCGTTTGCGAGAGGAGTTCGCCGCGGTCCGAGCCGATCTTCTGGAACTCGACACTTCAAGCGACTGCGCGGAGGAACTGGCCCGATTCTTTCGTCACCGCCTGCGGAGAACCGCCGATGAAACCGGAGGATAGAACCGGCAAAAATATTGCTGTCGGACTTCAAGGTAGCAGTATCGTCGGGTGCCAAGCGACCCCGGCCCAGCTTGTCTGGCCGGTGAAGAAGATTCGTGGGCTAGAAACGCACTGAAAAAATGACTTGCGACCCCTGCCGGCTTGACCGGCAGGTGAAGGAGATTGCACCTCGTGATCTTGCGGAAGCCGACCAATCTGATTCACCTGCCGGACGAGCCGGCAGGGGTCTGGAATTGTGTTTTCTCAGCTAGCCCCCAGTCTTGTTCACCTGCCGGACGAGCCGGCAGGGGTCTAAGCCTGGTGTTTCTCTTGCTACTGTCGGCTCTCTTCGCACCGGCAACGGCGGCAGACGATCGCGTGCATCTCGACTGCACCCCCCGCACGTTTCAAGTCGTACCGGGTGAACCGATGCGGCTGGAACTAACCGTCCAAGCGAATTCGGCGGTGACCATCCGCTTGCACGTCCCCGACGATCCGCGGTTGAAAGTGCGGGCGATCGAGAAACTGCCGGTGCAGCTCACCCGTGAGGGCGTCGTCGTGCAGCGGCGCGTGGTCGTTTGGCAAGCTCTCGAACCGGGTACGTTCAAGCTCAAGAACCTCTCGGTCGAAACCAGCGGACAGAAGCTGCTGCTCCCCGAAGTCACCATCACCGTCCGCGATCCCGGCCCATGACTTTTGCCTATCCTTGGATTCTGTTGTTGCTGCCGATGGCCCTGGTCGCACTGCGCCGGCGGCCACCGGCAGCGATCACCGTTTCGGGACTGGCCGTGTGGCGGAATGTTCCTCCGTCGCCCAGGCTTCGATGGCTTCGACGAGTCCGTTACTTGCCGGCAGTCGCGATCGGCTTGTTGATCGCCGCCTGCGCCGGGCCGCAGATGGAGCGCCAGGTCGGCGAGGAGACCCGGGAGGGCGTTGCCATCCAGTTGCTCGTCGATATTTCCAGCAGCATGGAACAAAGCCTGGCGGCTGAGAAAGGAGAGAGAATCTCACGGCTGGAGGCCGTCAAGCGGGTCGTCGAGCAATTCATCCGGCACCGGGAAGACGACCTGATCGGCCTGATCACGTTTGCCCGGTACGCCGATACGCTCAGCCCGTTGACCTACGGACACGAAGCCCTGGTCGAGATTGTTCGCGAACTCGACATCCAGCAGCGCCCCTCGGAAGACGGCACCGGTTACGGTGATGCGTTGGCGCTGGCATGCGCCCGGCTCGATCAGATGGGCCAATGGCAGGCCGACGCCGCAAGAAGCAGATCCGACCTGTCCGCGGCCGTGCGGAGCAAGGTCGTCGTGCTGCTCACCGACGGAGAGAACAACTGCGGGCTGCATCTGCCGGAGGAAGCCGCCGGACTGGCAAAGAAATGGCGAATCCGCGTCTACGCCATCAGCATGAAAGACGACGAGGGCAGAAGTTCCTTGGAAAGACGCAGCGACGACGAGGGCTTGACCGACGGCGAGAAACTGCTGCGGCGCTTGGCCGATGAAACGGGCGGCGCCTATTGGACAATCGGCAACGCAGATCATTTGCAGGACGTCTATGAGCGGATCAATGATCTGGAGACGAGCGAAATCAAGACCGCGATCTTGTATCACACCGAGATCAGCCCCTTTTTCCAATATCTCGCATGTGCGGCGTTCGTCTTGCTGCTGGCGGAGCGAATCCTCCGCGCCACGTGGCTGCGGGTGGCCGAGGAGGTGGGTGGATGAGCCTCGGTGCGCCTGGGATGTTGCTCTTGTTGCCGATGGTTGCCTTGGCGGGATGGCTCATGGCGCGATCCCGCCGCTTGCAGCGCCAGGCGGCATGCTGGCTGAAGGGGGTTGCCGCGGATAACGGGCGGGGCAGCTTGACGCGCAGAGACTGGCTGACCCTGGCCGCGCTGATGTGCGTCATCGGGGCACTCGCCCGTCCGCAGTGGAACCCTCGTCCCTATCTGGTCGAGCGCCGCGGGCGCGATCTCGTCATCGCGCTGGACGTATCACGGAGTATGTTGGCCGCGGACATCTTTCCCAGCCGGTTGGAGATGGCCCGCATCGCGATCCTCGAAGCGCTCCCGGCGCTGGCCGGGCAGCGCGTGGCGCTGGTCACATTCGCCGGGTCGGCGTTGGTGCGGGTTCCCCTCACTTTGGACCACGGATTTGTGCGTTACATGCTCGAACGGACCGATCCGTCGGACATGGACCTGGGCAGCACCTCGCTCCAGGCGGCGTTCGAGAAAGTCGCCGGCGCCGTGTTGACCGACGCGGGCGGCGGAAGCCGCGACCTGGTGGTGTTCACCGACGGCGAAGACCATCTCAGCGACCTCGCAAAGGCCGCCGAGGTGTTGACCCAATGCGGTGCGCGGGTTTTGATCATCGGCCTGGGCAATCCGGTTCGCGGGGCACGCGTGCCAGACGCGCTGGACGACACTCAATGGATGCGCCACAACAACGTCGAGGTGCTTTCGCGGCTTGAGGAGCGCACGCTTTCCGAACTCGCCGGCGCTTGTTCGAATGTCACGTTCTTTCCGGCGCGTACTCGTCCCTTCGACCTTGTGCCTCTTTACCGGCAGTGGATTTCCGGCGCGGGCGACGACGTCGTCGTGGGCGGACTGCGGCAAGTGCGCTATTCGGAAGGCTACCCCTGGCTGTTGGCCTTGGCCGTGGTGCTGTGGTTGGCTCCGTCGCCGTCGAGACTGCCGAAGATGCGGAACCTGATCTTCCTGGCCCTCTTGGCCCCAGGTTGTGCTCCGCGTGTCGAGGACGAAGATGCAGCAGCGTTTCAAGCCAGGTTCACACAAGGCAGTCAGTTGCAGAAATCCGCGCAGGAGCAATCCGGCACGGATGCGATTGCCGAACATTCGCTGCTGGTCGACGCGCGTGAAGAGTTCCTTCGCGCCGCGCTCCTGCAACCTGGCCACATCGAGACCGCTCGCCGCATTACCATGATTACTCGACGCCTCCGCGAGGTGGACAAGGTGATTGCAGAGCAGCGTGCCGAAGAACAACAGCGACACGAGAAACTTGCCCAGACGGTCCGGCGGCTAGAAAAACTCGCCGCGAGGCAGAAACGTCTTTCCGAGCGAAGCCGGCGAGTTCTGCGCAGCCCTCCCGTCCCGTCCGGAGAAGACGCGAACCTTCCGGAATCCATGCTCGCCAGCGAACAGTTTCTGCCCGAAAAGAAATCCAACGACCTGGCGCTGCCGGTCTCCACCGAACAACGGGCCGTGCGCAAGGGAACCGCGAGCGTGCTGGAGGGCATCACGCGCCAGCGGGACGCGCTCCGCCATGTTCTCATGCAGGCTTACGGCGACACCGACAGACTGCCCGCGACGGAGGTGGATCCGATCGTCGACCTGCTTGCCGGGAGCGTTGCCGCACAAGACGGGGCGCTGGCCAGCCTGGCTCCCGGGGCGGTCGCCTGGCCGCGGGCGAACACCGCGCTGCACACGGCCGCGGGACGGATGGAACAAGCACTCGACGCCTTGCGGAGCCTGCAACCGCCCAAGACCGACGAGGACGATGATTCCATGCCGTCTCGAAACGCCGGCGAAAACGAAGAAAACGCGGACGGGCTCGATTCCGGCTCTCAAGACAAGAAGTCGCAGCCTGTGTCCCCCGGTGATTTTGAGGAAGCGCTTTCGCTGCGGTCGCTGCCCATCCCCGGCTACAACTCCGCGGAGATCCTGGCCGAGGAGGCCGCCAACCAGCAGAAACGAGCCCGGCAAAAAGCGGTGCGGGCGGGGGCCAAAGTGGAGAAGAACTGGTGAGCACCCGTCGCATCCTTCCGCTGGGCGCGGTTGGAGACTGCAGCATGAAAGTCGGGTTTGGACCCCTGCCGGCTTGCCCGGCAGATGGATCAGATTGGCGGGCTAGTTGGAAGAGAGGCTCTCTTTCAGACCCCTGCCGGCTCGTCGGGCAGGTGAATCAGATTGGTCGGCTTCCGCGAACGTGCGGCCGGCAGTTTCTTTCACCTGCCGGACGAGCCGGCAGGGGGCGTAAACGCGTTTCTCGCTCGTTCCTAGCGTCCCAATCTCCTTCACCGGCCAGACAAGCTGGCCGGGGTCGAATGGCACCCGATGTGCTTGCTTCAGTCATTGCCGTTGCCATGATCCTGTTGATGCCGCGAGCGGCCCGCGCCGAGATTTCCGCTCGTCTCACGGCGGAAACCGCCAGCCTCTTTGTCTACGAACCCTTCACGCTGCGCCTGGAGATCGAAAGCGACGAACCGCCCGACGCGCCGCAGTTGCCGACCGTGCCGGACCTCGCGGTGACCGCCGTCCGCCGCTTGCCCTCCGACCCCGCCCAGCGAAAACACGCCTTCCAGATCGAAATGCTTGCCGAGCGGGCCGGCTCCCTGGCCGTGCCGCCCTTTGCCGTGCGGGCCAGTGGCGCGATAACGTTGACTTCCCCTTTGCGCCTGCGAATCAGCAGGCCGTGCCTGGCCACCGAGATGGCCCTGGCAGTCGCCATCGAGCCGACCCAGTTGCGCGTCGGACAACCTGCCACGGTTACGGTCACTTGGACGAGCGGAGTATCGTTTGTGCGATGCAAGCAGTTGCGCTTCGAAATCCCGCTCCTGGCCGATGGACGATGTCACGTCTTTCCGCTCGCTCCTCCGGTACCGGAGTCGGAAGGGATCGGGCTGCCGGTGAACAATATCCGCATGATCGCCCAGCAGGCGACGCTGCCCGACGGACGGCAGTCGCTCTCGTTCCGCTATAAGCTGGTTCCTCGCGAGCCATGCGTGCTCCAGGCACCTCCTGCCCGGCTCTTGTGCGCTTTGTTGCAGGAAGAGCCCGCCACAGGCCAGCCACCAGGCCATTTCTACAACCACTTCTTCGAAGCGGCCGGGGAGAACGAAGCCTTTGAGGAAATCTACCTTTCGGCCCCGGTTGCGGAAATTACCGCGAGGGAACTGGCGGAAACGGGGCGCAATGCCCGCTTTGCGGACATCGTCGGTTCGTGCGTTCTCCGCACCTCGGTGACGCCCGCCCGGATAACCGTGGGCCAGCCGGCCCTGTTTACCGTGCATCTGGACAACCTCGCCTTCGCCCGCCACATTATCGGCTTGCCGTCGGCGGCACTGGATGGCCTGCGCAGCGAGTTCCAACTCTCCAGTGAACCGATCCGAGAGGCTGCCACGGACAAAGCGCGATCATTCACATTCGTTCTCCGTCCATTGCATGGGGGGATCCGGCGCATCCCGGCGGTCGTGATTCAAACATTTGACCCAGCCTCGGCAGCATACCGGACTTTGCGGAGCGAGCCGATTCCGGTCACCGTCGACGTCGATTCGGACGGCGGGTCTCAAGCCTTTACACCGCGAATCGACTCCGAACCGCCCAGCCCGTTATCGGGAGTTCGACATAACCGACTCCATGAGCCGACAATGACATCGATCCACCACTCACTAGAATTTCTCGGACGCCTTTGGTGGGTGTTCGTGCCGTTGCCCCCGCTGGTTTGGCTTGCTTCGCTGCCAATAGTTCGCCACAGGGAGCGTTGTCGGCGCGACCCGGTTTACGCCCGCGCCACGGCCGCGTGGCGGCGATTCCGCCGGACCGCTCGCCGCGACGAACAGTCGGCATTGAGAATCTACCTCGCCGACCGGCTGGCGCTCTGTGCCGAGGCATTGACCGCAGATACCGTCACGGCAGCCCTCCTCGCGCGAAACGTCGATGCCGACCTGATCGCCGAAGCCCGGCGCCGCTTCGAGGAGCAAGACGCCGCCCAGTACGGCAAGCGTCCTGCTGCGCCTTCCCAAGGCACTCACGGCTTGGTGCGGCGACTCGAGAAGGCCACGGTTCCCTTGTTGCTGCTTGCCAGCCTCCTGCTGCCGTCGCGCGGCGCTGCGGCGGACCGCGCCGACGATTTGTTTGCTCGAGCAATGCGAATGCGAGAGGACAGGCCCGACGAGGCCCAGCCGCTTTTCATCGACGCGGCCCTTCGGTTTGAATCCACCGAGCGATTCCTCAATGCCGGCAACAGTTGGTTTTTTGCCGGCGCCAGCGGCCGGGCGCTGGCCAATTACCGGGCTGCCCAGCGCCGCGCGCCCTTCGACCGCCAGTTGCGCGAGAGTATTGAGCTGCTGCGCGCCAACCGTGCCGACGCCTTTCCTCCGCCCGCCGCTGGTGCCGGTACGTTGGCGGTGGCGTGGAACCGGTATTGCACCTGGACGTCACCTTTGAGGGTCGGCTCTTTCGTGCTCGCGTACTTGACGGCGTGGGCTGTGTTTCTGACGTCTCAATGGACCGGGCGACGCGTGTATCGCGCCGTCTGGGTCGTGTTGCTCGCGGCGATCATCGTGCCGGCGGCATCGTTGGCTCAATCCAGTCTACGGCATGCCGAGGGGGTCATTATCGAGGACGCGGTCGCGCGACTGGGGCCCGGGTACGCCTACGACCCGGCCTTCAAACAACCCTTGCACAAGGCCACGGAGTTCACCTGGATGGAGACTCGCCACGGCTGGATCCGCATCCGATTGCCCGACGGTTCAGAAGCGTGGTTGCGGGAATCCGAATGCATGAAAGTGGAATAGCCGTGGTGGATGCTGTTAAGGAAAATGCCCCCGTTGTTCCCGTGGCATCTTCTCGGTTCCACGTTCACCCTACCTGCTTTCGGAACCAAGCAACTTCTGGAGAGCCCCCATCAAGACCTCCTCTACCTCCGGAGCGACTTTCGACGCGCCCGGGCTCCCTTCGTATCCGCCCTGCCGAAACGTCTCCGCCGTTCCGATGTAGCCGGGAGCATACTCTCCATAGGCGGCCATGGCGACGAAAAGGTCCGGGCGGAGCTTCTGTGCCGCAAGCTGGTATTCAATCAGCAACTCGCCCGGCATGTGAAGAATGCGGGCGCCGTTCAGCGCAAGGCAGGCGATGTCGATCGGATCGCCGCTACGACACCGCCGCAGCCAGACGAGGTGTTTCGCCGCAGAGTAGCGGTCCGACGCAGTGGCTTTTTTATTGGCAACGACGTCCATTAGCGCCTTCTCATCCAAGTGCTCGGACAGCGGCAGCACCACCGGTTCGACCGACCAAGCAACCCCTTCCGCCGCCAGCGGCGATTTGCGGAGATTCTCCCAGGCTTGCTTCATGCCGGTCGCCAGGCGGTGCGCTAGAACCTGCCGATTCTCCGGAGAACCGTCGTTCCACTTGCCCGCGCCGATGTTGCCCGCCGCTCCGGTGAAATGGATATGCGGGACACCGGTCTGCTGTTGCCGGGCGTTTCGCGCCAATCCCGGGAAATCCGGATTCGCCAGACCGGTGCGATAATAGCTCTGCGGATGTGTGGCATAGTAGGTCAGCGCGACGAGCGGTTCGTCGCCGTCGAACAGCGCGATCAATTTCAGTTCGGGGTCGATCGTACCCGCCGGAAAATCGCGGACCTTGGGATCCTTGCAGGCGGTCCAGCGGGTGTACTGCACCTTTCCGTCGGGCCCCAGGATTCGCCGGTTCGACGCGACTTTTTCCACGACGCCGGCGCCGACGCCCAGGTGGGTTACGGGCCTGGCTTCGTCGATCGCTTTCTTCACGGCGCCGGCGGCGCGCCGCACGACATCCTTCGCAAAAGCCGGATCGAAGCCGGCGCCGCTGAGTCCATACGGGCTGAGCAGCGCATCG
The DNA here is from genome assembly GCA_012728855.1 of Rhodopirellula sp. GTDB lineage: Bacteria > Planctomycetota > Planctomycetia > Pirellulales > Thermoguttaceae > JABWBD01. Next base: position 63,591 of record JAAYEH010000305.1, on the reverse strand, counting down.
GCCGCAAAATCGCAGCGCGGCGCATCGTGCTGATGCAAGGTATGGACCGCGACCCGATGCGGATCCGTCCCGGCCGCCTCGGCGAGTCCCGCGCGGAAGACGGTCTGCCCGCCGTTGCTGATGCCGATCCAGTCCACCGCGCAGAGAACGATCGGCTTTCCGGCGCCGGTGAGGACGATTCCGCGACAGCTCAGCGGAGTCTCCACGCCTTTGGCCGGGTCGTAGGCCAGCGGGCTTCCCACCGGCGGCGAAGCATCGACATCGAACGTGCCGACGCGAATCGGCTCTGCAGCGAGTCCGATCTGCGAGAAGATCAGTTGCAGCGAGAAGACCAACACCAGGAATCGGGTCATCGCATCGCTCCTCTTTCAGTCGGTGGATAGGGATTCTCGATCACCGCTCAGCCTTTCAGCCCCAGTCTTGCGATCCGGGCTTTGCCGTACTCTTTTCTCCCATCCGGATCCCCGCAGACGCTCCACTCCGGCGCTCTTTCCTTGCCATCACCCCACCCGCAGATGTCGCGAGTGGACGGAATCTTCGCATAGAGCTGCTCGAGCAGGTTCTTCGCGGGAAGCGTGTCGCCGTATTTCAACCCGAGCTTCTGCAAGACGTCCAGATCCTTTTTCTGATCCCGCAGGGCCATGCTTCGGCCGCCGAGGCAGAGGCCGGTTTTCGAGTCGTAGTGCGAGCAGGGCGGGCAGATCATGCAGGTTCCCCGGATGAGCGTGATCGGGATATCCGGTTTCTTCTGAATCGCGTCGATCGCCTCAAAGAGATTGTCTTCCTGGATCGGCGCCAAGTTGTCGATGCGGCCCCCGTAGAAGCAGCTCATGCACATCAGATGGTGCGGCCGAATGCGAAGGGTCTTGGCTTCGGCGATTTCCGCGACGGATGTTGTCTTGTAAGCGGCCTTCTCTTCCTTGCTTCGTGGCGGGATCACCGCCGAGATGCCCAGCGCATGGCCCTTTTCATAATATCCGCTTTGAGCCCGCGAGCATCCACGCCAGGTCTCGGCGGTGAAGGTCTCATAGCCGCAGACATTCTTGGCGGTGGAGATATTGGCCAGCAGCCGTTGAAAAAGGTCGATCGCCGGACGAGCGTCGCCGGGAACGAGGCCAAGTTTCTGGAGGATGTCGAGATCGCGTTTGGCGTTGAACAGCTCTCCTTCGGGCGAATCGCCGGCGGAACCGGGATCCTGGTACTGGTAGACCGAATCGGCATGGCAGCGGAGCCGGAGGGGAACCTTGGGATCCTCCCGCACCGCCGCCAGGATTTCGGCAAGCCTCGCGTCGCCGATGTCCTCGCCTTCGCCGATCCGGCAGAGGATGCACATCAGTTGATAGGGCCGAAGGTCGATCACTTTGGGGCAAGCCGTCGTGTCAGCCGGGATGCCGGCGGCGGTCTCGCGCGAGGCCCAGCCGAGCGCCGCGAACGCCCCGACTTTGGCGAAGTTACGTCGGTCGAGTGACTGGCTCATGGCGTCCTCCAAGGAATCGGCGAGGAAAGAAAGGTCGCATCGATCGAGACTGCAACCCCTTGATGGTAGCAGCCGGGCCGTGGAGAATCAATCAAGCTTCAGTTGCAGTCGCACCAGGTCGGTCCAGAGCCGGCAACCTTCCGCACGGAGAAGCATGCCGTCGGAACGGAACAGTTCGGCCCGCGGTTTGCCGTCGGCGCCGAGCATGGCTGCATCGACGTCGACGGGCTACTTGAAGTTCGACATGGACCTGATCCGTTCGATCGATCAGGCGCCCCTGCAGCACCGCAAAATGGTCGCCCTCCGTTACGTGGGCGAGTGAACCCGCGGTCAGCCGGCGGCGGCACATTCGAAGGGGCAGAAGCCTTCCGCCGGCGCAGACCGCCGCCGCAGCAAGTCAACGGAAGACGGAAGGCGGAGAAGGCTCGTTAGACGCCGGGCATCGTGAGAGTACGGCGGCTGCGGCGTTCGGCACGAAGCCGCGCGCGGCGCTTGGTCTCACTCGGCTTCTCGTAAAACTCGCGGCGACGCATTTCTTTCTTGATTCCACTCCGCTCGACCAGCTTCCGGAAGCGTCGCACCGCCTCTTGAATGGACTCGTTGTCCCGCAACGTCAGCTTGACCACTCATTCCTCCTTTTCAAAACCGCCGACTCAAATACCCAAGATTACCGCGAGCGGCATGTCCCTAATGTACATTGCATCGCCGGACTTTGTCCAGACGTACGGCATCCCGATCGCCTGAAGCGTGGCCCGTCGGGCTACTAAGGGGGCCGTTTTCTTGGCATGGTTGAGAGGATGGCGGTACTCGGAAGGCTTGGACAAACCCACCTACGCGAGTGAATTGCCGCAACCAGTGCGGTCCACCTGCCGTCTCGGTCACCACGGTCCGGCGAACCATGTGACGTCACCGCTAGTTTATCGGCAGTTGCCCCGACCATTTCGAGTTCGTCGGGCGGTGCGGCGTCCATCCGACACGGAACGGCCGCTTGGTGGCCCGAATAACCTCTCCAAGCCGCCCAGGCTGACCCTTCATGAAAACCGGACTGAAACCGAGGCCCCTCGCGGACCGATTGCCTTAGTGAATCGGCCGATGACCAAGACCAATGACGAATGACCCATGGACGACGCCTACCGCCAGTTCCAGACCCTCCTCGAACTCGACGCCCGCCACGACGAACTCCTCGATCAGCTCGACGAACTCGACAAACAGGTGGGCTGCGTTCTCGCCGAGTGGACAGCCAACCGCGGCGTTTCCGAAGCGACTTTGCCCGCCGCCCCGAGTGGTCCGCCGAGCACGTTTTGACGGGCACGAGGGACGAGACTAGCGGCGATCGAGTCTGCCCGACTTGTTGATGGCTCGCCACAGTCGCAATCCCAAGAAGATCGCCGCCAGGCAACCGGTCACTCCGAGGAGGGAAACGTCTCCGACCTGCGGCGGAACCTTGTTGCTCAACAGGAGCGACGACCCCAGAAACAGCGCCGACGCCAACATGCCCAGCACGAGACGGTTGACGGAAGGTTCCAGGCCGCGGTGGTCCAAGTGGACGTCGAAGGCGCCGCTTTGGACTTGTTCGAGGATATCGACGATGCCTTGCGGCAGGATCCGCAGCAGTTGCTCCAGATCGGAGTAGAACCGCTGCAATCTCCGCAGGTGCCGCTTAGGCGAGTAGCGGCGAAGGAGCATCTTCTTGCGGTACGGCTGCATGATCTCCAGCAGGTTGAACTGTGGATTGAGCAACTGAGCCGTCCCCTCCAGCGTGATCAATACCTTGATCAGCATGGCGATCCGCGCGGGGAGCCGAATGCGATAGCGGCGGATCAGTTCAACCATCTCCCGCAGGGCTCCGCCGACGTCGAAATCGTCCACCTGCTGCGTGGTGTAGTGGGAGATGAAGTCGGTTAAATCGAGCGCGAGCGCGACGCGATCCAGCTCGGGCGGAACCTTGCCGACGCGGACGATCACCGCGGCGAGGTGCTCGGCGTCCTGATTGCTCAGCGCGATGAGCGCCTCCTCGATGTCTTCCTGCAAACGCTCGTCGATCCGGCCGACCATGCCGAAATCGAGCAATCCGATCACGTTGCCGTCCATGATCAAGACGTTGCCGGGATGCGGGTCGGCATGGTAGAAGCCGTTGCCGAAGATCATGTCCAGGTAGAGCCTCGCGCCCGTGCGGGCGAGTTCCGACAAATCGAAGCCTTCCTCGGCCAGTCGTTCGTGCTCTTCCAGCTTGATCCCCTCGATCAACTCCATCGTGAGCACGCGCGAGGTGGACAACTCCGGGTAGGGCCTCGGGATGTGAACGCACGGATTGCCGGAGAAATCACGAGAGAACTGCAGCATTTGCCGCTGTTCGCGACCGAAATCGAGTTCCCGCATCAAGGTGCGGTGGAATTCGGCCGCGATGGCGCGGGGACGATAATTCTGCAGGTCGGCATTCATCTCGGCCAACATCGCCAGGCCGCCAAGGATGTCCAGATCGACCTCGATCTTCCGTTGGATATCCGCGTGCTGAACCTTGACGACCACGGCCTCGCCGGTCTTCAGCCGCGCTCGATGGACCTGGCCGATCGAGGCCGAGGCCATCGGCTCCCCGTCGAATTCCGCGAAGAGATCGGAAACCGGCCTGCCTAACTCCAACTCGATTGTCTTGCGAACCTGCTCCGCCGAGTCGCCCGGCACGTCGGCTTGCAGGTGCTTCAATTCGTCGGCCAATCGGACTCCGACCAGATCGGGACGGGTGCTGAGCACCTGCCCCAGCTTGATGAAGGTGGGGCCCAACTCCGCCAACGCCATTCGCACCCGCGTTTCCCACGGGCTGTGGGCGATGGTTGCGCCGCCGGTCGATTTGGGGCCGAGTCCCACGCGTCCCAGCCAGTCGGCAAGACCATAGCGGCTCAAGACGGTGAAAATCTCCGTCGAGCGGTAGCCGTGGCGGTAAATCTGTGGAATCGAGCTGATGCGCATGGAGCCGAACCGTCGGAGGTACACTTACCAGTATAGCGTACGCCGGCGGCGTGCGGGCAAGAGACGGTTCATGTTGCCGCGAATTGCCAAAGATCGCAGCGAAATATTCGTTCAATTATGCGGCGCCATGATGATCGCGGCGGCGCGAAGTGTCAAATCAGAGACTATGCTCTGCCACCAGGTGGAGCACGCCCCAGGCCGCCGCGGCGACGCTGATCAAAATGACGCTGTAACGCTGCCAATCGGACATTGTAGCGGGATCGCCGTCGGCCTTTTTGCCGCCCCAATAGCGAATGTCGGCATATCGGACTCCCGCCAGACAGGCAACCGTGAGCCAATAAGCGACATCGGCCCCGGTGAGACCGAACGACGGCCCTTCGAAAATCTTGAATGCGGCCACTGCCAAGAGAAGATTGCCGAGCATCATCCAGAACAAGCGGGCAAGACAGCCCGCTGTGCTGCCCTCGGCGTTTGGCTCTTGCTGTGTACGGACTTCATCGGGATGTTGAGGCATCACGCCCTCCGGTGTAGCGAACTACTTACCGGATGGCGGCCCGACCACCCTGCGTCCCTATGGCGAAGATCGACGCCATACCCTTTCGCGTTGTCGAAACTCCTCCGCAAATCGAGGGTCTGTTACTCTATGGTACCTCCACGCGGGTGGAAGTCAACGGCCACCGTCTCAACCCGGACCGTCTCGACGCGTTCACCTTGTCTCGTTCGCTTTTCGACCACGATCTCGCCGGTCGATTTCAAACCGTCTCCGGCGATGGCGGCCGAGTCGCTCGTGGGAAGCAAGGCCACAACCTCGCCGTCGGATACGGCAGCCTTCAAGAGGTAACCTCCGTCGATCTTCTTCAACTCGCCTTGCTCCGGCACGCGTTCGCCTTTGCGGTGAGGCCGCATGACGGCTACGAATTCGACTTTCCCGGCCGGTTGCGGAGTGGTCGCCGTCAGGTGCCATTCGCGGAGCTTGATACGCGGCCGTGGGTTGGGATCGTACTGGTTGGTCTGCCGCAGCGTGAGACCCTCGGGAGCCAACAGCGAAATCGGGCAGACGACGTCGCCGGCGCGGACTTCGATCCGTCGCGGGTCGCCGGCCTGGAATTCGTTGACGGCGTGGAGCCAATACTCGTAAGTCGATTCCTGCCTCGCCTCCAGACGATCGAAGACGATCACCAGTTCCGGCTTGACGAAGAGGATCGCACGGGTGAAGCGGTCCAGCAGCCGGCTCTTGTCGTCCTTCGCGTCGGCGCGATACGCCTCGCCCGCCTCGCCGACCACCACGTCGATCGCCGCAGTCGTTTTGAAGGCCACGATCCGGCCCTGCGACGCGGCCGAATGGGGCACCTGCCCGTGGCCGTCGACCGTGATGTTGTTGACCGAACGGGTGCTCCACATCCAGTCGCGGTGGTGCTCGCTGCCGTAGATGTCGCGGTAGCCGCTGCGAATCAACAATCGCTCGCCGTAAGCCCAGAGCAGGAAGGAGTTGTTCGCCTCGTAGCCGTGCGACTGGGTGCCGAAGGGACTGGACTTGAAGACGACTTGCACGTCGTCGTCGGCATCGAGGAGGGTGGAATTGAGATACGCCTGACCGATCCCGCGGAAGTGCCGCGAGGTGGGCAGATCCTTGGGCTCCTGCGGCTGAAGGTCCGGCAGCGCGCCGCGGATGAATCCCACGTAGCCGCCGCCGGACGAGGGGCCGCCCATCGCTTCCACGTACCATTGCCAATAGGGATTGCCGGCCTGCGCGGCCAGAACACTCATCAGCGGCACGTTGTTCGACGCCTTTCGTGCCGCCGTCAGATCGCCGAAGCCGCCGCCCACCTTGCCCGGCGGCATGAGATACATCGGGTAATAGCCGACGCTTGCGAAATACGGCTTGCGGTAGGCGTCGATGCCCATCGCGCTGCGCATGACGTCGGCCCACCAGGTGAAGCGGTCGATGTAGCTGCTCCAGTAACTGGTTCCCTCGTGCCAGCCGCCGTCGTCGTCGCACCAGACCGGATAGACGTTGTAGAAGACGTTCATGGCGAACCAGGCCCAGTCGTCCGCCCCCTCGATTTCCTCCTGAAAGGCGATGCCGATCTCGCCCAGGAAATGCCAGGCCCGGTTGCTGTGACTGGCGTACGGTTGCCAGAGATGCCGCGGGCAGAGATGCTTGTACATCTCGTCGCCGCGAACCTTCATCACGTCGCGACACTGACGACGTTCCGCTTCACTGAGCAGGTCGTTGACGAACGTGTACGTGCGGGAGAAGTAATAGGCATAGGGCATGCCGGCCTCGTCGTTGTAGCGATAGCCGGTCGCGCCTTTCGGATCCCACCGCGCGCAGTCGAGCAGGATCCGGCGGGCCAGTTGGCCGTATTCTTCCTTGCCGCCGAGAAGGCGGGTGAAGGCGAGCGTGGCGGCGCCGTCCAGAGCGGCGATCGTATAGGTGCGGTTGCCCCACCACATGACGCGCCATTGCTCGTCCTTGTAGGTCACGCCGGGCGGATACTTTTCCGGCTCTTTCGTCGGCGGCGGGTTCTTCAGCAGCTTTTCACAACGCCGTACCAGGTCGTCATACTGCCCTTTGAGCGGGCCGGCCACCAGCTCTTTCAGTCGCGGCAGGTCTTCCGGCCGGAGGAACAGACGCGGATGTGCCGGGGGGATTCGCCCCAAAAGCTCCTCGCGCGGGGGCATCGGCATTTCCACCGCGTCCTTGGGGACCGCGAACGTCCTCGCCTTGCTCCATGCGGTTTTCTTCCCTTTCTTGTCGGCGCCGCAGTAACGCCAGACATACTCTCCGGGCGGGAAGACAACCGGCGGGCAATGGACGTTCCACGCCAGTCCGTCCGCGGCGTACTGGATCTCGTCGAACGACTCCCCCCGGCCGCACTGGATCTCCCAAACTGCGATTTCCCCCTGCGGTCGCCACGAGAAGCTGGGCGGATTGACTTGCGAACTTGTGCCCGTTTCGGGCCGATAGCCCCATTGGCCCGGTTGCGCCGCCGACTCATCGAGCTTGAGGTCGGCGGCGAGAGAAGCGGCGGAAATCAGAGAGAAGAGCATCGCAAGCAGAAGGCGCATGGCAGGCTCCCTTCGGGAAAAATGGTCAACACATCGCCCGCGTTCGTGCCGTCCATCATGCCAGAATCGAGAGCGGATTGCCAGCGGGCCTGGCCGGAGGACCACGATGCTGTAGGATCGGCGAAGGAACGATTGTCGAGAAATCGCCCCCCTGTTGACCGCCTGCCACTAGACCCGCCCCATGCTTTGGGGCTACGATAACATGGGTATGCATGCCGGGGGATTCTGACGCGGGAGATTTGCATGGCTGTTGAGACGGAGAATTGGATCAAACAACTCGAAGACAACATGTCGCGAGCGGTTCTCGGCAAGCCCGAGATCATCCGCTTCTGCATCACGGCGTTGCTCGCCGGAGAGCACATCCTGCTGGAAGACGTTCCGGGCGTGGGAAAGACCCTCATCGGCAAGACGCTGGCCAAGAGTGTCTCCGGCCAGTTCCGCCGAATCCAATTCACGCCGGATTTGCTCCCCGCCGACATCACCGGCAGCAGTGTCTACGATCCCCGCGACCACGAGTTTGTCTTCAGCCGTGGGCCGGTGTTCACCAACATCCTGTTGGCTGACGAGATCAACCGAACGACGCCGCGGACGCAGAGTGCCCTGCTGGAGGCGATGAGCGAAGCGCAAGTGTCGATCGAGGGCCAAACCCATCCGTTGCCGCAGCCCTTCATGGTCATCGCCACCCAGAACCCGCTGGAGTTCGAAGGAACCTACCCGCTGCCGGAAGCCCAACTCGATCGCTTCCTGATGCGAATCTCCATCGGCTATCCGGACCGCAGGCACGAGCTGGAAGTCCTGACCAGCCACCGTCTGGGTGAACCGGTCGATCGCCTGCAACCGGTCCTGAGCGGGGAGCAGATCCTGGACCTCCAAGAGGCGGTGCGCCATGTCGAGGTCGACGACTCGATCCATGCCTACCTGCTCGACATTGCCGAGTCGACCCGCCGCAGCGAAGACCTGTTTGTCGGCGTCAGCATTCGAGGAATACTGGCCTTGTCGCGGGCAAGCCAGGCTGCCGCGCTCTTGGAAGGCCGGACCTATGTCGTTCCCGATGACGTCAAACGCCTCGCTGTTCCCGTGCTCTCCCATCGCATCCTTACGAAGGGCTACTTGCACGGAGGCCAGCGGGAAGCCGTGGAAGCTTTGGTAAAGCGTCTGGTGGACGAAGTGCCGGTGCCTGGCTAAGAACCTCAGACGAAACTTTTGGGGCAGGTCACGACTGTGATGAAAAGCCGATCCCGCACGACTCTCAGCCACGAAGGGCGCTACTACCTGCTCGTGCTGGCGTTCATTTTCGGAATTGCGATGTTCAAGGAGATGAACCTGTTGGTGCTGATGGCCGGCATGTTGCTGGGACCGCTGGTCATCAGCTACCGAGTGGTTGCCCTCACGTCGCAAGGACTGAAGCTGCGGCGGCAAATGCCGCGCGGTGTGTCGGCGGGCGACTCGCTGGTGGTTTCCGTCGAGCTGGAGAACTCCCGGCGAAAGACCGGCTGCTGGGGACTTAGGGTCGAAGACGAAATCCACCGCGAAGGGAGCCCCCGGGAGGAGCTTCTGCGACCGTCGGTCTGGTATCCTTACGTTTCGGCGGGAACATCTGCTTACCAAACGTATCGCGGCCGCCTTGCTCAGCGCGGCCGATACCGCTTCGGACCCCTGACCGCCTCCACGCGCTTTCCGTTCGGCCTGTTTGAGCGGACGGTCCGAATCGACTCCGACGAAATCCTCACCGTCTACCCGCGACTGGGCCATCTCAGCTCGCAATGGAACCGCCGCCATCATGAAGTCGTCGAAGGCGCCCGCCACCGCGAACGGCGGCACGGCCGGTCCACGGGCGAGTTCTTCGGCGTTCGCCAATGGCGCTATGGCGATAACCGCCGCTGGATCCACTGGCGGAGTTCCGCCCGGCACGGGACACTCGTGGTCCGGCAGTTCGAGCAGCACCGCAATCGCGACGTCGCCATTCTCGTTGATCTCTGGCAACCCGAGCGGCCCGAACCTCGCCACCTGGCTCATGTCGAACTGGCCGTGAGTTTCGCGGCCACGCTCATCAGCGAGGTCTGCCGGCAGGAAACCAGCGACCTGCTTCTGGGACTGGCCGCAGCGGAGCCGATAATCGTTCAAGGCATTGCCACCGTGGGGCTGCGGCACGAATCGATGGATCGCCTTGCCTTGATCGAAGCTTCGCACGCAGACCACCTCGAGGCTCTCCTGCAACAGGCGATCGTCCACGTGGCGTCGGGAACCGAGATCGTGCTGGTTACCACCCGCGAGATCGATTGGACCGCGCGCGAGGAAATGGCCGGCCTCTGGCGCATCGCCACGCGGCGGACCATGCGCGGAAACATTCGCATTGTCAATACCTCGGACGAGGCGCTGTCCGATTACTTTCGGGTCGAGTTCTGACCGTGTACCTGGAACGATTCCTGCAAATCAACGTTGCCGTGGTGGTGTCGCTCGCCACGCTGCTGCTGGGCATGGGGGAGCGCAGCATTACGCTGCCTTTGTGGATGCTGATGATCGTCGTCGCCGCGTTTTGGCTGACCGACGTGACCGGCTGGTTCCAACTCAACCGGATCGTCGTCAACATCGCCTCGCTGATCGCGTTGGTGATCTCGTTTTGGGGCGCGCGGCGACTGGAGAGCATGGTTCAGCTTTTCGCCATCGCCAACCTGCTCGTCTACCTGCAAATCATCCTTCTCTTTCAAAAGAAAGAAATCCGCACCTACTGGCAATTGCTCTTGGTAAGCCTGCTTCAGGTGGTAGTGGCCGCGGCGTTCAACCAGGAGTTCTGGTTCGGGGTGCTTCTCTTCGCCTACCTGCTGGCGGGCTTGACGGCGATGGTTCTCCTGTTCCTCCATGAGGACCAGAGCCGGCCCCCGCAGGACATCAAGCCGCCGACGGCCGCGGATCCGCGCTGGCCGCTTGCAGGGCCGGGTTTCGCATTGGCCGGCGCTGTTTCAACCGGCACGGGCCTGGTCGGCGAGTTGTGGGTGCGGCTGGCGAGGATGATCGTCGCCATCGTCGTCCTGACCAGTGTGGTTTTCCTGACGCTGCCTCGCGTGGGAACGAGCGGTGGTTGGCGGCAAGCCGCCGGCGCCCCGCTCCGCTCCGTCGGCTTTTCCGACGAAGTGACCCTCGGCAGTTTTGGACGCGTCGTGGAAGACCCGGAAGCCGTCATGCAGGTCCGCTTCGTCGACCGGGAGGACGGAAAGATCTATCCGGTGCTCAACGAGGTCTATCTGCGCGGCGCTATCCTCACCGATTACCACCGGGGCCGCTGGAGATACCCCGGCAGACTCTCCTTCAACCGTTTCGAGCCGATTCGCCGCGACCGACTGTTCATTCCGGCAAGAAACGCCAACGACGTTGTCGTTCAAAAGATCGTGATCGAGCCGTTGGACCGCCCCGAGTTGTTCTGCGTCTGGCCTTTCGTGCCCACCGGCAGTGATCCACGGATTCAGTTCGACTTGCGGCAGCAACGGATTCTGCGTCGTGACGATGCAACCTACGAACGGTTCCAGTACGAGTTGGGCACCACGGCCTTCTTTCGCAACGAGCAGATGACGGTGACGCCCAGCGACCAACCCGTTCGCTCACGGCAGTATCTCCAGCCCGTCCACGCCGAAGGCCCCGACGGTCTGCCGGGGCTCATCGCACTGGCCCGCGACTGGCTGGAGCGTTCTTCGATAGAACCCGACGAGCGTTTTCGGATCGCGCGGCTCTTGGAACTGCGGCTGCAGCGGTCCGAACGATTCCGCTACAGTCTCGAGGGACAGCCCCGCGATCCCGACCTCGATCCGATCGAGGACTTCGTGACCAACCACCCGGCCGGCCACTGCGAATACTTCGCCTCCGCCCTGGTGCTGATGCTCCGCAGCCAGGGCGTTCCGGCGCGGATGGTGGTGGGCTATAAGACCGACGAATGGAACCAGTTCGGCGGGTTTTTCCAGGTCCGCCAACTCCACGCCCACACCTGGGTCGAAGCCTACCTCGAACCCGATGACGTGCCCCCCAGTACGATCGGCAATTCTCCCGGCCTGGACTGGTCCGCGGGTGCGTGGTACCGGCTGGATCCGACGCCGAGTGGGTCGCAGCAGATGTCGCTTTCCAACCGGCTGATGACCCGCTTCGACAAATACCTCTTCTTTCTCGACTATCTCTGGAACAACTACATTACGGACATGGATCCATCGCGTCAGCGCGACACGGTGTATCAACCCACCATGGAGGCGCTGAAGAACACCGGCCGGAATTTGCTCGACCCCGCCTGGTGGCGGCAGTGGATCCGCAGCCTCTTCGAAATCGACGTCAACCGTTGGTTTCGCTGGCAGGTCGGCCTCGTCTCGATGGTCGTTATGCTCGTGTTCGTGCTGGCCTGGCAGGGACTCCGTCGTATGCTCCCTTGGCTGACGGTGGAGTTGGGATGGAGCCGAGCCGCCACCGCGAGAGCCACGACGCGGGTGGAATTCTACCGCCGGCTGGAGGCGATCCTCGCCCGCCGTGGGCTCGTCCGAGCCCCTTCCCAAACCCAGCGAGAGTTCGCGCATCGCGCGCGGCTTCACCTGGCCCAATCCACCGGCGACATGCAACTGGCGCAATTGCCCGTGGATGTCGCCGAGGCTTTCTATCGCGTCCGCTTCGGTCGGTTGAGCCTGGACAAGTCTCATGCCGAAGGGGTAGAACAAGCATTGAAGCGATTAGCCATAGACAACACCAGGAAGTAGCCAGCAGGAAGTGCGATCATGAAAATTGGACTCGTCGGGTACCAGGGATCGGGCAAGAGCACGTTGTTCGAGTGGCTCACCGGCGTCGCTGCGGATCCGTCTCAGGCCCATAAGGAACAGGCGGCGATGGCCACCGTGCCGGAACCGCGGGTCGCAGCCCTGGCCGACATCTACCACCCGAAAAAGATCACGATGGCTTCCCTGGAGATCGTCGATACCCCGGGGTTGAGCCGCACCCACGAGGGCAACGCCGCACGACTGGCCCTGATTCGCGAAGCCGGCTGCCTGGTGCTGGTAGTGGCGGGCTTCGGCGGGGCGAATCCCGTCACCGATCTGCGATCCTTTGAAGAGGATCTGACCCTGGCCGACATGGAGATCCTCTCCGGCCGCATCCATCGCATCGAGGAGTCGCTGAAGAAGCCGATCCCTCGGCAAGAACGGGAGCAACTGGTTCACGAAGAACAGACGCTCAAGCTCGTACTGGCGGGCCTGGAGTCCGACAAACCGCTCCGCGAGGCCGATATGAACGACGAGCAGAAGAAAGTCACCAGGGCATTCCGGTTGCTAACCGAGAAACCGCGGATCGTCGTCGTCAACACGGCCGACGATGAGGAGAATCCCCGGCGGTTCGTCGAAGCGATGCCCAAGGATATCGCCGTTCTGACGATTCCCGTCGGCCTGGAAGTCGAACTCTCCCGCATGAGCCCCGAGGATCGCCGCGAATTCGAAGCGGAAATGGGACTGCAAGGAACCGACCGCGACCACGTCATCCGCACCCTGATGGATGTCTCCGGCCAGAAGCTCTTTTTCACCGCCGGCGAGAAGGAAGTCCGCACCTGGATGCTCTTCAAGGACGGCACCGCTCTGGACGCCGCCGCCGGGATTCACACCGATCTGGCGCGCGGCTTTATCCGCGCCGAAGTGATGACCTGCGCCGACCTCGTGCGACTGGGAAGCGAACGGGAAGTGAAGGCGCAGCACCTCGTCCGCCAGGAACCGAAAGACTATGTGGTACAAGACGACGATATTCTGTTGATCCGTTTCAGCGTCTAAGGAATAGCCTTGCATGATGTCGGCGGGCGTGGAGTTGACGAGCGAAGGCCAGACGGTCGGCAAAGTCTCCTCCGCCGCTTTTTCGCCGAAGTTCGGCGTTGCCGTCGCAATGGCTTACGTCCGACGCGGGCACAATACCCCCGGATTCGTCCTGCAATCGCAGGACGGACTGGCGGAAGTCACATCCCTGCCCATGGGCCGGTGAAATGTCCAAGCACCCCCGAGTCGAAATCACCTACTGCACACAATGCCGCTGGATGCTCCGTGCGGCCTGGATGGCTCAGGAACTCCTCTCGACCTTCGCGGAAGAGTTGGGCGAAGTGGCGTTGGTGCCCGGCACCGGCGGGGTGTTCGAGGTGCGGCTGGACGACGAAATAATCTGGTCGCGAGCCGACGAGCGCCGTTTTCCGGAAAGCAAAGAACTGAAGCAATTCGTCCGCGACCGCATCGCTCCGGAGCGAGATCTCGGCCATTCAGACCGGCCGATGTGAGGCCCTGACAAGACGGGACAGGCACCTCGCCTGGATGCCGATTCTGCGTGTCTTGCGAAGGCTTGGCGCGGTGCCAATCCCCGTTGGGTCAAAACCTCTGAGTGGTTGCAGCCGGGCCACTTGAGCATCGGGCGGATGGTTGGACGATTTCACGATCAGTCCGCCACCCCCCGCATGGATAGCTGGATATCGAAAGCAAGCAAATCATGCCGGGCGAGCGGACGAAGCCGGGCGTGGAACGGCCCGGGCCGCCAGGGTAGAATGGCGGTGTTTTCAGTACCGGCCTTTCTCGCAGTATCCCCTTTCGAGGAGTTGCGCAGGTGGTTTCCAGACGCATACATTCGGGCAATATCCTTCGTGGATCGGCAGAATATGGATTGGCGTTAGGGCTCTGGATCGTTGCCGTAGCCGTTGCGCAAAACGGCGAGCCTGCCGGTGTGCCCCAAACGGAGCAACGCACCTGGGTCGATGCATCCGGCAAGCACGAGGTGGAAGCGGTCATGCAGGGCTTTGCGGGCGGGAAGGTACAGTTGCGGCGATCCGATGGCAGCGAGATCGCCGTGTCGATCAGCAAACTCAGCAAGGCCGACCAGCAATACGTACGGCAGCAACTCGCTCAGCGTCGCGAGGTAGGCGAGCGGCCACAGCGATCGCGGGCGCAGCCCGCCGACAATGGCTGGCCCGGCTGGCGAGGACCGAACCGCGACGGAAAGTCGCTCGACAGCGGACTGCTGGAACAGTGGCCCGACGGCGGTCCGAAGCTCGTTTGGCAGGCCGACGGGATCGGCAAGGGTTTTTCCAGCGTTGCGGTCAGCGACGGAACCGTCTACATCACCGGCGACGCGGAGGATAAGCTTGTCCTCACGGCGTTGGATTCGGAGGGCAAACGGCAGTGGACCGTACCGATCGACGCGACGTGGACCAAGAGCACTCCGGGCTCACGATCGACCCCCACGGTCGACGGCGAACTGCTTTACGTTCTATCCGGAAACGGCACGCTCGCGTGCGTGGAGACGGGCAACGGCCGCTTGCGATGGTCGCGGAAGGCGGCCGAATTCGGCGGCCAGCCGGGCGGGTGGGGCTATTCGGAGTCGGTGCTCATTCACGGCGATCTGGCGATCTTCAAGCCGGGTGGACGCAACTGCATCGTGGCGTTGAACAAAAAGACGGGCGAGCCCGTGTGGACAAGTTCGGGGTTCGAGGCGGGGCCGGAATACGGCTCTTGCATCGCCATCGAGTACGGCAATCGCGAGATGATTGTCACGGGAACGAACCAGGGGATTGTGGCCGTCGACTCGGAAAACGGCCGCATGCTCTGGGCCAATCCCTTCAGCGCCGGCAATACGGCCAACTGTCCCACTCCGGCCTTCGATAACGGCTATGTCTTCTGGGCCAACGGCTACGGTAAGGGCGGGGTTTGCCTGCGACTCGACGCCCGCGGCAAGCAAGTGTCGGCCGAGCGGGCTTGGAACACCGCCGACATGGACTGCCACCACGGCGGCTATGTCATCCACGAAGGGCACATCTACGGCAATCACAAGAACGGGTTCGTTTGCCTCGATCTGAAGTCGGGCGAGAAGAAATGGGAAGAGCGGGCGGTCGGCAAGGGTTCGCTCTGCTTCGCCGACGGGATGCTCTATCTGTTCGGCGAAAAGAACGGCGCCGCGGCGCTGGCGACCTGCTCGCCCGAGAAGACCGAAGTGCGCGGCACGTTCCGCGTCGAAGGCGACGGCCCGAGTTGGGCCTACCCGGCCGTGACCGGCGGACGGCTTTACTTGCGTTACAGCGATCATCTCTACTGTTATGATGTACGCAAGGAGAGTTGAGAGATGAGAGCCAAAGCATCCGCTTGGCTCTCGACGCTGTACTTTCCGCTATCTTGAGCATGAGGAATCCACGTTATGGCCGGACGACTCCTCCCGCTGCTGTTCGCGCTTCTCGCCGCCTGCGGCGCTCTGCCTCTATCGGCCGCCGAACCGGTCGCTCTACGGATCGACAGCCTGCTGGTCACCCCCTCGCATACCCCTTCGGCCGTGGTCCACGTCAAGAATCTCACCGCATCGGTGTACGAGGGCACGGTTCGACTGATTGTTCCGCCCGGATGGTCGTTGGAGACCGAGGAGCACGGGGTGTCGCTGGCGCCTGGCGAGACCGCGCGGCAATCGTTTATGATCCAGCGCGGCACAACGGTCGAGGAAAACTCCTACCCTCTCGAGGCTGTGGCGACGGGAGAGGGAGCGACGGTGAGGCGACAACAGAACATCGTTGCCGCCGCCGCGCCGTACTTCAAGCCGAGCATCGACGGCAATCCAGGCGATTGGGCCGATGCCATTTCGGTCTCATGGACTGCGGGCGGAAGGGCGACCAAGGTCGGAACCTACTGGAATCGCAAGCAATTCGCCCTTCTGATCGCCGTCGACGAGGATCGCTTCGTGCCGGCGACAACGCCGATCGACAACGGCGCATTCGACGCGGTCCAACTCGCCATCTCGCCGCAGGAAGCCCGAACAGGCCAATCCGACGACGACAAAACGTCGCGGTACGAATTCCTTCTCGTGCCCACGGGGCCGGCGTCCGGCCGCTGCTACCTGCTGGCAACGCCGGGGCTGAAGTGCGGCGAAACCCAATCGGCTCGCCCGCTGGAGCCTCTGGTCTATGCCGACGCCGAGATCGCCGTGCGGCGCGAGAAGACAACGACCTACTACGAATGCGCGTTTCCTTGGAAGCTGATGCGGGAGGACATTCGAGCCGGTGAAGGGCGCGAGTTCTGTCTCTCGCTGCTGGTCCACGATCCGGACGGCGTTGGAATACGCGATTGGGGAGAGGCGGTCGGCCTCTGGCCGTGTCAGCGAAACCGGCTGGCTTGGAGCCGGTGGCCGGGGGCCCGCTGGGCCGACCAACCACCCTTCGACAACAAAACCCCCTGGGGAATGTGCAGTTCCAAATACTGACCCACGGAATACTCAAGGAGCCCATCATGCTTTGCCGTCGATTCCGAGTGTGGCTATGGATTGCTTTGGCGCTGAGCGGTGGCGTTGCGCCGGCGGCCGACGACCGCTGGTCCAGCGCCCCGGCTAAACCCGCTGGAGACGTCGTACTGCGGGTTGTCAGCGTCGAGGACGAAAATCCCGTTGCGGCCGGAAAAGCCGCCGCCGAGGCGTTGAAACGGGCAATGGGCCACTCGCCGCTGAAGGCGGTGGTCGTCTCGGAATGTTTTGAAGACCAAGAGAATAAGGAATTGCTCCTGAAGGGGATCACATCGGTGTTGCCCCGGCAGATCGTCGTGGGCGGTGCCACCTACGGGTCGTTCACGCAGGCCGGCTGCACCGACTACGACTCCGTCTGCCTGCTGGGAATCGGGGGCGAAGGCCTGTCCGTTTCGGCCGCGTTGGAGACCGAGATGGGCACGGCGAAACTCAGCTTCGACGACCACCAGGCCGAAATCCGCCGGCGGTTGCACGTTGCCGGAAAGCAACTGGCCGACAAACTTCCCCGCACCGAAGAGGATCGCCTCGTGATCCTCATCGCCGACGCACATTCGCCGAAGAACCAGTCGCTGGTGGAAGGCCTTCAACAGGTCATGGGCAAGACATTTCCCCTTACCGGCGGCTGCGCCAACAAGAACGCGGGCCAGACCTTCGTGTACTTCGACGGCAAGGCCCGCCCGGACAGCGCCGTCGCCTTGGTTCTCGCCGGCGACTTCCGCGTGGCTCTTGCCGGGCGTCAGGCCAACGAGAACGACGCCGTCATCGCCACGGCCAAACAAGGCGCTGAAGAAGCCCTGGCCAAGACCGATGGACAACCGTTTGCCGTGCTGGCCTTCAACTGCGCGGGCAGGCGGAGCAAGCTGAAGAAGTACGAGGACGAACTAGCCGCCATGCAGGCCGCCATCGGCAAGGAGATGCCGCTGTTCGGCTGCTACTGCGCCGGTGAGATGGGGCCCGTCGATGTGGCGGAAAAGGGCGAAGCGCTCTCGGGCGGGGCCGGCTGGCACGTGATGTATACGGTTCTTTCCAAATGAAAGCAGCTTGACCAACCGCGAAACCGGGAACACTGTCAGCGGACCGCTTGAGTCAGAGACTGAGGAAGCCAAACACGTCGACGATCGGTTTGCTCGTCTTCAAGCCGCGATACTCTTGATGACAGGCTCCCAAAATGAGCACGTCGGCCAAATCGAGCACCGTTTCCAAGGGGAGAAATTCCGGATCGGCGATGTAGGGATCGGTGCAGACAACGCGGCGGGCGTCCATCAGCAGGATCTTGCGAAGCTTGTAGGAGAGCGAACTCCGCGGATCGTCGCAGTCTCCCTTGAAAGCCATGCCAAGGATGCCGACCGTCTCCCGGGCAAGGTCGCGGGTGGTGCGAAGCTTCTCGACCAGGAAGCTGGGGAGTCCTTCGTTGACCATCATGGCCGTTTGCCCCAGCGCGAACAAGTTGTGATTGAAAGAGGCCAGTTGCATCGTGTCTTTGAGCAGGCAGGGACCGCCGGTGAAGCCCGAGCGGGCGAAGCCTCTCATGCGAGGATAATCGGTGGTCACCGCGGCGTGGATGCGAAGAAAATCGGCGTCGAACCGTTCGGCCATCATGTAGAACTGGTTGGAAATGGCGAAGTTGATATAGCGATAGGAATTCGTGAATAACTTGGCCAGCTCCGCCTCGACCGTGGAAAGCTCGATGACGCCGGCGCCCAACTGCCGGAAGAATTCCGCGGCCCGGCGGCATGACGCCGGCGTCACCCCGGAAACCAACTGCGGCAGTTTGGTCAACTCCTCCAGCGCGTGGCCTTCGGCGATCCGCTCCGGGCAGTAGGCGATGTCGACCGCGGGCCCACGCTCGGCGACCTTGCGGCCCAGTCGCTCCGTCACACCGGGAAAGACGGTGCTGCGGATGATGAGCAACTGCCCCGAGCGCATGTGTTCCAGCACACCGTCGATCACATGATCGAACTGGCGGACGCTCGGGTCGAGATACTCATCGACCGGAGTGCCGATGGTGAGGATGACAACATCCTGGTCGGAGAGGCTCGCCGCATCGCTGTGTGTCAGCAATCGGCCGCCTTCCAGGCAGCGGGCGAGAAGTTCCTCGGCGCCACGTTCGAGAAACGGCATCTTGCCCGCGCGGATTGCCGCCAGGCGCGCGGCGTCGGGATCGACGAGTGTGACGGTATGGCCGATATCGCAGACGAGCAGGCCCAGCGGCAGGCCCACGTGGCCGCCGCCTCCGACGATCGCCACTCGCTTCGTTTCGATGTTGCTGGGGTTGCACTGCATGGTGGTTCTCTGGGGAAGGTGGTCCCTGTACGCCGGGCTCTCCGGCCTGACGCACTTTCGCAGCATGGTAATGTTACTCAAACTGCAAACGGAGTTGAAAAGGGGACTGGCTCCGAGCGTGGTTCTGGCCCGGAATTTCCGAGGAAACGCCTGCCGCTCGGTGCCTGTCCCCTTTTCAACGGGCCATCGAGTTGGTCCGCCCAGGAAATGGGACAGGCACTGTCGCGGCAACCTCCAACCTCGCGGAAAACCTCCATTTGCGACGGAGCCAGTCCCCTTTCCCGGGCTGCCGCACTTACAGTTTGAGTAATGTTACTCTGCCTGCGACGGACGTGCCAGCAGAGCCTTTCGCAGAGCCTGCTGCGTCCGCCGGTCGGAAAGGTCAAAAATCAGGATCGAGTAGCCGGCCCGTCCGACCGACGGCGACTGCCTTAGTTCACGGAAAGGATCCTCGCCTTGAAGGTACAATCCCTGCAGATTCGTGACCGAAACGGCGATTGCCTCGTACTGCTCGACCGGCCTCGCAAGGTCCGAGAAACGATCGGCCCGGATACCGTAAGCGCGGGGATCGGCCGTTCCGAAATACTGCAGGGCGACACGTTGATACCCGAGCCGTTTCAGCTCACCGGACAGCGCCGGCAAGTCCTGCCCCCAGTCGATGCTGGAATCGACCAGGTAATGCCAACCTCGTTGCGGCCCGCCGACCGCCGCGTTGAAATAGGCCAGGTAATGCGGCGCGACGGTCAGGCAACTGGCGGCCTGCCCCATCACCAGAGCCGCCGCGATCCCTACCTTGGTCTTTCGCCGCGGCCCAAGCCACTCCCAGAGGCGGTCCACACCGGCCAGAATCAGCAGCGGATAGAGGGGCAAGAGATAGCGGTGGCCGATGTTAATGCGCGACGTCAGCAGCAGCACACTGTAGACCGCAGCGGCCATGACGATCACCCGCATTTCAATGTCCAAAGCCGCCGGACGGCGCCACGGTGACCGTAGCGAGGCAATCGTCAAGAGCAACAATCCCGCCAACAGGAGAAGCTCGACGGGCGTGCTCTTGATGAGCATTGCCACCGGGAAGAAATACCACCAGCCGGTTACAGATCGCCGGCCCATCAAGAACGCGCTATGGCCGCCCCGATTGTGCAGATACTGATACAAGACGCCGTCCAAAGGCGCCGGTCGCCGCAGGTCTTCGTGCGCGATCCGCATGATCGTGTCCGCTGCCGCACTGCGGCCGAGCATTCGAACCCACGGGGAAGAATCGGGGGTTTCTTCCAGCGGCAGGTTTTTTAGTGGCCCGGTGAAGCTGAACAGATGCAACCCCCACCAGATCGTGACAACCAGCACAAGCAGCGTGGAGATTGTCAGGGCGATCTTCCAGCAAGCGGCCCGAAAGGGAACAGTCCCGTTTTCGATCCTACCGTCTTCTGTCCGGTGGCCTGTTGCCTGCATCACGAACAGGATCGCGGCAACCGGAAGGAGAAATGCCCCGGAATACTTGGCGGCCATGGCCGTCGCGATGGCGGCCGCCATCACGGCAAACCGCGGGCGAGTCGGGCGGGAGAAGTACCAGGCGAGCGAGGCGAGCGCCAGCAGGGTACACATCGCAAAGCAGGCGTCGGTGGTCGCCAGCGCGGCGTGGGCGATGATCGACGGAGAAAACGCCACCAGGCCGGCGCCGACTGCCGCGGCAACCAATCCCCGGCGGCGATAAAGCCATGCGGAAACGATCAACAGCAGCGGCAGCCCCACCAGAATCGAGTTGCTCAGTCGCGGACCGTCGATCAACCGAGCGTCCTGCAGCTTTCCCTCCGCGAGCGATGGCCGCTGCTCTCGCTCCGCAAAGCTCAAGGGAAACAGGTACTCGAGCAGGATCGGCAACGGCGCAACGCCCGCGGCGGCCAGGCGGGGATCGAGGCGGCCGTCGTGCAGGGTTTGCAGCGCGCCGCTGAGATAAATGGTCTCGTCGAACGTGACGCTTTTCCCATGCCGGAACCAGGTCGTCTCGACCAGCAAGGCGACTCCGAAGAGCGTGGCAAAGGCGGCCCACCATTTCATCGGTTTTTCCCGGTCGAGGGTTCCGTGGTTCCAGGCGGTTCGTAGAGTTCGGCGTAACAGGCGAAAACATCGTCGGGGTCGCCAAATCGCTTAATCCGTCGCGCCCCCAGTTTGCCTGGAAATCCCTTGTCGAGCGACTCCGGTCCGGCGATGTAGTAGTCGTAAGGCAAGTAATCCTCGGGCGCGCGAAGATCGTAGCAGCCGGCAAGAATGACCGAGCGCCCGTCCAGATAGAATGGCAAAGCGTAAGCGGTGTCGACCACAACCCGTGCATCACGAGGCACTTCCGCCAGCAATCTTTCGGTGAACTGGCCGGCACGGTACGACGGCCGCTCCCAGTACACAACGTGGGCCGCCAATGCTCGAATGCCCGAACCGGGCAGCATCAGCAGCAACAGACCGGCGGCGCCCAGTGCTTCCGCCCAGCGCCAGGCCCGGGGAGAGAAGCGATGACGTTGACCGACTTGCCGCCCTTTTCGGCCAATTCGGACGACGCACCAGCCGACGCAAAGAAACATCCACGCGCCGGGATAACACCAGTAGCCCTTGGACGAGTGCATGCCTTGGCAGGCGACCAACAGGTACACGCTCGACCACGACAGCGCGAGCAACGCGGCCATGCCGGGGGCACAAGGGGGTCGGGAGTCTTTTTCCGTATCGGCCGCAGACCGGGCCGGACTTATTCGGCGGCGGTGGGGCCGATACGGAAAAAGACTCCCGACCCCTTCTCGTTTGGCGAACACGGTCGCCGCCAGCAAGCCGCCGAACATCAGACCGACCTGCAACGGTCCCGCATGTTCCAAAATCAACCGCGTCTGCCAGGCAATCGCTTCCCACGGCCAGAGGCACCGCTCCAGCAACCCCGGCCCGGAGCGAGCTAGCACGTTGTTGAAAAACTGAATTCGAAACACCTCGTATCGCGGCACGATCAGAATCAGCCACAGCGAGAAGACGAGGCCGGCGCCGGTCACCAGAACGCCCAGGTCTCGAAACCGACGCGACAGAGGGCCCCCGCAGAGCACGACCCCGACACCGATCTGGATCGCGTATACCAGCGCAAAGGGATGGGTGAGCCCGCCCAAGCCGAGAAGTAGCGAGGTTGCCAACAGCCAACCGTAGCGGGCGGTGTCGCGCCAACGGAGAAAAGCGGCCACGGCGGCCAGACCGATCATTCCGCAAAGCATGTCCGGACGTGCCGACATGGCGGGAAAAAAACAGACGCGCGAAATCGAAAAAAGACCCGCTCCCCAAAGCGCCACCGCGCGGTCGCCGGTCAGCCGGCGCCCGAGAAAATAGATCAACACAATGGCCAGAACCGCTGCCACCGCCGACGCCAGCCGCGCCGTGCCGTAACCGGGCGGCAAGACGGTATAGAATGCCGCCTGCCAGTAGAAGTACAGCGGGGGGAGGAGGAACAACGCCTCATCGGCACGATAGAAGTAGCCTGCCGTGTTGCGGCTTGGGTTGTAGGGGATTCGCGGGATTCCTTCTTGCAGTATCGTGCAGCCGGGAACCGCATAGTCGGCTTCATCCATCCCCCCAGCCTGGCGGTATAAGAGCGGCGTGCGGAATCCGAGGAAGAGTACGCAAAACAGCGCCAAGAAACAGTAATCCGTCCGCCCTGAGGGAGCAGGATCATCCGCAGGCGGTGAATCGGTGTCGATGCCCATCCCCCCATTCTAACTTTGCCGCCGCAACGGCGGCTACCTGGGCCGGGCCTTCCCCGCTTGGCGTTTTTCTCTTCCCCATGCACCTGGGGCGAGTTAAAATCTCGAAAAGAGACGCTCCTGCCGGCCTGCGGACCGGCCGTTTCTGCTCCAATCGGTTGCTTTCGTGGTCATTTTGACAGCGGGGCCAGGCACTCGGTCCATGGATTTCGGCAGCCACGGTTTCACGGTCCGATTGCCCGACGCGGCAGAGCCACCGCTGATGTCCGATCAGCCGGCCGCCGGCGCACGCGTGGTGATCTGCATTCCCGTATTCAATGATTGGCCTTCGGCGGCAATCGTCATTCGCTGCCTGGACGAGCTTGCCGCGGAATTTTCCGATCGAGTCACCGTTGTGCTCGTCGATGACGGTTCCACCAACGATCCGCCCGAGAAACTGCCATTCGAACCGCGGGATTTGGAGGGCGTCGTCCTGGTTCGCTTGCGGCGAAACGTGGGCCATCAGCGTGCCATTGCCTTGGGGTTGGCCTTTATCTTCGATAAGGTTCCCTGCCGCGAAGTCGTGGTGATGGACGGCGACGGCGAGGATCTCCCCGAGGCGATCTCGAAATTGCTCGACCACGGCAGGCAATCCACCTCTCCGGTGATCGTTTTCGCCCAGCGGGGAAAGCGGAGCGAACCGTTGTGGTTCCGAATGGGCTACCGGGCCTACCGGTTCGTCCACTATCTGCTGACCGGGAGGACGCTCGAGGTAGGGAATTTCAGCGTTGTTCCGTTTTCACTTCTCGGTCGGTTGATGAGCGTCTCCGAGATCTGGAACCACTATGCCGCCGCGGTTTTCCATGCTCGGCTGCCGGTGGCGACCCTCTCGGTCGACCGGGGGCGGCGGTTGCACGGCCGTTCGCACATGAATCCGGTCGCTTTGGTCGTGCATGGTCTCAGTGCGATTTCCGTGTTCGGAGATACGGTCGGAGTACGAATCTTGATGGTGCTCGGCGTCCTGATGCTGCTGTTGACGAGCGGGCTGGTCGCGGTCGTCTACGTCCGCCTCTTCACATCCGCCGCCATTCCCGGCTGGGCGACTACCGCGGCAGGCATTCTTGCGCTGCTGCTGATGAATCTGTTCTCCCTGGCGATGATGTTTGTCCTCTTTGTAACGCAGTCGCGCAGCAACGCCCAGTTTCTGCCGATCCGCGATTGGCGGTATTTCGTCGACAGCCACCGGTGGCTCTGTACACGACGCGTCTAGCGATGCAGGCCGAGTTGACAGCTTCGTATGATCGATCCATCACGTTCCTCGAACTCCGCCGATCCGCGGAATCCTGCAGCAAGAATTCCGCGCTGTCGCACCGTGCTGCTGGCTCTTGTCCTGTTGGCGATGCCTGCGTTTCAGATCTACCGTTACGCGGTCTTTGCGTCGAGGCAGGGCGGTATCGAGCACGACAGCGGCTGGTACTTCGGCACGGCGAGGAATCTGGCCGAGCGCGGGATTTATGCTTCGAGCACCAACGTCGCGTTGTCGAATGAACCGATCGGCCGGGGGACGGGTTGTCACAACCGGCCCACCGTGCAGGATGACGAAGGCTTCACGTACTTCCCGGCCGGAGTGACCGTAGGACCGGGCTTCATCGTGCCCGAGGCGCTGGTTCTGAGACTGTTCGGCGTCGGCTGGTGGCAATACCGGCTGTTGCCGCTGAGTGCGATGTTCTGCCTGTTGGCGTTGTTGTCCGCATTGGCCTACGTGCGCGGCGGCTACGGAGCGGTTCTTCTGCTGCAACTGTGGCTCTGGGCGTTGCCTCCGCTGACGTTCAATTTCGCTTACGAGGCATACTCGGAGCACTTGGCGCTGCTGTATTCTCTGCTCGCCGTCTGCGCCTACGGCTACGCTTTCGCCGCCGAACGGCAGAGAGCACTCTGGGTAGTGGCCGGGCTGTTGCTGGGGCTGGCCTACCTGACGAAGAGCTTGTTCTTGATTTCCTCGGCTGCGGTCGTTTTGCACGTGGGTTGGTCGATCGTCGGCAGCTCAGCAACGCGGAAAAAGGCTTGCCTCGGCTTGGCGCTGATTGCCGCCGGATTCCTCCTGCCGGTGATGGCGTTCGAAATCTACCGATTTGCCGTTCTGGTCAACCGCTTTGGCCTTCATGGCTACTTTGCGAACACGGCAGACTACATGCTGGTCTTCCTCAGCGGCGGCAGCGGTCTCGGTTCCGATCTCCAAAACCGTCTTGAGGTGGCCAGAGTCAAGCTCGGCATACTGAAGACGATCGGCTTGAAAATCGCCGTGCTGGCCTGGCCGCTCGCGACCGGGGCGACGGTTTTTGCCTTTCGAAACCCGCAAGCCGCGAAGATGTCGCTGCGTAGCAGGGTTGTCGGCACGGTCCTCGAAGTCTGCGCCGTCAAGGTGATGCTGGTCTTGACGTGGTTTACGTTTCTCACGCCGTCGATCTTCACGCGCCATGCGTGGGACGCGCTGATCTTGATCATCCTCTTGATTTCCATCGCACTCGCCACAGCCCTGCGCGGCTTGCTGCCTTGGAGGCGGCGGAGCCTTCTGGCCGGTTTGGTTTTGCTACTGGCGGTAGGGAACCTGACGGGTTTTGACTATGCTTCAACAGAAGTGTCGCCGCGGCTTCAGTACGAACGAGTGCTCCGCTGGTACGAACCGTTCTACCGGCCGCTGCAATCCCTCGCCTTTTCGCCCGTCTTCCAGAGGGACGCCCAGCAAGAGGTGGTCAACTTCCTGCAACGCGAGGTTCGAGACGAAGATCGCATTTACTATCTGGGCCGTTTCTTGGTCGCCGAGTTGCCTCCTTTGACCGGGCGGGTCTTCTTTCTGATGGATCGCTACGAGTGGGACCGCCGGACTCGCGATGGCCGAGCCTTCGTGATCCTCGGTCCGTACCAGATCGGGGACCGGCCATGGCGGATCCCGGACGAAGCATCGATCGATCGCTTGCTGACGCGATACGAGGACAAGATCGTCTTCCAAAACGAATGCTACGTGGTCATCGAAGGGCCTGTTGCCGGCGGTGACTAGCGGCAGCGGCTCGGCTGCTCGGCAGTAGCCCGGCTGCTGTGGAGTCGCGCGCCTTGGTTCGTGGTGCCGGAGTATAGATCTCCGCGTAGCAGGCGAAGAAGTCCGCGCGGGTTCCATAGGCGCGGAGGAACTCGCCCCCGAGCTTCTCGGCAGTGTCGATTTCCAGGCCAAACGGCCCCACGATGAGATAGTCGTACGGGAAATCGGCTCCCTCGAAGAACAAGGGCTCGCTCAGCGCTAGAATCGTCGGTCGCCCGGCCAGATAGATGTCGAATACATAGGCGCGGTCGACCGTCAATCGGGCATCATGGGGAAGATCTCGCAGCATCGTCTCTACGAAGCGTGGGCTGTTGTAGCGGATGTCCGACCAGTTCCGAACGTGGGCCGCCCAGGTGCGAAGGCCGGAGCCGGGAATCATCGCGAGAGCGGCCAAGAGGCCGATCCCCGCCTGCCAGAGCGGCCGCCGCAGAGACATCATCTCGCGGCGCGAAACAACCGTAATCGTACGGCCAACGCAGAGGAACATCAGTGCCGCGGGATAGCACCAGTAGCCCTTTCCCGGGTGAACTCCTGCAAATGTGGCAAGCGTATAGATTCCCGACCAGGTGAGTGCCAAAGCAACAATTGGCCCCCGCTGGCGGCGGCGGAGGTCGATGAGCGTTGCTCCCACAAGTCCGAAGAACATAAGTCCCGCTTGTAGGGGCATGGCTCGCTCCACGATGACCGCCGCCTGACTCGCCAGCGATGACCAGGGGAAGACGAATCGCTGGAGTACCCCCGGTCCGGACCGATCGAGAACGTTCGTAAAGAACTGACCCTGAAATGCGTCCGGATACGCGAAGATCAGAGGCAGCCACAGGGCGAGAACACCAAGCGTGCAAACGATCAGGATCGCCACAGCCCCGAGGCGGCCCCGAAAACCTCGCCCGGCGATGAGGGCCCACACGCCCAGTTGCACCGCCAACGCCGCGGCGAACGGGTGCGTCAGGGCAGCGAGCCCCAGCAATATGCCCGCCGTTACCAGGTACCGCCATCGGCCGCCGATCTGCCAACGCCACATGGCCAGCACAGCGGCCAGGCCCAAGGCGCCGCAGAGCATGTCGGGCCGCGCGGTTTGCGCCGGGAAATAGAACGTTCGTGAAAGCGAATAGAGCCCGGCCCCCCAAAGACCGGCCGCCTCATCCCGATAAAACGCTCGGCCCAGACAATAAACGAGCCACACGGCGATCAGGCCCGCTACGCCGGAGGCCAGTCGGGCGGTGCCGTAGCCGGCGGGCAGCAACAGGAAGAAGGGCGCCTGCCAGTAGAAATAGCCCGGCGGCAAGGCAAAGAGGGCCTCGTCCGCTCGATAGTAGATCCAATTCGCTTGCCGCGATGGGGTATAGGGGATGCGAGGAATGCCTTCCTGGGCGACAGTCCAACCCGGCACGGCGTACCATTCCTCATCAATTCCGCCGTACTGCCGATACATCAACGGCACGCGCAGCAAGAGAAACGCCGCCGCAATGCCCGCCAGGATCACGAGGGATCGGCGGGGTGGCGGTGGCTGCCGGTTGCAGGGGGGCTGGGCGGAATCGGCGTTTGTTGCGGCGTTCAATCCTCGAACTCCGCGTCCGGCCGGATCGTACGATACCACTGTTTCCACTCTCTCACGGCTCGCCATACGTCTTCTTCGGTGAATTGATCGGGCGGGCCGAAAGTGTCGAACGTTCCGCTCATCCGTCGAAGTCCGTCGCGAGCCGCCAGAATCACCAGGGGATCGGAATCGGTCAGTGCATAGATCAAGGTCGGCACGTTGTCCAGATCGTAGGATCGAGCCAGGGCTTGGACGGCCGCGAGGCGAGCCTCGATCGATCCGCCCGAGACTAATTGCCGCAATTTGCCTTCGTGCGTGGAGACGAGCTTTCTCGCATCGGCAATGGAGATGTCGGCCATCGCCTCCGCGGCGCCGGCGCGCTCGGGGCTCTCCGCGTTCTCGATGGCCGCCATCAGTTGTTCAGCGGGGCCGGAAAGAGGTTTTGCCACGATCTGCCCTTGCCGCAGAACCACATCCGTCACCCCCTTCACCCCCTTCGGCAATCCACGGCCGCCGACCAGCGTTCCGCGCCCGAACCCCTTTGCCCGTTCGATGCTCTTCCTCATGGAACGTAGCAGAAACAAGGCGCCAAAGGCCGTATCGGGAACCGCGCCGGCCGTCGCCACCGTGCCCTTGTCCACCCAACTGCCGTCGTCATTTTGGGTTTTCATGAGCCATCGAGCGGCGTCTTGATACCATGAGGGCGATGGGGAATCATTTCCCTCGACGTACTCGCGGACGCTCCAGTAGCGTTCCACGGCATACAGATAATAGAACGGAAACAGTGGTGGATCCACGCGAAAGTTTTGCTGAAACCAGCGGTTGCCGCGGCTCTTGGCCTCCTGAAAAAGCCGAAGATCGAGCCGGCTTCGCAACGACCGCCGCGCATCCTTCTCCTGAACTTCCTTCAGTGCCGCCGGCAGCTTACGCGCCTTCTCTTCGGCCATCGCTCGTTCGTCCATGCCGAGCATGTTCGCGCAGATATAAAGGCTGCCCAGGCCGGCGATGCCAACTCCCTCTCGGACTTCCGTTTGGGGAACAAGAGCATCGCTATTGGATACAATTCCCTGGTATCCATAGGCGCCGGACGGATCTTGCGTGCGCAACAACCAGTCGGCGACTCGTTCGATCATGGAAGTGGGAACGTCAAACCCGACCTGGCGAGCCTCCCAGATGCTCAACACGCCGTATTGGGTCATGGAGGTGTCGCCGGTCGGCTTCTGGAGGTAACCCCAGCCGCCGTGAGGTTTCTGAGCCGCTTGCAGCGTCTGAAGCAATGCGGTGATCTCGGCACGGTACTTATCCGGGTCGAGCGTACACAAGAAGATCGTCGACATGCCGATACTGTAGATGCCGTTGTCGCCGAAGCTGGCCGGCGTTGCGCCTCCTTTGAGAACCTGCTGGATCTGCTGCACCGCCTCGACAACCTTGGGATGGTTGGGCGGCGCGTCATTCTTGATCAACGTCATGCCGGCCAGCGCGTATGCCCCCAATCTCGCGTCGGTTGCCGCCCCGGATTCGAGGAAACCGACCGCTCGAGCAATGCACTGCTTTACCTCCGGACTCTCCGAGGTGAGTTGCGCCTTGGCGGGCCATCCGCACCATGTCCCGCAGAGGGCCAGTAAGATGCCGACAAGGTTCGCGCGACGGCTTCCTGGTAACTGCGGTGACATGTGGAAACTCCTGCGCAGGCATCGGCGAAAGAACAACGGTCGCATCCACCGAAGACGGCGAGTGCGAAAAAGCCCCCCCCCTTTCATTTGGATGGTAAGGGCGTTACGCATACGTGTCAAGGAATGCCCCCACCCGAACAGACCGATGATTGACATCACGAATGGTGGGTGTTATGCTTGAAATTCGGTGGCCGGCTATCCGGAACGCCGAGCCGCCAAGATGGCGGCAAGGCAGGAGGACGCGACCTGCCGCGTATCGGTTTCGGGCTTCGACAACGCTTCGGCTGTCTGACCATCCCATGTGCAAGCGTTTCGTACTGCTCGACCGCGATGGAACGCTCATCGTGAAGCGGCCTTATCTGTCGGATCCGCTTGCGGTGGAGTTGCTTCCTCTCGCCGCGGAAGGGCTGCGGGCGATGCGCCGGTTAGGCTGGGGGCTCATCCTGGTGACGAACCAGTCGGGCGTAGGAAGAGGGTACTTTTCGTTGGAGCAGGTTCTAGCGGTACATGACCGGTTGCGTGAACTGTTGGCGGCCGAAGGGGTGGTTCTCGAGGATGTCTTCGTCTGTCCTCATGTTCCGGAAGAGGGCTGCCGCTGTCGCAAACCGGCGACTGGAATGGTTTACGATGCCGCGAGTGCTTGGGGCTTCAATCCGCGTGAGTCCGTTGTCATCGGTGACGCGGTATGCGATATCCGGATGGGTAAGGCCCTCGGCGCGTACACGATTCGATCGGTCCAGGACGAAAACGCGGCGCCGTTCGACACAACGGATGTTGCGGCCGATGAAACGGTAGAAAACCTGGTTGAGGCCGCTTTGGTCGTCGAGCAGCGCGAGCAATGCACCGAATAAGCAACGGGTGGCGAATAGCGGGCGTTCCGCGAAGCCCGGACGGTTCTCCGGATCGCTGGAGACTGGGGGTGTGGTTGTGGACCGGACTAATCGTTGGCACGAGCCTGGCCGCCGCCGCCGCCTACGGTGTCCTGTCGCGAGCGACCGTTAATCCCGATCCCTTTGTGTTTGCCGTGGCAGCCAAGCGGTTGCTTGCCGGGCAGCAATTGTATGTAGACTTCTTTGAAGCAAAACCGCCTTTGGCAACGCTGTTTTACGTGTTTCCCGGTGCATTGGGGCCGCGCTGCTATCTTGCCGTCTGCTGGTTTCTGGCGGCGCTGTTGACATTGCAGGGCTTGATTTGGCTGTGCTGGTTTCGGCCGCGGCTTCCCGCGGCAGCCGCCTGCCTGTGGTTCGTCGCATTGTATCCGGCGACGTATTGGGACTTCGGCTGGCTGTCTACCGAGCACACGTCGAACTTGTTCATCACGGGCGTGCTGTTGGCGTCTGTCGCGATGTTTCAGGACCAACGGCTTCTCGGTTTGCGGTGTGTTCTGGTTGGGGCAGCCACCACGGCGGCGTTCCACTGCCGGCAGAACACCGTGCTCTGCTTACTCGTGCCGCTGGCGGTCATCATTCTCTCCGAGCAGCCGGCGCGTGCCAAGCTGCGGGCTTTTGCCTGGCTGGGGTTGGGGATAGCAGTCGCATGGGCGGCAATCTTGTCGGTGGTATGGGTTGTCTCCGATCTGGAGAGTTATTTCTTTCAAGTCTTTGTATTCCCGCAGCGCTTTGCACAAGTTGGCGGCCAAGGCGACCGTTTTCACCTTCTCGCCGCGATGGGTGATCACTCGCTGCCCGCCCTGCTGGGAGCGTCCGCCGGCCTGGGGTTGCTCGGCCCTCATCGGCGCCTGGTGTTGATTGCGATCCCCGTCGGGATACTGACGTGCCTCTTGCCGCCTCGCTCGCACTGCCATTATTGGGTCAATTTGTTTCCGTTCATGGCGATGTCGCTGCTCTTGGGGCTCCCGCGCAGCCGGCCCGGGACATGGCGTCTCGAACTGGTGGCGCTGGCGATCTTCTCCGCGAGCGTTTTCGCGGGCCTCTTGCACTTGGTTCCGATCGCGCTGTCTCCGTCCGAAACTGAGCCGATGGACGAGGTTGCCACGTGGATCGACAGCCACGCCGGCCAAGGCGATACCCTGTATGTCTATGGACCGATGGGCACGGAATATCTGCAGTTTCGGTCCCGTCTCTTGCCGGCCAACAAATACACCGTCGGTTGGGAAATCGATGTGAATGACGGAATGGTCGCGGACAGCTTCGCGGACATACTCGGCAGCTATCTCCGGCGGCCCCCAACCGTTTTCGTCGTTCATCAGAGTCAACTGGTCGAGATGAACCGGGCGCAATCCTCCGATCGCAGCGAAACGCCGCGAAGCACTCGGTTGGCTCTGGAATTGATGTCCACCCACGGCTACGACCATGTGCTGGAGTTGAACGGCTTCCACGTCTACATTCTCCGCGGCGTCGCGGATCGTGAGGATGTGTCCGCATCGTTGCCGGCACGGGGCGATGCGATGCACTTGCGGCTTGACGGACCCAGCAACCTCCACCGACAATACCATGATGCCAACCGAAACACCCCCGCCAGTTGCCGCACGCCTTTCGCAGCCCGTTTCGCTGTTGATGCCGGTTTGCAACGAGGCTGATGTCATCCGGCAGGTGCTCGAGGAGTGGCACGACGAGGTTATCCGCCACTTGCCCGACGGCACCGAACTGATTCTGGACGACGGCGACAGCACCGACGGAACCCTGGATATTCTGGGCCAGCTCGGCAAACGCTTCGCGTACCTGCGGGTCATCCGCTCGAAACGCGACGGCTTCGCGGCGGCGGCCCGGCGTCTTTATCAGGCGGCGGCCTGCCCGCTGGTTTTCTTCACCGATTCCGATGGCCAGTACGTTCCGGCGGAGTTCTGGAAGCTGACGCCCTACATCGACGAGACGGACATGGTTCACGGCGCCAAGATGTATCGGCGAGATCCGGCATTCCGGCGGGGGGCTTCCTGGGCGTTCAATCGCCTCTCACGTTGGTACTTCGGCGTTGCCGTCGCCGATATCAACTCGGCATTCCGGCTGATGCACCGCGAAATGATCGAGGACGTGCTCCCTGACGCGCGCCACATGCCTTCGCTTTTGAATGCGGAACTCTTGCTGCGAGCGGTAAGCCGCGGCTATGCGATCCGGGGCGTCGGCGTGGCGCACCGGCCGCGCGCGTATGGCGTCAGTCGCGGGCTGCCGGCCCGGCGATTCCTGATCGACTGCTTCCGCGCGCATCAGGGGCTCGTCCGATTACGGCGAGAACTGCGCATGTCGGAGGGCAGCGGGTCTCCCGCGAAGTCGGTGGCCTCGCCATGATTATTTGCCAAACACCTTTCCGGATCAGCTTCTTTGGCGGTGGCACCGACTGGCCCGAGTTCTTTCTCGAGCACGGAGGCGCCGTCCTGGGAACGGCGATCGACAAGTTCATTTTTCATTCGGCAACGTCGTTTCCGTCTCGCCTCTTCGATTACTCCATTCGTCTGGCGTACCGTAAGGTCGAATGCGCTAAGAGCATCGACCAGATCGAGCACCGCCCCTTTCGCGAAATCCTTAGGCATTTCGGCATCTTTCGCGATATCGAGATCAATCTTGCCGCCGATTTGCCGTCGTTTTCCGGAGTCGGTTCGTCCTCCAGTTTCACCGTTGGCTTGATCAACACCCTGGCGGCGTTTCAGGGACGTTTCGTCTCGAAACACGAACTGGCGTATACGGCGATCGACCTGGAGCGCCAAAGGTTGGGCGAGGCGGTGGGCTGTCAGGATCAGGTGTTTGCCGCTTTCGGCGGCCTGAACGTGGTGGAGTTTCACCGCCTGGACCACATCGTGGTGAGCCGCCTGATCATGAGTTCGTCGAGAATCGACGAACTCGATGCTTCCCTGCTGATCTTCTTCACCGGCGTCGTGCGGCGCGCCGACGAAGTGGAGCGAGACAAGATCGCCCGCATCGACCAGACCATGCCCCACCTTAAAGCGATGCGCCGACTGGTGGAGCGGGGACATGCGCTCCTGACCGGCAACGAACCGCTCAGCCGCTTCGGCGAACTTCTCGACGAGGCTTGGCGACTCAAGAAAGCGCTGAGCCCGCGCGTTTCCGCCGCGCCGATCGACGGGCTCTACGATCTCGCCCGCCGACACGGCGCATTGGGCGGTAAACTGCTCGGTGCCGGCGGCGGCGGCTTCATGCTCCTGTTTGTGCCGCCGGAGCGGCAGGACGAACTGCGCCGCGCATTGGCTGATTATCCAGAAGTTCTTTTCCACGTCAACGCTCCCGGAAGCCATATCATTCACTCATGACGCATATTCTTGTTACCGGCGGCGCCGGTTATCTCGGTTCCGTATTGACGCCCGTGTTGCTGGAGGCCGGCTACGAAGTCACCGTGCTGGACAATTTCCTCTTCCGCCAGGCGTCGCTGGCCGACTGCTGCCGCTACGACACCTTTTCCATCGTCCGCGGGGACTGCCGCGACCGCGAACTCATCCGGAAACTGCTGTCGAAGGCGGATTGCGTTATCCCTTTGGCCGCATTGGTCGGCGCACCTTTGTCCGAGCGGGACCGAGTTGGGGCTGAGACGATCAACCGTGACGCCGTTCGTTTGATTTGTGAACTGTCCAGCCCGTCGCAGCGAATCCTTTTTCCGACAACCAACAGCGGCTATGGCATCGGTGGGGCCGACAAGCACTGCACCGAGGAGACGCCGCTACGGCCGATTTCCCTGTACGGCGTCACGAAAGTCGAAGCCGAACAAGCGGTACTGGATCGTGGAAACGGCCTGACTTTCCGACTTGCCACGGTCTTCGGAATGTCCTCTCGCATGCGGCTCGATCTGCTGGTCAACGACTTCGTCTACCGGGCGGTCACCGACCGCGCCGTCGTGCTCTTCGAATCGCAGTTCAAACGCAACTTCATCCACATCCGCGACGTCGCAAGAGTATTCCTCTTCGCCTTGGATCAATTTGAGTCGATGCGGGACCGGCCGTTCAACGTCGGCCTGGACGACGCGAATCTCTCGAAATGGGAACTGTGCGAGCGGATTCGGACCCATGTTCCCCAGTTCGTCTTTCTGGAAGCGCCGATCGGACAGGATCCGGACAAACGGGATTACATCGTTTCCAACGCGCGGCTGGCCGCCACAGGATTCCGCACCGAGTGGCCTTTGGATCGCGGCATCCGAGAACTGATCCAAGGATGCACGATCTTGCGCAACAGCTTATACGCCAACGTCTAACGTGGGTAGATCCGTGCTCGTTCGAGACGTCCAACCTGTGATACTGGCCGGCGGGCGCGGGACGCGACTGCTCCGGCGATTGCCGCACTTGCCCAAGCCGATGGCGCCGGCGGCGGGCCGCCCATTCGTGGAATGGATCGTGCGGAATCTCGCCCGGGGCGGTTTCAGTCGGGTCTTGCTGTCGACCGGGCACTTGGCGGACCGAATCGAGGATCACTTTGCCGGCCGGCCGGTTGACGGCGTGGAAGTGCGTTGTATCCGCGAAAAAGCTCCCTTGGGCACCGGAGGCGCTTTGCTGCACGCGTTGGAGCAGTCTGGATTGACGTCGCCGGCATGGCTCGTTCTCAATGGGGATTCGCTGGTGTTTGTCGACTGGGCCGATCTGCTCTCGCGGCTGGATCGGCCGGAGACGGACGGAATCGTGGTGGCTAGGCGCGTTGACGACGTCGGCCGGTTCGGGAGCCTGCGGTGCGATGAGGCCGGGCGCCTGGCGGCATTCGAAGAGAAATGCTTGGACCGGCGAGGCTCGGGATTGATCAATGCGGGAATCTATCTCTTACGAGAACGGCTCCTCGCCGAATGCCCTCCGAAGCGGCCTTTGTCGTTCGAGCAAGACCTCTTTCCCGAATGGCTTCTTGCCGGTCGGCGCCTGGAGGTGCATGCGGTCAAGACCGAATTCCTCGATATCGGCACCGAGGAGACGCTTGCTCAAGTCGACGCGTTCATTCACCGAAATGAGGGCCGTTTCCGATGAACTGCCGCGTCTGCGACGCCACTGGTCTGGATCTCGCGGTTGATCTTGGACTTCATCCTTGGGCCAACCACTTCTTGAGAAAGGAAGAGATTGGTACGGAGCCGTTCTATCCGCTCCGCGTGGTCTTCTGCCATCAATGCCGGACGGCGCAGTTGGACTACACGGTGAAGAAAGAGGTGATGTTTTCCGATCACACGTATCTTTCCGGAATTACGCAGTCGCTCAACGATCACTTTCGCTCGGTGGCGGAGGAAGCGGACCACCGCTTCTTTGCGGATCGAGGCGACAAAAGCGTTCTGGATATCGGCTCAAACGACGGAACGCAACTCCGTCACTACCGGGCGCTCGGCTATGACGTGCTGGGCGTCGAGTCGTCGCGGTCCATTGCACGGATGGCCAATGAAGCGGGAATCCCGACGATCAACCAGTTCTTCAACCTCGACGTGGCTCGCAGTCTGCGGCGGCGATT
This sequence comes from Rhodopirellula sp., assembly GCA_012728855.1. Classification (GTDB taxonomy): domain Bacteria; phylum Planctomycetota; class Planctomycetia; order Pirellulales; family Thermoguttaceae; genus JABWBD01. Next base: position 28,149 of record JAAYEH010000305.1, on the reverse strand, counting down.
CGAACTGGTCAATGCCTCCGGCGTGTTCTTCCACCTGGAGGAATTGCACTCGGTAACGGAGGGCATTCGTCACTGCCTCGCGGAGGACGGCGTCTTCGTCGTCCAGTTTCTCTACATGCGGCAGATCGTCAAGAATCTCGCTTTCGATCAGATCTACCACGAACACCTGCTCTACTATAACCTGGCAACGATCGACGCCTTGCTGCGGCGCCACGGCCTCTACGTTTTCGACGCGGTGCTCAAGCCCATTCACGGAGGCTCCGTCATCGCCTATGTATCGAAAAAACCGGGTCGCCCGGCAAGCGCTCGGCTGGACGAGATGCTGGCAACGGAGGTCCGCGAGCGGGCCAACGAGTTGCCGACCTATCAGGCATTTGCGCGACGGATTGACCGGTTGAAGCGGCTGAATCTCGACTATCTCGCAGGTCGAAAAGCCGCCGGCAAGCGGATTTTCGGCCTGGGCGCGCCGGTCAAAGGCAATACCCTGCTCAACCACTTCGGCATTGGCGTCGAGACCCTGGCATGCCTTGTCGAGCGCAACGCCCTGCGCCAAGGACTTTACTCTCCGGGCCGGCACATTCCGGTCCTGCTCGAGCAGGAACTTGCCGCCGCACCCGACGTGTACTACGTTCTTGCCTGGAATTTTCGGGATGAGATCCTTCGCCGCTACGCGGACCTGCTTGCCCGCGGCGTCGAGTTCTACTTTCCGATCCAACCCGGGGTGATTTGACATGAACGTCCTTGTTACCGGCGCGACGGGATTCCTGGGCACGGCGCTGACGGCGGCACTGGGGCAGCAGAGCGGCCTGAACGTCACGGTGATCCATTCTCGCAATTGCGATCTGACCGACTTCTCGGCGCTGACGGGCTTCCGTCATCCTCGCTACGACCTGATTTTTCATCTTGCCGCGTGGACACAGGCCGGCGATTTCTGCCTCCATCATGCGGGAGAGCAATGGATCATCAATCAACGAATCAACACGAATGTGTTGGCCTGGTGGCATGACTGTCAACCGGGCGCCAAACTCGTCGCCATCGGAACCAGTTGCTCTTACGACGAAAGGCTGCCGCTGAGCGAGCCCAACTACCTGGCGGGCGAGCCGACGCCAAGTTTGTTCACCTACGCGATGACCAAGCGAATGCTCTACTCCGGACTGCTCGCTCTCGAAAAGCAGTATGGGCACCGGTACCTGCACGTCGTCCCGAACACGCTTTACGGGCCGGGCTATCATGTCGACGGGCGGCAGATGCACTTCGTGTTTGACTTGATCCGTAAAGTCCTGCGAGGCAAGCACCGTGGCGAACCGGTTGTGCTGTGGGGCGATGGATTCCAGCGACGGGAGTTGGTCTACGTCGATGACTTCGTGAAAATCCTGATGCGATTGGCGCAGGGCTATGATAATGAGCATGTGAACGTCGCATCCGGACAGGATCTTACCATCCGTGAATTCGCGCAACACATCTGTGAACGGATCGGATACGATTTCGGCCGCGTTCAATTCGATACGGCTCGCTACGTGGGCGTTCGCTCAAAATGCCTCGTGATCGACAAACTGCGGCGGCTGCTCCCGGACGTCGGATTCACGCCGTTGGCGGAGGGGCTCGATCAGACGATCGCCTGGATGCAGAGCCGCCTCGACATCTTCCTCAAGTAGCCGCAAGGCGACCGGCAGGGGCCGGCGACCGAGGTAACCCCGGGATTTGGAAAGCTGGGAAGCGGGACCGTGTGCGGGTGGGCAACCCTGCGAACCCTGCCAGCATGACAAGACCTTGCCGCGATTTTCCCAAATCAACACCAATGAGGGGAACGCAAACCTTGACGCCCCCGCTTTGGTGCAACTATACTGGAACATATCTGGGAAGATTGGCCCCTTTTCCGCGGCCCCCGTCGTCTGCCTATCTTTTGCAGAAGAGAAACTTGCCGATGAAATGCTCGTTGCACAAATGGACGCGGTGGATTTGTTTGGCCGCGGTCTTGGGCTCGGTTTCGCCCCTTTGCGGCCAAGTGGAACAGCCGGCAGCGGCCAATGTAGCCGCCGCCCCGCCGTCGTCGGCGGGCCCCTATCGCCGGTTGGCGCCGGGGGTGATGAAATCGATCGAGGGTTCGCCGCAGCCGAACGAGACATTCGCGCGTCACGATGTCGTTGAACTGACGGCGGTTGATCCGAAGTTCGATTGGGCCAAGGATGTCGACTTCCGCCGCGATATTTGGCACCTCAACTTCGAGTTCAAACCAGTCCGGACAATCTGGGTAGACGTACCACAACCGGGTGGAAAGCTGCAGCGCAAGTTGATTTGGTACATGATCTACAAGGTTACAAATCCGGGAAAATCGCTGCACCCGGTCCCGGATGAAAAGAGCGGCTACAAGATCGAGCGAGTGGACAGGCCGATTCGTTTCGTGCCCGAGTTCCTGCTGTTCAACGATGAGTTCAATAAGACGTATCCGGATCGGGTTGTCCCGGCCGCCCTCTCGCCGATCCGAATGCGCGAAGATGCGGCGAGGAACTTTCTCACTTCAGTAGACGCGGTGGGCGAGATCCCGGTCGGGCAGAGTGCCTGGGGAGTGGCGATGTGGGAGGATGTCGACCCGCGGATCGACCGCTTCTCGATTCTTGTCCACGGACTGACCAACGCCTATCAATGGCGGGACGAGCCGGGAAAGTTCCAGCCGGGCGATCCGATCGGCAAAGGGCGCCGGCTGGCACGCAAGACGCTCAAGCTTAATTTCTGGCGTCCGGGCGACGAGTTCTACGAAGAAGAAGACGAAATCCGTCTTGGCAGCCCCGGAGCGGTTGACTACGAGTGGGTTTACCGCTAAAAGTATAGCTTGGTTCGTGCGCGGGGCTCCTTCGCAGGAGGGCGGCACGACAAACCGGTCCACGATGCAGATTTCTTCCGGCGGCTGCCGGAGTCGCTCAGTGAGGAAGCAGATATGGCACATAAGAAGGGTCAAGGCTCTAGTCGCAACGGTCGCGATTCCAACGCGCAGCGGCGGGGCGTCAAACGGTTCGGCGGTGAATTCGTTCGTGCGGGCAATATTCTGGTCCGGCAAGTCGGCACGAAATTCCACCCCGGACGGGGTGTAGGCCAAGGCACGGATTACACGCTCTTCGCGCTGAACGATGGCTATGTGGGATTCGATCGCGGTGGCCGTCGCATTCATGTCCTCGACAGCCGCTGAGCCGGAATCGGGTATTGCGCGGCGTACGAATAGGTACGCATAAGAAGATGCACGGGGAGGACCGCCGGTGGTCGTCCCCGTTTTTTGTTCGATTCTCGACCACGCTAGAAAAGGATACCGCCGGTGTTTGTCGACGAGGTCGTCATTCAGGTGGAAGCCGGACGTGGCGGCGATGGTTGCAAGAGCTTTCGCCGGGAGAAGTTCGTGCCTCGCGGCGGACCGGACGGTGGAAACGGCGGAAACGGCGGCAGCGTGATCGTCCTGGCCGAGGCTGGCGTCGATCACCTCGCGGCCCTGGCGCATCGCAAACACTGGCGGGCAAAAAACGGCGAACGGGGCGGCAGTTCCCAGTGCCATGGCGCGTCGGCTGCGGACCTGGTTCTTCGAGTGCCGCCGGGCACTTTAATTCGCGATGCCTCCGAAGGATTCGTGCTTAAGGACTTGACCCATCCCGGCGACCGCGTGGTCGTAGCCCACGGCGGCAAAGGGGGGAAGGGCAACGCCCATTTCAAGTCGGCCACGAATCGGGCGCCGCAGACTGTCACGCCGGGCGGCGAGGGCGAACGCCGCATGTTGCGGCTGGAACTGAAGGTAATTGCTGACGTGGGACTGGTCGGCAGGCCCAACGCCGGCAAGAGCACGCTCTTGAGTCGGCTTTCTCGCGCTCGGCCGGAAATCGCCGCCTATCCCTTTACCACCAAACACCCCAATCTCGGCCGCGTCCAGATCGATTTCGACCGCTCGTTCATCCTGGCCGACATACCCGGCCTGATCGAGGGTGCTCACGCCGGTATTGGGTTGGGGCACGAATTCTTGAAGCATATTCAGCGTTCCGGCGTGTTGGTTCACCTTGTCGAACCCGCCGCGGAAGACGGTACGGACCCGTTGGCCAACTACCGCACCATCCGCGAGGAACTCGAGAAATACGACGTCGAACTGGTCCGGCGCCCCGAGGTGGTGGCGGTGACAAAAGCCGATGTTCCCGACGCCGAGCCGGTCCGTCAACGGATGGCCGACGCACTCGGCCGGGAGGTTCTGTTGATCTCGGCGGTGACGGGCCAGGGGCTTCACGATTTGATCGGGCGTGTCGCCCGCGAACTCCAGCAGACAGCCGCTCCGTCCTCATGGACAGAAACACCCCCGCCTTGATCGCCGTCGATATCGGCAACAACCGCATTAAGTTGGGGCGGTTCGATTCGCCGTCGCTCGAGCCGCTTCCCGATCCAAACCACACCCTTTCGTTGAACGGTGGGAATCCGGATTGGACGCGGATCGAGCCTTGGCTTCGTGACGCGTTTCCGGCTGCGCTTTCTTGGTGGATCGCCAGCGTGAACCGTCCGACGACGACGCGTCTGCTCGATTGGCTTAGGATTCACCGGCCGAGCGACCGCGTGACGTTGCTGGCCGTCGGCGATCTCGACCTCCGGATCGCCGTCCAGCGGCCGGACATGGTGGGCATCGATCGCCTCCTGGACGCATCGGCTGCCAACCGAATCCGCGATCCCGGGCGGCCGGCGGTGGTGGTCGACGTCGGCTCGGCGATTACGGTGGATCTGGTTTCGCGCGAAGGGGCGTTTATGGGCGGGGCGATCCTGCCGGGAATCGCCATGTCGGCCCGCGCCTTGCACGAATTCACGGATCTGCTGCCGTTGATCGAGATGGCGGAGTTGAGCACACCGCCGCCGGCCTTGGGTACGTCGACGCTATCGGCGATGCGATCCGGCCTCTTCTGGGGCGCGGTCGGGGCGATCCGTCAACTCGTCGAAGGCATTGCCGCCGGCGAAACCGGGGAACCGGAGGTCTTTCTCTCCGGCGGCGCCAGTCCGGCGGTGGCATCGCTCTTGGGCCGCAATGCACGACACGTGCCGCATTTGACTCTCGGTGGCATCGCGCTGGTTGCATCGCGGACGATGGAACCTTGAATGGGTCGGGAGTCTTTTTTCCCTTTCGGCCGGCTTAGGCCGGCCGAAAGGGAAAAAAGACTCCCGACCCATTGCCCTGGTAAGTTGGTCTAAAACAGCGCCATCGTCAGCTTGCGGCGGTACTCATCCACCAAGGCGTTCTCCGGGCCGAGCAGGTGGAAAACGTCCACCATCAATGCACGGCCTTGCTCGCCGAAGCCGTGGCGGTCCTTTTCCACCAACCGCAAACAGACTTGCAACGCCTCTTCGTACTGTTTCTCGGCAACCAAGGCGCGGGCTAAGTTCCATTGAAGCTCGAGGTTCTTCGGGTCTGCCTCGGCCGCGGCACGCGCCTCCTCCACGCCGCCGGTCTCCTTTCCTTCCAACCGCAGGCGGATTTCCGCCGCGACGCGCTCACCCTCGGCATCCAAGGCGCCGGCGGCAGCGAGTTCGTCGATCACCTGCCGTGCCTCGTCGACCTTGTCCTGGACCAATAGTGTCCGCGCCAACCCAAGGCGGGCGGGAGAATCGTTGGGCTGATTCTCCAGTGCCTGCCGATACTTCGCTTCGGCAGCGACCGGATCGGTCGCTTCCAAGGCAGCGGCCTCGGAGGTGAGCGTCTCCGCCTCGCTGGGAAAAACACCCGCCAACCACGCTCGCAGTTGCGGTTCCGGCAGCACGCCCACGAACTGGTCAATGAGACTGCCATCCCGAACCGCGAACACGGCCGGAATCGACTCCACGCCGAAGGCGGCCGACATTTCCGGCATTTCGTCCGTATTGGCTTTTACCAGGATGAATCGGCCCTGGAATTCGTCGGCAATCCGTTCCAGCAAGGGGCCGAGCATCCGGCACGGCTGACACCAGGGGGCCCAGAAGTCGACGACTACCGGCACGGTCCGCGATCGAACCAAGACGTCGGATTCGAAGCTTTCCGCAGTCGTTTCGACAATCCACGGAGATGCGGCACTCATAATCCCCCCTCGGCTTTTTGGCATGGTCCGGCAGCGAACTTCCCTCAGTGTATTGCGCCAGGCCGGCAGGGCAAGTCCATGAAAAAGCCGGTTGTGGTGGACGGCGCATCACCGCCCCATCTGCGGCGGGGCGAGAGGCTATCGACCGCACGGCGGTGGCGTGCAATAATGGGTAGAGTGAAAGTGTCAAGCGGGGCGTGTACGGGGGTCGGGAGTCTTTTTTCCGCGTCGGCCGCTATCGGCGGCCGACGCGGAAAAAAGACTCCCGACCCCTTCCCCGAAAGTGTCAAGCGGCACCGCGGAATTGCCTGATGAGTTACCGAACGCTTCGACAATGCATTGAGGATCTGGAGGCCGCCCGGCAGCTTGTTCGGATCGATCATCCGATCGATCCGAATCTGGAAGCGGCGGAGATTCAGCGGCGGGTGTTTCAAGCCGGCGGACCGGCCCTTTATTTCGGCAGCGTGAAGGGCTGCCGCTTTCCGATGGTCAGCAACCTGTTCGGGACGATCGAACGGATGCGTTACCTTTTCCGCGACACTCTGGAAGCAGTCCAGAAATTGGTCCGGCTGAACATCGACCCATCCGATGTCCTGCGACGCCCCCGCCTGATCCTCAAACTGCCGTGGAACGCCTGGCACGCCCGCCCTCGCCGCGTACGGCGGGGGCCGGTGTTGGCCTGCGAGACAACGGTCTCCCATCTGCCTCAACTCAAGTCCTGGCCTGATGACGGCGGAGCGTATATCACGTTGCCGCAGGTATATAGCGAGGATCCCGAGAACCGGGGGTTTGCGGCATCGAACCTGGGGATGTACCGCGTGCAGATTTCCGGTGGGCAGTACGAAGCGGACCAGCAGGTCGGGCTGCACTACCAGATCCATCGCGGCATCGGCGCGCATCACGCGGCGGCAATCCGCCGCGGAGAGAAACTGCGCGTCAACGTTTTTGTGGGCGGTCCCCCGGCCATGACCGTGGCGGCCGTCATGCCCTTGCCGGAAGGAATGAGCGAACTGTTGTTTGCCGGGCTGTTGAACGGCCGGCGCGTGCCGATGGTCTGCCCGCCCGACCGCCTGCCGATCCACGCCGAGGCGGACTTCTGCATCAGCGGTTTTATCGAGGCCAAACGCCCGCTGCCCGAAGGACCGTTCGGCGATCACCTCGGGTACTACAGCCTCAAGCACGATTTTCCCGTGATGCGGGTCGAGCATGTCTATCATCGCGAGCGTCCGATCTGGCCGTTTACCGTGGTCGGGCGACCGCCCCAGGAGGATTCGGTCTTTGGACAATTCATCCATGAGTTGGTTGGTCCGGTCGTGCCCAAGCGGATCCCCGGCGTGAAAGCGGTCCATGCGGTCGATGCCGCCGGCGTCCATCCCTTGCTGCTGGCGATCGGGCATGAGCGATACGCGCCTTACGAAGATCCTCGCCGACCGATGGAACTGCTGACGCTGGCCAATGCCCTGCTCGGCTACGGCCAGACGTCATTGGCCAAATACCTGTTCATCGTTGCCGACGAAGACAATCCGGATCTGGACGTCCACCACATCCCCGACTTCTTCCGCCACGTCCTGGAGCGCGCGGATTGGCGCCGCGACCTCCACTTCCAGACGTGTACGACGATGGACACGCTCGACTACAGCGGCGAGGGGCTTAACCGCGGCTCCAAGCTGGTCGTCGCCACGGCCGGCGCGGCCCGGCGGATCCTGCCGGTTGCCCTGGACAGCCGCATCCGCATTCCGGCGGACTTGGGCTTCAAGGATCCGCGGCTCTGCTTGCCGGGAATTCTGGTCGTGAAAGGACCGCGTTACGACGCGGGCGAAAAGGGGCGAGACCTCGCCGTGGAGGAATTCTGTGCCGGCTACGGCCGCGGCGACGCGATCAATCTCTTTCCACTGGTGGTGATTGCCGACGACAGCGAATTCACCGCCCGTACGCTCGGCAATTTCCTGTGGACGACGTTCACCCGAAGCAACCCGGCCGCCGACATCTACGGGATCGAGCCGTTTTCCGACCAGAAGCACTGGGGTTGCCGGGGATCGCTGGTGATCGACGCCCGCGCCAAGCCGCACCACGCTCCGGCGCTGGTCGAAGACCCGGAAGTGACCCGACGCGTCGATACATTGGCCGCGACGGGAGGGCCGCTGCACGGAATTGTTTAGAGACCCTAACAAAACGAGGACTGGCTCCCAGCCAAACGTTCGCAAGAAACGCGGAATAGGCGTCCTGGCGAGCTGCCCGTCCCCGTTTTGCTAGGGCCACAGAGGATCAGAGTCAAAAGCGTTGGAGGCCACGATGGCTTGGGAATATAGCGAGAAAACCAAGGAATTGTTCATCAATGCGGTCCAGGGCAAGCCGGGAACCCATCTGGGGGAAATGGAGTCGCCGGACGGACTCGGCGAGCACGGCTCGATCGCCTGCGGCGACGCCATGCGATTCACGTTTCGGGTCCGGCGCCACCCGAGCGATCCGACCCAAGACGTGATTACTTCGGCCCGATACCTGACCTTCGGATGTACGTCGGCGATCGCCGCTTCGGAGGCGCTTTGCACATTGATCGAGCAAGGCAGCTACACTCCGATTCAAGCGCTCCAAGTCAGCAACCAGGATATTGTCGATTTCCTGGGAGGCTTGCCGGAGCAGAAGATTCACTGCTCGGTGATGGGAGCCGAGGCATTGGAGGCAGCGGTGTTCAATTGGGCGCAGAAGCGGGGCGTGAGCCTCAGCGAGTTGGGAATCGACATCCGTGCCCACGAGCAGGAAGAGGGACGCGTTGTCTGCAAATGCTTTTCGTTGACGGAGCCCTACATCCGTCGCAAGATCCGGGAACTCAACCTCAGGAGCATTCCGGAAATCACGCATGCGATCAAGGCAGGCGGGGCCTGCATGGCCTGCCACCACGTTCCGGGCGGGCTCCAGGATCTCTTGGACGACACCTGGGGAAAAGTAGGCGCCGCCTCGAAGGAGTTGGTTCAAATCAGCATGCCTCAGCCCCGCGAGAGCCGAGTGCCGATGCCTTCGATGTCCCCCTACCGGTTTGCCAAGAAGATCGACGGGGAAATCGAGGCCTACGTACGCCCCATGCTCCGACGCGACGGTGGCGATGTGGAAGTGGTCGATATCAAGGATACGCTGGTCTACTGCCGGCTGCTGGGTGCTTGCGGGGAGTGCGCCAATGCGAGCCGGACGCTCGAAATGATGGTCGAGCGCGCACTGAAGGAGAGGGTTGACGAACGAATCCGGGTCATCAGGGTCTAGGAAGCGATGGAAACGATCTACGCCGACAACAACGCCACCACCCGCGTCGCGCCGGAAGTGCTCGATGCGATGGCACCTTTCCTGGCCGGCGATTACTTCAATCCCAGCTCGATGTACGAGCCGGCGCGGCGAACGTCGCTGGCCGTGGCCGACGCGAGGCGGCAGGTCGCCCGCTGCTTCGGGTTGGACGATGCGAAGCAGATCCTTTTCACGTCGTGCGCCACCGAAAGCAACAACACCGCCATCTTCGGCGTCGTCCAGGCCAACCCCCGACGCCGCCACATCGTGACCACTGCGGTGGAGCATCCGGCGGTGCTGGAAGTCTGCAAGGCTCTCCAACGATCCGGATACGAGTTGACCGTCGTGCCTGTCGACCGCGACGGCAATCTGGACGTGGGCGAGTTCGTCCGCGCGCTTCGGCCCGACACGCTCCTGGTTACCGTGATGCATGCCAACAACGAGACGGGGGTGGTTTTTCCCATCGAGCAACTCTCGCGGATCGCTAAACAGACGGATCCCGCCATCGTTTTCCACACCGACGCCACGCAATCCGTCGGTAAGATACCGATCGATCTTGCCCGGGATTTCCCCCATGTGGATCTGCTGTCGTTTTCCGGGCACAAGGTTCATGCTCCCAAGGGGATCGGTGCCTTGTTCATCCGGCGGGGCGTGCCCTGCCGTCCCACGATGATCGGCGGCCACCAAGAGGAAGGACGCCGGGCAGGCACGGAGAACGTGCCCTATATCGTCGGCCTGGCCACGGCTTTGGATTTGGTCACGCAAAGTCATCTCGAGGACGAAGCGCGTATTCGCGCTCTTCGTGATCGCTTGGAAGAGACGCTCGTCGAGCGCATTCCAAGCGTTGAAGTCAACGGCAAAGGGGCGCCGCGATTGTCGAACACGCTGAACATCTCATGCCACTACGTGGAAGGGGAGGGAATGCTCTATCAGCTCAGCGATTGCGGGATCTGCGCTTCGAGCGGATCCGCCTGCACCTCGGGGTCGCTGGAGCCCTCTCATGTGCTGAGGGCCATGCAGGTGCCGTTTACTGCCGTTCACGGGTCGATCCGCTTCAGTCTCAGCCGCTTCACCACGGACGCGGAGGTCGATCGGATTATCGAGGTTTTTCCAGCGATTGTCGGCAATTTGCGGCGGATGTCGCCCTACTGGGATCAGCAGATGAATCGCCCGCGCCCCGGCGCCGAGTCGTTGCTGCGTTGACAGGCGATTGGGCGGAAGTCAAAATAGAAGGGTTAGCTGCCCCGATCCGCCCCCCGCCCTTCTAAGGAGCCCGCCCGTGACTGCCCCGTGGATTACCTACCGGCCGGAACTGAAAGTCCTCGATTGCACGATTCGCGACGGTGGCCTGATCAACAATCACATGTTCGAAGACGGTTTCGTCAAGGCCGTCTACGAGACGTGCGTCGAAGCCGGCATCGACTACATGGAAATCGGCTACAAAGGCGGCAAGAAGATTTTTGCACCGGACCAGTTCGGCGCTTGGAAATTTTGCGATGAAGACGATATTCGACGCATCGTGGGCGGAAACGAGACGCCGCTGAAGCTTACCGCCATGGCCGACGCGGGCAAGTCGGACTGGCGGACCGATATTCTTCCCAAAGAGCAAAGCGTGCTCGACGTAATTCGGGTGGCTTTCTACGTCCACCAGGTCGCCGAAGCGGTGGACATGATTCGAGATGCCCACGACAAGGGCTACGAGGTGACGGCGAACCTGATGGCGGTCTCGCGGGCGCAGGAGACCGAGGTTGACCAGGTGTTGGAACTGGTGGCCGAAACGCCCGCCAGCACGATCGTCGTCGTCGATAGCTTCGGCTCGCTCTATGCGGAGCAGGTCGAGATCCTGGTGAAGAAATACCTGGCCTACGGCAAGGCGACCGGCAAGGAAGTGGGCATTCACGCCCACAACAACCAGCAACTGGCGTTTGCCAATACCATCGAGGCGATCATCCACGGGGCCAACCGCGCCGACGGCTCGATGGCCGGACTGGGCCGCGGCGCGGGAAATTGCCCGATGGAGTTGTTGATCGGCTTTCTGCGGAACCCGAAGTTCAAGCTCCGACCGATCTACCAGTTGCTGCAGGATCAACTTGACCCGCTTCGCAAGACGGTCGAATGGGGGCCGTTTGTCCAGTACAACATCACCGGGCAACTCAACCAGCATCCCCGCAGCGCCATGGCGGCGCGTGCCGGTGAGGAGCCGGGCGATTACGTCAAGTTCTACGACAAGGTGATCACCGAAGAGTAAGCGGCCGGCCAGATTCCAATTGCTTCGCCTTGGCCAGGTCGAGCTGGGCTTTTTGGCGGTCGCCCGCTTTGTCGTACGCCAACGCGCGGTTCTGGTAGGCTTTGCCGTAGGCCGGATTGATGCGGATCGTTTCGCTGAAGTCGGCGATGCTCCGCTCGAGGTCGCCGAGGATCCAGTGGACCAGTCCGCGGTTGTAGTACGCGCTGGCGTAGTCGGGGTTGAGCCGAATGGCGGCGGTGAAGTCGGCGATGGCCGCCGCGGTCTGGCCTTTGCGCGTGTGGGCAGCGCCGCGCCGTCCGTAGGCCAGTTCGTCGTTGGGATTGAGCCGGATCACCTCGCTGTAGTCCTCGATGGCGCGGTCGTGGTTGCCCATCAGACTATACACGGTGGCCCGGTTGGAGTAGGCCTTGGCGAAATTGGGGTTGAGCCGAATGGCTTCGCTGTGGTCGGCGAGAGCTTCGTCTCGTTTACCGAGCCCCGACTTCGCCGCGCCCCGGCAGACGTAGGCTTCGCAATTCTTCGGCTCCAGGCGGATCGCCTCGTTATAGTCGGCGATGGCCTGCTCGGTCATCCGCTTCCTGGCGTAGGCGATTCCGCGACTCAGGCAGGTCTTGCCGCTCTTGGGATTGAGCCGGATGGCTTCGGTGTAGTCGGCGATCGCTTCGTCGACCCGGTCGATCTTGAACAGCGCGATGGCCCGATTCGCCAGCGCCTTGGAGTCTTTCGGGTTGAGGCGAATCACCTCGGTGTATTCGGCGATGGCGGCCTCAAATTCCCCCTTGGCCTCCAGGGCGTTGCCGCGGTTGCCGTGGGCCTTGAGATGCTCGGGCTCGATGGCGATGGCACGGTCGTAGTCGGCGATCGCGTCATCCGCGTGCCCTCGGACCATGTGGACCAGACCGCGAGAGACGTAGGCGTCGGCGTCTTTGGGCGCGTGCCGGACCGCCTCGTCGTAATCGGCCAGCGCCTTGTCGAGTTCATTCTTCTTGAACCAGGCATGGCCGCGGTTGTAATAAGCCTTGGCGTATTTCGGATCCAACTCGATCGCCTTGTCGAAATCGGCGATGGCTGCCGCGTGCTGCCCTTTCTTCTCCTGCGCGCAACCCCGATTGTAGTACGCGGCGACTTCGCCCGGCCGGAAGCGAAGAACGGTATTGTAGTCCTCGATGGCCCGGTCATGCATACCTTTCGATTCGTAGCAATTGCCGCGGGCGTAGTAGGCTTCGCAATACTTAGGGTTAAGTTTAATTGCCTCGGAAAAGGCTTCGAGGGCCAGATCATAGTCTTTCCGCTCTTGGTGCGCGACACCGCGGCGGAGGACGTCGGTTTCGTCAAACATCAGGCGGCGCTCCTTGTGTCTTACACGGCGATTTCAGAAAACTCAGCGCCGAAGTTGGGCGACTCGACCGGTTCCGGTTCGCGGCCGTTGTGGAACGACGCGCGATTGCCGCCGATCTTGCGGGCATGTTTCAATGTGGCTTCCAGCCTGGCGAGAAGCGACTCGTGGCTATCGTCCGGGGTGATCTCGACGATGCTCGCCGTCGCCGTGACCTGGAATTTCTCATCTTGATGGACGAACGTCGTTCGCTCGATCGTTTGGCGGATCAACTCGGCCGACTTGATCGCCGCGCGGGGACCGGCATCGCAGAAGACTACGAGGAACCGTTGGCCGGCGAATCGGCCTACGAGATCGGATGCGCCGGCCTGCTGCTGGACGAGTGCGGCGATGGCTTCGAGGATCCGGTCGCCTGTCAGCGCGCCGTACTGTTCGTTGACGCCGCCGAAACGGTCGAGATCGAACAGCGCGGCGGACATTTGCCGCGACTGCTGGCGGTTTTGTTGCCACCACTGCCAGAGCGTCGTTTCCAATCCGATGCGGTTGCGTATTCTGGTAAGCGGATCGTTGAACAGTTGTGCCTCGATTTTGTCCATCCGGTTTTCGTAGCGGGCGATGGTCAAGAAAGCGACCTCTTGGTTGTCGCGAAGATGGTGGCGTGCCACTCGGAGTTTGCCGAGTTCGGACAAGAGCCGCTGGTTGGCGGCTTCCAGGTCGCTCTCGAAGTCCATGTACTCGAGGTTGCTGATCGTGGTCTCGATCTGGGCCGATTGCTCGAGGTTGGCCATCTCGATCTCTTCGCCGAGATCCTTCAGCTCACCCAGTTCGCCGACGCGGCTGCGGAACTTGTCGGCGGCGTCGTTCTGCTCCGCAAGATAGGTTCGGCAGTCCTCCAGCAATTGCGCGACGCACTGGCGGATCGTCTCGGCGTCGGAGTGGCCCCGGACGCCACGGAGACGAACGTCGATCTCGCTCGCCCTCCGGCCGCTCTTCATCATGGCGATGTTGAGCTTGAGGATGGAAGTCTCGACGAACTTCTCGTTGAGATCCCAAGCTTCGGGCTGGTCGGGATTGATCAGCTCGGCAACGTCGTCGTCGTACGGCTCATAGATCGGTCCGATGTCGAGCGACTGGCCCGGATCATCGTCCAGCATCTCGTCGATCGGCGTTTCGGCCGGCGGCAACTCCTCGCCGGACCAGGCCGTCTCGTCGCAGGCTCCGCCGATCTCCTGTCCATTACAATCACAATCAGAAGAGTGCGACGGTGCCTGTTTCCACACCGGCCGAGGCGCATAGCCCAAGCACACCGCGGCGGCGTAGCCCAGGCCGAGGTTCGTAAGCCCGATCATCAGCGTCAGAAGAACGAAATCCATCGTTGCCCTCGGAGACATGATCCACTGGGAAACTATACGTTACGCGAAAACGATCGCCGCCAGGTCGTTTAACCGCAGTGCCCAACGGGCCGCGCGTGGAAGCGGCGTGCGATGTGCCATCTCTCTGCACGCGGGCCAAGTGCCCTCGCTGCTTCCCGCCGGTGCGCGGCCCGTTGGGCACTGCGGTTAAACGACGATGACGGGAAATCGGACCGGGGACGGCATCGGAACAATCCGCACAAACAGAACTACTCGTCGGCGGAGCCTTGAGCGGACGTGCGTAGCCCCTCCCTGAAAAACCATCGGATGTCGGGCCAGGCCAGCAGCGTGTACACCACGATGCCAACGGCCACCTCGACAACCAGCAGCGGCAGGGCGGGCCACTCGAAGACGCCCGCCAGCAACCAGCGGCAACCGGCCACCGTGGCGGCCATCCCCGCCGCCGCCGACGCGGACACCTTCAGTTCGGCCAGCCAATCGCGATAGCCGACGTGTACGGTCTTCAACGCATAACCGAGATAGGCGGGGAAGACGATAAGTAGGAGCGTTAGCGTGTAGGTCCACGCCATGCCCAAAACAGCGGCGCCCGCACGTTGAGAGACCGTCAACCCGAGAACGAACATTACCGTGAAGACGACTGCCGCGACGAAGGAAGCCCGCGATACCCGCTCGGCATGGCCTGAGGAGGTGAACACGCTTCCCAACGCGATGAAGAACCCCTGTGCGAGAATCGACAGGGCCAGAACGGAGAGGACGGGGCCTGCCGGCGCCCAGCGCGGGCCGCCGAGCACTCGGTAGGTCTCCGGGCCGACGATCGCCAGCCCCACGCCGGCCGGGAACATCACCAATCCGATAAACCGAGTGAATCGCAGCATCAGCCGCCGGTACTGATCCGGATCGTCCGCGGCGCGCGACAGTGCCGGCAGCATGATGCCGGTCAGCGGGGTGATGACGACGGTGACGGGTTTCATCATCAGGTTGAAAGGCTCGCGATACAGCGCCACCAGTTGCGGAGGCAAGGCGTAGGCAACGAGGATCTTGTCGATATTGCCGATCCATCCGAACATCAGCGCCCCGAACGTACAGTGGCCCCCAAAACGGAGCAGTCGCCCGAGTTCGACGCCGCGAAGAACCCAACGCGGACGCCACGGCTCGATCAGCCAGGCGAGCGCGGCCAGGACGATGAGTTCGATATACTGCTGGAGCACCAACGCCCAGGCGCCCCAGCCCGCCGTGGCCGCCGCCACCGCAGCGGCTCCAGCCAGGGCCAACGCCGCTAGTCGAATGGCGCCGACGGCGCCGAGCCGGAGTTCTCGCTGCAACAGCGCCAGATGCTGAAGGCTCGCGACATTGAGCCAGAGGGTGCCGGCCAGTGCGACTGTGAGCCAGAGCACTGCGGGCTCGGAGTAGAACCAAACCAATAGCGGTGCGGCGGCAGCCATCGCCGCCGTGGCGGATATTCCCAGTGCCTGGTTGATCCAGAACAGCGCCGAGACTTGCCGATCGTCCAACACGGATTGCTGGATCGTCGCCACGTCGAGGCTGGAATTGGCCAGAATCCGGACCAGCGCGAGCACCGGAAGGATCATGCCGATCAAGCCGAACGGTTCCAGGCCGAGCAGCCGATAGAGGGCCGCCAGAACGCCGAGCGATACCAACTGGGCGGCAACCTGCGCAGCGACGACGGCGCGGCTGCCACGACGGATCGATTCGGAGAGCGGCTGGGGATTCGACACGGAATTTGGGGGCAAGGGTGGAGGATTCAAAGCGTGTCTTGAGGTCAATACCACTGATAAGCGTAGGCGTGGAAGCGGTCGAGTGCGGCCTGACGCTTCTCCCTGTCGATATAGGGTTCCCAGTCGCTCTTGACGGCTTGAAGCTTCTTGAAGAGAACCTGATCCGCGAGCTGAAAGGAGGTCCAACCTTCGCTTTGGGGTCGGCGAACAACGGAGTCGAGTCGCTCGGCCCGATCGGCCAGCATGGCGCGTATGCCTTCGCGGATGATTTCGTCGCGACTGTGCGTCAAGGGGTGCAGAACCAATTCTCCTTCGGAACTGATGGGATGAACGCTCACCTGCACCACGGGGGCCGGATCGCCGGCAATAACCCGCCGCACGTTGTAGGAGTGGATAATCGGGTCGACCGGCGTGACCGCGAGCAGGTACAACGCGATGACTAGCGTCCACAGGTGGCGCTGAACGAGCCAGACAAAAGTGCGGTTGTGGACGATCTTCCAAACGACGAGAATGAACCCAACGACAACGGCGGTGATGCCAAACAGCCCCACGGTTCGCATACGAGTCATGCCGTTGAAGCCGATATAGATGAAGAGCCGGTTGTACACGGCCAGGGCGAGAATGAGATTCTCGGCCGACCAGAGCCACGCCAGCTTGCGAAGACGAGGCAGGCGGGGATCGTCAAGCACCCGGCCGCGAAAGACGAGCGAAAGCGACAAGGTTGCCAGAGCGAGAGCGACGCTCAGCCATGCGGCGCCCTCGTGCGCATATCCGGCATAATAAAAACCCTTCGGGAATGTCCGAAACCAGAGCGTCTTGAATTCAAAAACGAGGTAGACGGCAAACAACGCGATGACCGTCAGGAGCATATTGCGAAAGGCGGCATAAAGCGGCGACTCCGCGGAGGACTCGTCACGGTCCTCCTCCGATTGGCTTCCTAGCACCGAACCGTCCACCACGGGCCGAAGCAAACCGATTGTCAGCCATGCCGCGACGATCCAAAAGAAGACCTCACCCCAACCAGGCGAGTAGTGGCGGAACCAATCGGCCACCGCGTCGGCGACCAGCCGCATCGTAACTCTGAAGGAAGTGGCCAACTCCGGATTGGCTAAAATGAACAGGGCGCCGAAAACAACCAGAGCGATCAGTGGCAACACGAAACTAAGCCAGCCGGCCCGCGGCGAGCCACCGCGGGGGAGTTGGTCGGCGGACCGCGCGTAATGCATCAGGCCCACCCCGCCGGCCACAGGCGTCTGCAGGGCATAGAGAGCCGTGTCGAGGACGTAGGGCACTCGTCCGATAGACGACATGGCCATGGCGACCAGCAACGCGAACCCGGCGGCAATCAGTCCGGCATGACCGCACCAAGCCAACTTCGCGGCCAAGACCAGCAGCATCAGTCCCACAATGACCGAAACGGCGGATACTCGCGGGCGCGGCGCTGCGAGCGACAGCAAAAACGGGACGGCGCCAAACAAGGCCGCATAGCCGGCAAAACCGCGTCCGCGGTAGATGGCGAGGTCCGCAACGAACACCAACAGAACGACCGCCAGAATCTCGCGCCACCGAACGGGCTCCTGCGAGCGGGTCTCGGCCGCATCGAGCTTGCCGGACTCCTCGATAATGGTTGCCGTGATCGGCCTCGAGGACGCGGCGTTCTGCGTCGACGTTTCCGGTGGCTTGGCAAGAGAATCATCGACCATGACGGGACTCCGAGGGAAGTCAAACAACAGAGGAGCGTGAATAGGCTCGATTGTAGCGTTTGTGGCCAGGTTCCTTCAATCGAAGGGGTCGGGGGTCTTTTTCCCGATCGGCCACAACGCCACCCGGCAAATCATGCGTGGTTCGTGGCCGATCGGGAAAAAGACTCCCGACCCCCTGGAGTTAGTCATATAAAAAGACCTCGACCTGCGTTCCGGCCGGATACCCTTCGCTTTCCTCGGGGATTAGCACGAATCCATCGGCCCGCGTGGTCGACGAAAGCAACGACGCTCCCCCGATCGACAACGGTTCGACTAGCCCTCCGTCGCAACGCACGCGCAGATAATCCAAACGGCCGATCGTGGAACTGGCCTTTCGCTTCAACGAGGCGCGGAGCCGGCGATATGGCCATTCGGGCGACCGGCCTCCCAGCACGCGAGTGGCGCGACCGGCAAAGAAGTCGTAGGCGCAGAGGCAGGAGACCGGGTTTCCCGGCAGCAGAAAGACCGGTCGCCCGTCTAGCATGCCCATCCCCGTCGGTCTGCTTGGCCGCATGGCAAGCCCGTGGATCGCCAACTCGCCATGCTCGGCCAATAACGATGGGGCGAGGTCTTCCTGGCCCACGCTCGAACCGCCGGAAACCAGGACCAGGTCGGCGTCGCTTCGCAACGCAGCCAGGATCGCGCCCGGCTCATCGGGGACAATGCCCGGATGGATCGGCAGACCACCGTCGCGGACGACCAGCGCTTCGAGCATCGGGCCGTTGGAATCCACGATCCGCGCGCCGGCCGGTTGCGATCCGACCGGGAGAAGTTCGTTGCCGGTGACGACGATCCGCGCGCGCGGGCGGCGGACCACCACGACTTCCGCGGCACCGATCGACGACAGCACACCGATGTCTTGGGGCCGCAGACGCCGGCCCGCCGATAGCACTGCACTGCCCGCGGAGATGTCCTCGCCGATCCGGCCGATGTGTTTCTCCGGCGAGACTTCTCCCTGGGCGAAAATAAAATCACCTTGGATCTCGACGAGTTCGACAGGCAACACGGCGTCGGCGCCTTCGGGCAGCGGTGCGCCGGTCATGATCCGCACCGCCAGCCCCGGCCCGGCCCGGCCTGCAAACGGGCGACCCGGCATCGACTCGCCGACGACGTTCAACGGCAGCCGATTGTACGGGGAGGCGCCGATCGTATCGGCCGCCCGAACCGCGAAACCGTCCATCATCGCCCGCACGAAGCCGGGAACATCGACCCCGCTGGCGACGTCGTGCGCGAGGACGCGTCCCCCGGCCTCGCGCAATGCAGTTCGCTCGTCGCCCAGACGCCGGACGCGACTGTCCAACCAACCGATCGCCTCAGCGACCGTGCTGCGACGGGCGAAGCCCCGCATGCGAACATCGTCTCCAGGCGTGGAAGGTGTTGTCACGGGCATTTATCCACCGAATTGCTGCGAAACCGAACCGTGCCCAATGTTATACCGCTCGCGGCTGAATCTGGCTAATCCCGCTCCGCAGGCGGGCCACTCTCGCGGGCGTCTTCTGAACCGTGTCGGAAACGGCGGGTCGCGACGAATTGAATCGAGTTCTCGGTTGGCGTAGAATGCGAAAGAGGGGCTGGCGCATCCTCCATCTCGGTAGAGGCTGCACGGCGGACGAACGCTATCGCTGTTGATGCCGGTTCGGTTCAAAATTGAGGACAGACGCCTGTGACGAGCAGATTGGCTTGTCTTGAATGCGGCCATCGCTTTCCGAGCCAGGGGCGCGGCTCGCGGGGCATTTGCCCCGATTGTGGATCGCGGAACTGTATCCAGCTTTTGGGCGGAGAAGAACTGGACGATGCATTGCCCGCGTCCCCGTCCGCTCAGCCCGACTCCGGCAGTCGGTTCGGTCCACGAGAGGGCGCCTCGCCCCAATCCACGGCTCAGCCGCCGCATCCACGCCGATTGGCCTGGGGCTGGGGTCTTGGGGCAGTCGTCGTTTTGACAGTAGCCGCGTTTTGGGCTGCCGGTTTTCGGCTGTCTACGTCGCATAGCAAACCAGGCGCGGCAATCCCCGCGGCGAAGACGAATGAGAGGGCGGACGAAGCAACGTTTGGGGAGAAGGATCGGACCACGAGCGAATCGAGCCCTGTAAGCCTCGCGGCATCGCTGGCGGAGGTCGAAACGGCGGTCGTGAAGTTCGAATTGCCCTCGGATCTGGGCAACGTCATGCAGTCGGGCACGGGGTTCGTCATCAACGATCGGGGTTGGATTGCCACGAACCATCACCTCGTCGCCCGGATCACGAAAGACGCGCGCGTGAAACTGATCGACGGCGCCCGGTTGGAACTGGCGGGAATCGTGGCGCGAGACCCGCAGCGGGATCTGGCCATCGTGGCCGTGCGGGATCCTCCGCCGCGATTGCGCGCGCTGGATATCGGTTTCGACGGGACACCCGGGCTGGGCGACCAGGTTTTCGCGTTCGGCCATCCGTACAATGCGGATTTTTCGCTTTCGAAAGGGATCGTCAGCCGCGTGCTCACGACGAAAGATCTGCTCGACAGCGAGGCGCGGCACCTGGTGGCGCGGCTTGGCGCCCCGGCCGAGTTGGTCTGGATCCAACACGACGCCAAGATCTCGCCCGGCAGCAGCGGTGGGCCGCTGATGGATGAACGGGGCCGCGTGCTCGGCATCAACACCTTCGTGCATTTGAAGGCCGAGTTCGGCTACGCCAGCCAAATCGGTTATCTGCGGCAACTTGCGGCGTCGGCCTCCGGAGAACTGGAGCCTATGCCGGACGCTCAGACGCCGCTCCGCACGGTCGTATCGACGGCGAGGATGAACCAGCTCTTCGACGGCTGCGCGGCGATGGGCTGGCGACCGGCGAGCCCCGAGCAGTATCAGACTCTGGCCGACCTCGCTTGCCAGATGACCCTCGCCCGGCATATCGAGGCGATCGGCAAGCGTTCGCCGGGACGGACCCAGCAGGCTTTGCGCAATGTGGCGAATACCGCGAATGAGAAATTCGCGGCGATCGGCCGCGTGCATTGGACCGCCGGGCACTTCGAGATGATCAATCGGTTTGCTGCGGACCAGGTGGACCAGGTTGGTGAAGGCATTGTGTTGACGTGTTTCGCCGAGGGGACGGACAGCCAGAAAGGCGCCGTGCTGATGGCGATCGAGGGGACGGGCACGCCGATCCTGGTGCGAGCCGGCGCCGGCGCATCGAGATTCGCCACGAAGAGCCGGTGGCTGCTGCTGGGTTTCGTTAGTCCGGAGATCGCACGCGTTCGCGTTGGGCGACAGGCCGATTCACGCCCGGCGCGGATCGTGTTGACGCATTTCCTGATCGCGCTAGGATCGTTGAATGAATGACCGTCCGAGTGGTTGCTTCTGAAGCCTAAGCTCTAAGCTCTAAGCTCTAAGCTCTAATGTCAAGCTGGAAAGCCTGACGTACCTCCTAGGCGAGCTGATTGAGAGTCTCGACCAGCGACGCCTTGTCGAAGGGCTTGACGAGGAAGTCGGAAGCGCCGGCGCGGAACGCTTCCAGAAGCACTTTTTTCTGATCCAAGGCGCTGACGACTACCACCTTCGCCTCCGGATCGATCTGGCGGATACCGCGCAGCGCGTGCAGGCCGTCGTACTCCGGCATCACCATGTCGAGCGTGCAGGCGGTGGGCCTCAGTTCGGCATAGCGCTCGATCGCCGTGCGGCCGTCGCCGGCCTCTCCCACCACTTGCCAACCGGCCGCGACGGCAATGTCCTTGATCATTTCGCGAATGATCACTGCGTCGTCGGTAATCAATAAGGTCTTCGTCATGGTTCGATGGCCCAATCCGGGGTTAGATGGTAATGACTTGGGCGCCGACGATCTCGACGCGTACGTAGCCGGTCGCGGGGTCGAGCGTTACTCGCCGGCCCTTTGTTCCGCCGACGTGCTTGCCCGCCATGCGAATCCCCGCCTGTCCGAGCAGTCGCGTGACCGCTTCGATGTTGGCCTCGCCGATTTGCAGCGGCCCGGAGGTGCCGAACATGCAGGCCCCGCCGGTGATCTTGGCGACGAGGCCGGAGCGATTGGCGCCGAGTTCCTCCAGTTGCCGGATCATAACGGGGATGGCCGTATCGGCGAACTTGCCGGGGGTACTCTCCCTGCCTGCCGACTCGGGCAGAACGACGTGCGCCAGGCAGCCGACGTGCAGTCGCGGATGGACTAGAGCGACACCGACGCACGATCCCAGCACCGCCGTGAGCTTCCCCGGGCACCGGGCGACCAGGATCTGCCCCATGCCAACCGACTGTTGCCCCGCCATTTCAACCACCGTGCAGCAAGCCATGCTCGTCTCTTTTTCGTGTTCGGGCTCGGTAGGGATATCGTTCACACGACGCAATGAAATGCATCTTCCATCGCCCGACGCATACCGTCGGTGGGAACGAAGATGACTCGCCAGTTCAGCTCCTTGCCTTCACGATGGAACCCGGTTCGGCAGATCAGCACGCGATCGCAGGTCATCGCCTGGGCCAGCAGGGCCTGCTGGACCACGCTGGCGGCGAAATCCTGAATGAAATAGGGCGCCGACGGCACAAGTTCGCTGTCGATCAAACGCGTCAGCGCGTTCATGTACGCGCAGCCGAGGATGTTGCCGGTTTCGGTCAACGCCGACTTCTCCAGTTCGCTCCAGTCGGCGCCGGCGCCGACGGGCCTGCGGAGCAGCGAAGCGGCCAGTTGGCGACCGTTCTGCTCGTCGAAGGTGAGGATCATCTCGCCGCCGATCTCGCCTTGGAGGCTGAGGACGACCATCGTGATCGGCTCGTCGCCGAGATTCAACGCGACGGCGGCGTCCTCCAGGGGGATCTCTCGGACCTCGTCCAGGGTGAGCGTGATGAGCCCTTCGGTCCAGCGGCACATGGCCGCCGAAGCGTCGTGCGTCGCCGAGGCGAAGAGCTGGTGCAGAAGGTTGAGCCGGTGATCAGAGGCCGGTGCGACTTCGTTCATACGATGCTCCTAACGTGCCGCGGAGGCGGCGGTGTTTTGGGATGCCATTTCGATCAGTGTGGGGAGGTCGAGGATCAGCGACACGCGTCCGTCGCCGAGAATGCTGGCCCCGGCGATGCCCGGCACGTTGCGGTAGTTCTCGGCCATGGATTTGATAACAATATCTTCCTCGCCCAACACCTGGTCGACGACCAGCCCGATCTCCCGACCGGTTTCGCCGACGATCACCAGGGTACACTCTTGCCGCAAATCGTCGCGGCCTTGGCCGGCGCCGCGCGTCCAGGTGAATACTTCGTTCAGATCGACCATCGAGATGACTCGACCGCGGACGCGGGCGGCCCATCGGCCGTGGACTGTCGAACGGTCGCCCGGTCCGACGGAGACGATTTCGGCGACCGATTCGATCGGCATGGCGAAGACGTCGCCGTCGATTTGGACCATCAGGCTGGGTAGAATGGCTAGCGTCAGCGGTAGTTTGATGGTGATCGTGGTTCCCTGCCCCGGCTCGCTGTCCAGATCGATGGTGCCGTTGAGTTCCTCGATCTTCGACTTGACGATGTCCATGCCCATTCCACGGCCGGAGACTTCCGTCACTTTTTCCGCGGTGCTGAGACCGGGCTCCCAAATCAATTGATAGATCTGGTGGCGCGACATTTTCTCGGCATCGGCGGGCGAGACGAGCCCTTTCTCCAGAGCTTTCTGCAGGATCCGGTCCGGATCGAGCCCTTTGCCGTCGTCGCAGACCTGAATCACGATGCAGTTGCCGCGATGGAAGGCGTCGAGGGTCACCGTCCCTTCGGCCGATTTTCCCACGGCGGCTCGAACCTCGGGCATCTCGATGCCGTGGTCGGCCGAGTTGCGGACCATGTGAATCAGCGGGTCGCCCAACTCGTCGATCATGCGTTTGTCCAGCTCGGTTTTCTCTCCCCGGATCACCAGGCGGACGCTCTTGCCGTTGCCCCGCGTGATGTCGCGGATGACGCGCTTGAATCGCGTGAAGAGGGGACCGATGGGGACCATGCGGGTATCCATCACGCTCTGCTGAATCCCGTCGGTGACGCGGTCCAACTGGTGGATGGCTTCGCCGAGGTCGTTCACGGCATTGCGGACATGGGCGAGTAGATCCAAGTCGCGGCGGACCATTTCCAGGTCGGCCTGCATCCGCCGCGCCTGCAGCCGCACGCTCTCCAACTCCGCCTGGACCTGGCCCTTGTCGGCCGAGCCGGATGCCATTCTGTCCAGGGTGTTGCACATGTTGTTGAGCACCAGCGCCGACTGTTTGCCCGCCAAATTCGCCTTGAGACCTTCGCAGATCTGCGAGAAGCGGGCCTTGTTGATCACCAGTTGCCCGGCCAGGTTCATCAACTGGTCGAGGCGCTCGATATCGACGCGGAGGGTCTCGGTCGGTTTGTTGTTGGCGTCGGGGCCGCGGCGCCGGGCGGCGTCGGCCTCCCTCGACGGCTCCGCGGCAGTCGATGTTTGATCCCCCGCTGCACGGTCCGGATGGCTTTCGCTTCCAGACGAAACGGACGCTCCCCCCGACGTTCCGGTCGCTTCGAGGGGGGGAGGCGGCAAGGTCGGATGATGCTCCGGCTCAACCGGCTCCAAGTGTACGCGTTGTACGCCGCCGATTCTCAGTTGCCCGGCCAGCCACTCGAGCGGTCTGTCGGTCGATATCCCGAAGACCACGCGACCAACATCCTCGATCCGGTCAAGCTGCTCCACCGGCGGTTCGAAGAGGCACACCTCGCCGCAATGGCTCAGTTTTTCGAAGATCAGCTTGGCTTTGAGTCCGGCCAGTGCGAGACCCGGGCGGAAGACGACCGTGCCGGCGTAGGCGTTGGCTTCTTCGCAGACGCGTGAGGCGACGGTTTGGCGAAGATCGGCGGGAAGCTCCGGCGCGGCCGAGGCAACCTCGCAGCTTTCTTGTGAGTCGCTCCAGGAGACCGGAGCGGCCGAGCCGTCGGAGGGATCTGAAGCGGCCGATTCCCGTCGGCCGCGGGCTTCGAGCAGTTCACGGGCGAGTTGTGCGAACTGGTCGTGACGCGGGCGGTCCGAGCGGAGGCACTGAATATACTGTCGCAGACCATCGGTCGAGCGGAGCATCGCGTCGGTCACTTCCGCCGAAAGGGTTCCGCCGGTTTCCAGGAGGTCGTCGAGCAGATCTTCCATGAGATGGGCGAGCTTGGCGGCCCGATTCAGGCCGACCGACGCCGCCGAGCCCTTGATGCGATGCGACATCAGCAGGAGCTTCTCCATCGCCTGTCGGCTGCCGCCGCCTTCCAGAGTCAACAGCGTTTCCGTGAGATCGTCCAATGCGTTCTCGGTTTCATCGATGAAGATCGACAGGTACTTGTCGCAGATCTCGGTTTCGTCGGCAAGGTTTTCGAACGGGTCGGTCTCGACGGGAGGGGCTACCGCCGGGATGCTCGGGGCGGGAGGCGACGGAGGCGAAGCCGCCTCGGCCATGGCGGCTTCCAGGATGCGTTCGGCGTCGGCCTGGCAGGACGGACCGCGCGCCACGCCCGCGGATTCGAGAAGCCGTGCGATTCCGGCGACCACCGACTCGCATTCGACCGGTTCGGCGTCGGAATCCTTCAGGCCTTCAACGAGTCCGCCCAGGCGGTCGATCGCTTGGAACACCAGGTCGACGACCTGGCTGGTGACGGTCAGTTCGTCCTTGCGGGCGGCATCAAAAACGTTTTCGACTTTGTGGGTGAGGGTGTTGATGTCCTTCAGCCCGAGCATCGCGGAAAGGCCTTTGAGGCTATGGGCGGAACGGAACATCTCGTTCATAAGATCGTCGTCGCAGCGCTGGCGATGATCGTCGCCCAGCGATCGAGCCCACTCGTCGAGCTGGAGCATGTTTTCATTGAGCCGGTCGAGCAGTTGGCCCGACTCATCGAGGAAATCGCCCAGCAGGCTCTCGAAGAATTCGTCGTGTGCTATGGCGTCCGTTTTGCT
Organism: Rhodopirellula sp.; assembly: GCA_012728855.1. Classification (GTDB taxonomy): domain Bacteria; phylum Planctomycetota; class Planctomycetia; order Pirellulales; family Thermoguttaceae; genus JABWBD01. The sequence continues at coordinate 2,490 of JAAYEH010000305.1, read as the reverse complement.
CATCGGTCAACTCCAGTCTTCCTTTACGATGGACCACCGGCAGAGCGAACACAGCGGCTTGCGCGGGGTCGGAACCAAATGGGTTTCCATCTAGGGCCGGCGGTGCAGCCAGGGCTGCAATCGCACGAATCCTTTGAGCATATCAGCAATCCCTTCGGCAGCGCCGGCGACCAGCAGCCCGCCGGGCCGGACCATCCGGCAGACGTTCTCCAAGACCTTCCGCTTCGAAACCGCATCGAAATAGATCAACACGTTCTTGAGATACACCAGATCGAACGGCCGATCGCGCAGCGGCTCCATGAGGTTGTGCTGGCGGAACGTGATCATCGAGGTCAGCGCCGGTTTGGCCTGCCAGATCTGGGCATCCTTGGCTTTCGTGAAAAACCGTCGGCGGTATTCGTCCGGAACCAACCGCATGGCCCGTTCGCCGAATACGGCGCTGCGGGCCTGCTCCAACGCGCCGACGCCGATATCCGTCGCAACGATCTGAACCCGCCACTGCGTCAGGTTCGGCAGGCAGGCGGCGACCGAGCAGGCGATCGTCATCGGCTCGTCGCCCGTGCTGCAGGCGGCGGACCAGATCCTCAGCGAGGGGGATGTGTTGCCGCGTGCTTCGGCGACGCACTCGGCGAGGTACTCCTTGCGAAACCATGTCCATTGCGACTCGTCGCGAAACAGATAGGTTTCGTGGGTGGTAATTTCCTGAAGAAAGGCGTCCCACTCGGGATCGTTCGAGCGGACCCGCGTGAGATGCCGGTAATACTCTTCGAAATCGGCGATGCCCGTCTCCCGAAGCCGGCGGCGGAGACGGTTCGACAGCAGCATCTTCTTTTGCGGTGAGACGCGGATGCCGGTCCGCTCGTAGACGAGATCGGCGTAGCGCTTCAGTTGATTGTCGCTCACCTGTTCGACTGTGCCAACCGGCGAGACAGGGAGAATTGCGGACATGGACGTCATGGGTTGTTCCGATTGCTGGATAGGCCGTTGGCCGGTCAGACGCCGGAGATGATGCCGGCCAGGGAGGCGCTTTCTTCCTGGCCGAGAATCTTGTCGATATCCAGCAGGATCAAGAGGCGGTTTTCCAACCGGACCAGGCCGGTGAGGTATTCGCGGCCGAGGCCGGCCACAGTGGGCGGCGGCGGCGCGATCTGATCCTTTTGGATCCGCAGCACTTCGCTCACCGCATCGACGATGATGCCGATCGTCTTGCCGGCGACATTGACCACCATGATCCGTGTGTCGTCGCTGACGGCCTCCGAGACCAGGCCGAATCGCAGCCGCAAATCGACGATCGGAATCACGCTGCTCCGCAGGTTGATCAGGCCCTTGATGTAGGGCGGCGTCTGCGGAACCCGCGTGATTTCACCGAGGAGAATGATTTCCCGGACTTTGGTGATCTCGATCCCGTATTCCTCCTGGCACAAACGGAAACTGACCAATTGCATGGTCCCGCTTACCTCCGCCCGATGGTTTTCCGATACCGTGCCTTCTTGAGTCGTCGTCGCCACCGCACTGCTCCTTGTGTCAATCGAATTGGGAAGAGAACAAGGTTGATTGCCTCGCCATGCAGCAACTATAGGTCATGTCCGTGGCGGCCCGTGGCGATCTTCCGCCATCGGCTCCAGTTTGACACTTCGCCGCCGCGACGTAGGTTTGCGAGAAGACTGTTGGTAACGCCCGCTCCGCCGGGGAGCCTCCCCTGCTGCGAACCGGAAGAGGACGGGCGGATTTCGCGACAAGCAAGAACGAGGAACACTATGAGCGCCAGAGTGCTCGTTGCCGACGATTCCAGCACCATGCGAAAGATCATCATCCGATCGCTTCAGGCGGTCGGCGTGCCGTCAGCCACCGAGGCGTCGGACGGAAGCGAGGCGGTCGCCCTCTTCAAGCCGGGCGACTTCGATCTCGTGCTCACCGACTGGAACATGCCCGGCAAGACCGGCCTGGAGGTCGTCCAGGAGATCCGCGGTCAGGACGCCAAGGTGCCGATTATCATGATCACCACCGAGGCCGAAAAGGGGCGCGTGATGCAGGCGATCCAGGCCGGGGTTTCCGACTATCTGGTAAAACCGTTCACTGCCGACACGCTCCGCGAAAAGCTGGAAAAACACGGCTGCTGAGGCAAGGAATTTGACTTAAGAGACTAGCAATCGCTCCAGATCGCCATCCTGCGTGTGGCCACCAAGTTGGCGATTTCTCAGAATCGAGGCATTTGGTGGCCACTCGCTTCTGGGTAGAGAGGTTGCCGATTCGCCGGTTCTGGACATGCCGCCGCAGCATCCTGGAGTGGAACTCCGGCGACTGGAATCGGTAACCGTTCACGGGGCGGGAAAGAGGGGGACAGGTCCATGTTTTCGGCGAACGTCTCTTGCGCCAAAATGCATCAACCGGCCGAAAAATGGACCAGTCCCCGGCCGCCCCGTGAACGGTAACGTAGGTTCTTTGCGGCTCTTGCCGAGAAGGCCCAGCCGGAAGGCGGGTTCCTGGCGA
>JAAYEH010000304.1 GCA_012728855.1 Rhodopirellula sp. | reverse complement strand
ACCTCCCGCCGTTAGCCGCCCTCTCATCCAAAATTCACATCGCCCCCGCTCGCCGCGCCCCACGCTGTGAGCGAACAACGCAATTCATCTGAACGCCGGTACGGAAATTCATCTGAGCGGCGTCGTCCATCGGGCAGCAATTCCTCGGAAGCCTCCGAAGGACGCACGAATACGCCCCTGCTTTGTGGAATCCAAGCAGCGTTGCGCAGCACATGCACCAGTTGGGAATCCGCACGGCGACATCCACCGTACTCGTTTTTCTGGTAGGTGGCCTGCAGACAGTCGGCGGGCTGCTCGCACATGGTCCGCCAGACCAACCTGGAAAGCGCCAAGGACGGACTCAAGAGAGCGGTTTCCAGCTCAACAATCTCGAAGTCGCGATTTATGGGCCTTCTAAATTGCCCCCCTGGAACTTCGGAGAGATACGACCACTGGGGATTAGCAAAACAAGTGGTCGGTGTGACTGTCAAGAGCGTCTGCACTCCAACCGCCTTGGCGAACTCCAGCAGCCGAACCTTGGATATTCCACAACTGAGGTAGCTTTCATCCAAAGCGGCACGCTCGTGACCCCTCGCAATGGCGCTGTAATAGCTACTCAGCCCCGTCTCCAGGAAAGGGTGGTCAAGGAATACTAAGGTCGGCGTTCCGTAGTTCCCGTCATTCCGCTCAAAAACGTAGTATTCCGAAAACAGGCTGGCTTGTCCCGGGTGCTTCTCGACAAATGCGATGAAGCGTTCCAGGTCTCGTCTGCTCGGTTGAAAGTTTGCGTTCTTGGTGTATCGCTGCCGGAGAATGGCCTCGACGTGTTCGGCTTCCCCGACTTCGCGAACCCCGATTTGCTGTAAGAACTTCCTGGCGTTTTCTTGCTGGTTGGCGCTCTTCCCTGAGGTGAACACGTCTGGGTCTACACGAGGCAGCTTGTCGTCGTGCTCAACACCTTCACTCGGAAAGAAGCAGAGCCCCCCGACGTTGTAGCCGCCATCGCTCAAACGAACGATTGGGAGTTGCCTCAGCTGGCTGAGAAGTTGCCCTCGCCGTCTTTCCGGACTAATGATGAACTCGGAAAACAAATGCGCATACAGCAGCTGATGCCAATCGCCCGATTTGCTGCCGATCCAACGCATGAATTGGGGATCGGGGTGGTTTGAGAACTGCCGTCGTGGCCGGACATTCCGTGATTTAGCGTACGCTTTCTCGCTCAGAATCGCCACGAACTTCTCCGTGCCCCAGGCGGTAATCTCCAAGGCATCCAGGAATCGATCCGCGTTGCTGTTCTTCTGGGGTGCGCTTACCGCCCATTGCCGCGGTGCGTCGTCGTCGTCGGCCAAGAACTGAATGTCTTCTTCCGACAGCAGTTCTTTCAGCGCTGCCTTGGCCCGAAGTAGATACCTGGCCGGGGCATGCGTCTTGACCGTGGTGGGTGTCAGCCGCTGATTCTTCATTTCCTCGATTACGGCCAAACAGATGCACTGATACCGAGGAGCAATCGCGTCCTGCAGGTTCGGAAGGACCCCAAGAAACTCGACGGTCAACAGGCCCAGGTCGCGGATCTTGTGCAGCGAAGCGGCCGTCAACGTTGCGAGTTGCTGGAACAGGGGATGGTTCGCGGGTGTCTCCTTAATGCTGGCGCGACTGAGTTCCGGGACAAATGGTGCATGCAGGTGAAAGCGGAGCCCTGACGTTTCTTTCTCTGCGGGAAAGAACACCGCCACCCTGCCCGCGGTCGCCGGGGCTATCTTGAGTTGCGTGTGCAAGGGTTTGCCGGCGTCGAACCCCTGCACATCGGGAAGGTAATCCAACTCGAACGCGACCGCTACGCGACGTTTATCGAGCCCCTCCGCAGGTTCATCGAACCGCAGGAAATGTGAACTGGTCGTCTTGCCGCCGAGATCTTTTCGAACCTCAATGTGATTCTCGAAGTGCTGTTCTTTCCGGACGGCACCGAATGTGGTCTGGCCAACTTGCCAGCGAACTGAATTCAAGTGGGAAAGAAAGAGCAGCGTGGTTTCCGCCAGTTCGTTGAGACCCGCTTCGATGTCGAGAAACGCCTCGGCCGGCTTCTTTTTCTTCGGATTGTTGAACGGGAGCCAGAATCGTGTTCGGTTGCCGATCGACGGATCCGGCTGTACGGGTTCCGGCAAGACCAGCTTGGTGATCTGGAACGAGAAATCGCGGGAAAATATGGTTGGCGTCATCGTGTAAACGAAGACTGACTTGAAACCGATGCCAAACTTGCCAATCTGGTCCGCCGCTTGTTTTTTGGTGCTGCTGTCGATGCCGGTAATGGCCCTGACGTCAGATTCGCTAAAGGACCGCCTGCCGTTGTGTTCAAACCAACAGCCGTCTTCCACAAGGGCGAACTTGGCCTCCGACGCCCCAGCATCTTCAGCATTCTGAAGCAACTCGAAGACGAAGTGCGCCTGATCCGGATAGAAATCCTCGAAAATCCCAAGACTGATATCCCCCTCGTTCGCAGCGATTCCATCGAGGAACTTCCTCCGCTGCTCAGCAAGCTTGTCCAGGAATGCGTTCACGCCACTTCTCCCTTGACCAAGATCGCTCCAAACACAACCGGTGTGGCGCGGATGTCGGCGCTGTTCGCCGACTGCTGCAATTCCGCCATTCGCCGGTTAAAATCGATGTTGGCGCGTGCCAACTCGCTTTCCTTCATCAGCCGGATTTTGTCGTTCGTGGCGCGGGATATCTGGTCTTCGATGGCCTTGCAGCGGGCCCGATGGCTGACAGTCAGACTCTGGACACGGTGCTCGACAAGTTGCCTGTTTTCCGCGATGTGGTTGGCACGAGCCTCGGTCCACTTGCTGTGATGCCGGGCATCGAGGACGTCGTATGCGGCGGCGTCCGGCAATGGCGTCCCGTCATTGTTAGCGGCGGATTCGAGCAAGCCAAACAGCGCCGTTTCGAGGTCGGGATCATCGGCCACGGGGACCAACAGTTCATCCGGCTTCACGCCCTGCTTCGTCCAGCGGTAAACTGCAAACTCGTGTGCGCCTGGTGGCAGGTTGTCACTTTGCGCCGAGAGTGTAGCGTACTTCGGCTCGCGAATCTCCAACGAGTGCGCCGCTTGCCGTACCAACGGATGCACCACCGACAAATGCACCACCTTGGGATTCTCCGCAGCCACGTCTTGCTCGAAGGTGACGGACAGGGTCGGTTGGGCGCCCTTCAACCATTTCTCCCACTCACGTGCCACAGGGTCGCTCGAACGCGGTAGTCGCCTAAAATCTTCGAGCAGTCGGCCACGTGCCTCCTGGCTGAGCCGCAACGTCTTGAGCGGCTTGTCCCCAAGAAGATGCTCCAAGTCGGTGCCCAACCTGGCCGCCAAGTAGGCGCTGACGGCGCTTTGGAGCGCGGCGGACGACAGCCAGAAGGTCTCGGCCGCCTGGACTTCATCCCGCCACGACCGGCCGGGAATACTCAACCCGAACAATTCGGCCTGCTTCGATTCCAACTCCTGCTCCTCTCGGATCTGCCGGACCTTGTTATCCGAAAGCTGCTGCAGGCGGTGCTCCCGCTCCTCCGCCGTCAGCGTGAAGTTCTCAGCGATGTCGTGCAACTCCTGCGCGATCGCGCCAAGAATCTCTTCGCTGCCGCCAACCGCCTGCTCAAACACGCCAATGCGCCACAGGCATCGATCGTAGATCTCCGCATCGACCGTTCCCGGCGTCACGAAGTTGACGATGGCGACAGTCTCGCTCGGCTGGCCGTAGCGATCGATACGCCCGATGCGCTGTTCGATTCGCATCGGATTCCACGGAAGGTCATAGTTCACAAGGAAATCGCAGAACTGGAAATCCAACCCTTCGCAACCGACTTCGGATGACAACAGGACGTCAAACGCGTCGGCATCGTCCTTGGGCAAGGCAAACCGGCGCCGCAGAGTTGCCCGATCCTCATCCGGCACATCCCCGTGGATCAGGGCGACGCGAAGGCCCGTGTTCCGCAAGTTCTTTTCGAGATAGCCAAGCGTGTGCCGAAACGTGCTGAAGACAAGCGCCTTGTTGTTCGGGCGTTTGTTCTTGTCGAGCAGGACTTTAACAAACGCGGTCAGCTTGGGGTCATGAGGATCAAGATTCTGTGCCTGTTCCAGCAGACCTTCGATATCTGCCCTGACCTGATCGACAAAATCCAAATTGCCTTCCTCATCACTGTCGCTGGCTTCCATCAGTTCCAGCCGGTCGAGCTTGCCCTGGAGAATTCCGGACAGCAGGGGCACAAGTCCGTAAAGGCAACTTGCAGCTTGCCGACGAATGGTGCTCATCATGAATTTGACATTCTGCTGGCCATGGCAATAGGCCAAAATCTCTGCAATCAGCTCAAGTAGACCGTCATGCAGTCGTTTCTGGTCGGCCGTGAACTCGACCTTGACCGTTTCCGGCTTGCGGGAGGTGAACTCGCCGATGTCCCGCCGCCGCGTCCGGTTGATCAACGGACTGAAGGTGTACAGATCCTCGATCGTTCGGGTAATCCCGATTCTCTCTACGTCCCCCAACGACTCTTCCTGCAACTGGTCGTACACTCCTTGAAAGGCCGGCGATTCCCGGAGGAACAGGCGGCCCCATTCGGTTTGCGCCACATCATCCAGGCGCGCACGCGCCTCCTGCTGCCAGCCTGAACTAGCCATGCGGCAATGCCGGACTGCCTCGTTAATGTATTGATTTGGTTCGGCCATCTGTTGAAAACTGGCCCGGTCGATGATCAAGTCGGGACGCAGCACATTCAGCAGCGTAAACAGATCGTCGCTGCCCAGCTGGACCGGCGTTGCGGTCAGCAGCAACACCGCCTGGGCGTTGTCGCAGAAAAACCGCACGCCTTGATGCAGGAAGGTCTCGGTGTTGCGGATGTGGTGAGCTTCGTCCACGATCACGAGATCGAAGCTGGGCGGTGGATCGAGGTCGAGCAGCCCCTTGTCCTTGCTTCTTCCGCGTACATTTCGCCCGAACAAAAGGTCGGAGTCGAACAAGGAAAACGGCAAAATGGCCTTGGCGTACTGTTCCGGCCATACGCCGTCCAGGTCACTCTCCCGCAGGCAGTGCCGCAACAATGGGCCATCCAAAGCGGTGAAGTGCTCGTCGAACCGCTTCAATTCGGTGAACCACTTCCGCTCCGCGACCAGGGCCTTCGGACAGATCACAAGCACGGACGTAATGTCGTTTCTCGCTTGCAGTTCCTTGAGGCTCAGTTCGGCTTCGATGGTCTTCCCAACACCGACTTCGTCGGCAATCAGCAATCGAGGCCGATCCGAACGGATCAGCTTTAGCACGGGCCGATACTGATAGGGGACGAACTTGACCCGACCGGTACGCAACGAGAACAGGCTGGCCGTCGAAGGCGACAAGATCCGCAGACTGGTCAAATGCCCGTGAAGCTCGCGCACGCTGATCGGCTTTCGCTCATCGGTAGACACAGCAGCGGCTTGCAGCTGGCTTTCGTAGTACGTCGCCTTCGCGTTGTTTTCGAACACCCGATAGCGGTTCTCGACGCCGCCAGCGACCACTTCGATGACGGGCAACATCGTCTTCGGGTTGGACCGCAGGGCGACAAGGTCTCCGACCTTGAACAGCGTCTTGACGTGTGCCGTCGGCGCCGCTGTCGGATTGGGCGTATCTGCGTTCGCTGGCTGCGAGGTTTCCGCTGGCGATGGGCTCGGCGTGTTCCCACTTGCCGGCCTGCCCATCGACGCCACGGTGGCAGCCTTGAGGGACTCGACCACATCTAGGGATGTCGGGTCAGCGCCAAGGATCTTTAGCAGTCGGCCGAGCGTGTCGGCGTCGCGATATACCTCACTCGCCGGCATCGCTTCCGCTGAAAGGTGCGCCCACTTGTTGCGAACAGTTTGCAGTTCCTTGACCCAGGACCGTGCCTCGTAGGCCGAGGGGATGTTGTCCTTCAGTTCGTGCCAGTTCTGATCAAGCACCCGAAGGAGTGCGGCAAAGTCCAATTGCTGCAGCGTCTTGAACCCCCGGTCGCGCGCCGTGCGTTGCTGCTGAAAGCTCAGCCGGTTTAGCACGTGTTTCGTCCACCAGTCGGGCCCGAGGCTCGGCAATTTGGCCGCAAGAAACCGTGCGATCTCAGCCGTCGCCATCCGAAGCAGATCATTCATTGGCTCATCCCCGTCTCTTCAGATTTGACCGTCTCGTTTCCGAACCACGAACCACCGGAGATTGTAGCCGTGGCTCCCCAGGCTGTAAACTTGGTCTTACTAAATTCCGGATCCCCCCACACCCCAAGACGGAAGGGGTGCGTTCTCTTATTTCGTTTCTGGTCCGTGCGCTCATGGGCAGGCTGTACGGGCAATATTTACCCACTTCGCACTTAGCATATCGCAACGCGAAAAAAGCCCCCTCCACAGTGTGGAAGGGGCATGCTGCTCCCAGGAAGACAGAAGTCATTCAGGCGGCTCGCACGGGCATGCCGTACCCGCCGCCGATCAATTTCTGCAGGGTGATCGTCTCGTGGGCGGCCCGCGAGGGCTGCCGGTGCTGACGATCCTTGAGCACTTCCGTGAACGCGTTCAAGAGGCTCCATGCCGTCTTCTCCTTGAACTCAGGATGTTTGGGCTGCCGCCATTCCCGTATGACATCGGGCAGCAGACGCGCCCCGATGATCCCGCCTTCGTACGCCTGCAAGATCAGCGAGTTCGCCCGGTCCGGCGGCAGTTCCGTATTCCTGAGCCATTCAATCCGCTTCGCCTCGGCCTGCTGGTACTGTCCCAGTCCCGAGACGGTCGTCGCAATCGCTTCATTGAAGCGCGACTCGCCGAAGCGAGTGTGCTTCCTCGTGATGACCACTTCCGAAGTGAATCCAAGGTTGTCGCAGACGAACACCGACTGCCCGCAGCAAAAGCCGATAGGCATGGATTTGTCCGTGCTATTGCGAACCCCGATGGCCAACCCGACACCCGGCAAGATTTCAGCCTGCAGCTGAAGCGTGCCGAAGAACCGCGCATCGTCCGGAGTGACCGCGAGCGCCATGGCCTTCACCCCGAACCCCGCCGCATCCAGCGTCTGCACAACCGAGCCAAGGACTTGGCTGTGCGACAGCGGAAACCACGTCTCCGTGGCTGGCGGGGTAGGGATTTGGTCCAAGTCGCCCCAGGTCACCTGACGCGCGCCGCAATGCGTAATCAGTGACATGATAGACCTCCAATGTGTTGAGAAAGAACAGAAGCAGCGGCATCAGGCTACCGGGGCGATGCGGCGGGCGCAATCTGGTCGGGATCCGGCCAGATGACCGGCGAGATGACCATCCCCGATTGATTCCAGGCCTGCACGTTGCGGAGTGGCGGCACCCGCATGCGAGTGACTTTCGGCCAGATCAGCGAGGGGCAGGTTGAATCAGGGCGTCGTGATCAGGTTCTGTTTGCAGAATTGCGTCGCCAGTCCGTGCCGCCGGCACAGGTCCAGGAAGGGTTGAACCACGTGGCGACTGGCGACCTCCGGCGGTAATCGCCAGCTGCCACCTCGAAAGACGAGCTTGTTTGGTGGGGCCGCGAGGTGCTCGTAGACCCGCTTTAGGTTTCGCATCAGCGGCGACAACGCCCGCGGTCGAGGGAGAACGATCTTGGCGGGCGAGTAGACGACGTGCATGACACGGACCTCGGCGGCAAATGCCAACAGGCGATCCAGGTCTTCCAGCGGCTGGGCTTCCGGAATCTCGAAGTCGTGCAACGACTTTCCCTCGATCGGACTTCGGGGCAGAAGCGGATCGATGCGGAGCACCACAGGAATGCCTGCCTGTCGGAGCAGGCGGATCCCGTTCAGGCGGTCCTCGACCGAAGGAGCTCCGGGATCGAGCAAGGCCCGCACGTTGAGCGCAAGGGAGGTAATTGATTGACAAACAATCGGGGTAAACGGTGGATTGTTGCTTCGGTGGCATGGGGGCGAAGTACCGGTGGCCTCTT
>JAAYEH010000303.1 GCA_012728855.1 Rhodopirellula sp. | reverse complement strand
TTTGAAAGGTTTCGTTGTTCATTCGCTTTCCCCCCGCTGAATCAACGAAACCTTTCAGGAGGAACGTCCGCGAAGCTGGCGGCCGGAAAACGACCCGGCTGGCGAGAAGGCAGGCCACGTGACAGGTCCCCCTGGCACGGGCTTGCTACGACAGTCCCCCCAATCCGGCCCCGCGAAGCGGGAAGGCAAAGGCAGAGCAAGATGAACCGGAACACAACGGCCACGGTCGGGCAGGCACAACGGGTGAGCCAAACGGACGGCAGGTGCATCCGGCATCCACGGACGCGCAGCAATCGGGACGAAAACGGTACCGGACGCACCGACAGCTTGGCAACGGTCCGCTGCACCACGGTCGGCTCCGCGGTCGGAAGGCTTCAATAACCAGCCCCCCAAGCCGGTCGCGAAGTGTCAACCAGCTTGGCAGCTCCGGCGGCCGGCGACCGCCAGCATCGAAAACATGATGGCTCATCCGGCAGTTGTGTGGTGTCAGCCAACGCAGTCTCGCGATGGGACGTAGCCGGATGGGGCCAGCATCTGTGGGGGCGGTGAGCCATGTCATCCGGCCTCGGAGATGCCGGACCACGTGATGGGGATCCCGGTCTCGGAGATGCCGGACCACGTGAGATGCCGGGCCACGTGATGAATTCCCCCGGCCTCGGAGATGCCGGACCACGTGGGATGCGGGGCCAGATGTTCAGCTAGAAACGTCATTGAATACCCCTGTCATGCCTCAGAAAAACGCACGTCTTCGGCGGGTTGGACTCTCCCAGCCGGAGAAAGCTTGGGTTCGGGACAAGAAAGGCCCGGTGGCGTGCGAAACCCTCGGGCCTTTTGGGCGATTGTTGTTGACGGTGACGGCTCGGTCGTCATGCGCACAGATGGCAGCGGCCGTGTTGGTCTGGCGTCTGAAGCCGATTTCGCGCGACCGTGCCATAGGTTGAATGGTCGAATTCACCCGCCAGGACGCGGCGAATGATGCTCTCTGCCTCGTCGCAGGTCATCCAGGAGAACGTCAACGATTCAATTTGCACGTAGTGGTCCCCGTCCGCCCGGAGAACGCCGTATTCCTGAGCACCGTCGGCGCAGGTTGCGTCGTTGACGAATACGTAGTCGCCCAGCCGAAAACCGTTGCAGCCGCACCAGGTACACTGGGTGAGTTGCTCGGCCAGCCACTCGGCGCTTTCGGCCGGAACGATGGACCAGATTCGTTTGCTATGCAACATGGCGTTGTTCCTCCTGCTGGCTGTTGTTCGACTCGTCCTGCAACTGGGCGATCAGCGTGGCCGCTGTCTTCTGGATCATGTCCAGCGAATCGCTCAGCGTCTGGGTGTTGCCGCGGTACAGTTGGATGTAGTCGGCGCTGCGGGTGGTGGTTTCCAGGCCGAGTGCCCGGCAGACCACGAAGGCCACCGCCTCGGCTTCCGTCTCCCGTACCGTGCGCGACAACAGCTCCTTGCGTCCGGTCCGCTGGTGCAGCAGTTCATGAGCCAATTCGTGGACCAGGACCGCGAACTTCTCGGCCGGTTCCAGATCGGGCTTGACCCAGATCGCACCGTCCTTTGACACACCCAACGCACCGCCGCCCGGTTCCTGGTACGCCAGGTCGATGCCGTACTGGCCCACGATGGATTCGAGTTGCGACAGGCGATCGCCCGGCTGGCCGTCGATGCCGGCGAACTCGGGCAGTTCCGCACCGTCGGTCTGGCTCACGTCGAACACGTAGACCGCCCGGAAACCGTACAGACAGCGGACTTTGCTGTCGGCGTCCCCCGGCTGGTCGGCATCCGCTTCGTCCCGCCGCTTGCGGCCGATCATCGGCGCCAGGATCAGGATACCCTGTTCGCCTTTCCGGACCCAGCGGCCCAGCTTCCTCCAGGCATGAAAGCCGGCCACCTGAGTGGCGTTCGGCTTCTGGATCGCGATCAACATCACGTTCCCGAAACTGTACTGGTGGAATCGAGCCAGGTATTCCAGGTAGCGGACCAACGTGTCGCTCGCTCCCTGCTGAAGGGCTGCTTCCAGGTCGGCCAAGCCCTGCTCGGCCAGTTGCTTTGCTTCTTCGCGTTTCATGACAAATTCTCCACGAACGAACCGCTTCCGGCATCAGCGGCTGGTGAATCGAAAAACGGGCCTGCCGGCGGCCCGAACGAGGGCAGACACGGCAAGTCAAGGTGGAGTCTTTGCCCGCAGGGCAAAGCAGCAGCGCGACGCCAACGGCGCAAGCGGACCTTGACGCCGTGGCAGAATGAGAGAGGCCGCAGACGAGCCAATAGACACCGTGAAAGGTCGTCCGGCACACCGGGCCAAGGATGGCGGGAGCCGAAGTCACCGGATCAAGGTCGATCCTTCACAAGGCAAGGACGCATACCGGCGGCCGGTCTGGAGTTACCGGCCGAATATCCCCAGAAATGAGCCGCTCGGCGCTAGCCTGGGTTCCGTCAACCAGGCGTACCGCGCCGATGACAACAAGGCTGGCAACGGCAACCGCCCGTAACCACACGAAAAACCGATGCACGCCACCGGCTTCCGACGGGAGCGTCGGGCTCCTGTCCGAAGTCGAGTGGGCACGGGTCTACTCGGGCACCACGCCTGGAGGGCAGCGATCAAGGAACACGGTCTTGCGGGGCTCCGCCGAACATGCCACATTTTTGAGTAAAAGGCAACGGAAAACCGCACGAACAGCCACGAGGCGATCCAGACCATGATATTTCGGCGCTTTATTCAGATCCTCGGACAAGCATCCCAATTGGCGGGTGCGATCCTTCTGCTCGTAGTCTGTATGCAAGCGTCTGGCACATTTCGGCAGCCGTGGCTGCTCGAACTTCTGCTCGACAAGCCACTGTTTGTCTGGGGCGTCATCGGTTCGCTATTCCTGTTCGGGTTCTGCACAAGACCACCGACCCGATACCAGTTCATGGACCCGGAGATGCGTGCGGCATTGAATCGCATGCCTTTAAGCCGTCTCGTTGGCCGCTCCACCGGCCTACTCTTCCTGGAGATCGTAGCCATACTCGCCGTGATGATCGTCGGCGGCGCCTGTCTCGTCTACTCCATCCTCGATCTGTTCAACCTGCCTTCGGGGGCCGGATTCAAGAAATCCACCATGTGGTGCTTCGTTTGTGGGGAAATTCTATTTCTTGGGGGGATGAATATCCTCCGCTCATATATCTATCCTCTGTCTTAGAAAAACTCGAACGATCTCCTCGAACTCGACACTGCCCAGGTAGCCCGGTGTCCGCACCACATGGTCCAGCATCCAACGTGGCCCGGCATCTCCGAGGACGGGTCGGCGGCGGGGAGGCACTCAGCCGAAAACGGGCGTCTCGGAGATACGCCCCCACGTGAAAGTGTGCGTCTCCGACGCCCCACCCGGAGCGAATCCAGACAGCTGTCATGGCACGCGCGAGGTCCGTGGCGTGCAGGCCAAGAACCTCGACAAGAACCGAGCCGTCAGAACAAGCTGCCTCGCTGTTGAGTCGTCACAGCATCCCGTTCGGCCGGCGCTTCGACGCTCGAAGACGGCACACGACCGGCCGACCACTCCACACCTGTTCGGCGCGGGTATCTGACCCTGCCGAAACCGTCGACCGTAGGTCTTTCAGCCCAGCTTTGTTACCGCTTGTCAGCTCGAACCTGGCACACGACGAGCCGACCACTCCACGACGGCCGGTCCGTGCGTCAGGCTGGCGTTGCCGTCTACGTGGGCGGCGGCGCCATAACTGTCACCCCGATTCCGATTCGCCCATTGCAGTTCGCTGCGAATCTCGTCCAGCACCTGGCGGACGACAGCCAATTCATCACGCAACTGGCCGAGTGCCTCGGCAACCGAATCGTCCTCAGCAGCGATGCGGGATCCATGTCTCATCGGCATGCTCCCTTCGCCGCGGCCCTTCCCGCAGTGCGTCGCAAGACGCTGGCCAGGTACGCTTGCACCTCCGCCGGGTTGTAGTTCGGCGGATAGAACCCGCCGCCGTCCAGCCAATCGCGCAGGGCCAAGGCCCGTTCGCGTGCCGTGGCGAAATCGCCGTCCTGCATCGCTTCGAACATCTCCAGGTAACATTGAGTCGGGTCCATGAGCATTGTCCTCCTTCGTTCGTGTTGTTGGTAAAGCGTGTGCTGCGTGTCGGCCACGCAAGCACACGCGGAACGTCTGGTCGCTACTCCGCCGCATCTTCGGCGAACTCGATCAAGCCGCGAATCAACAGTTCCTCCACACCGTACACAGCATCCGCCCCGCAGTTTTCGCAGCGGTATCTCCGGGCGTCTGGCTCGACGCCATAAGCCTGGTCGCGGCATTCGATGCAGAACCCGCCGCAGCTCTCGTTCAGCTCGGCATACAGCGCTTCGGTGATCTCGATTGGTCGTGTCTTGTCCATTGGCAATTCTCCAGTTCCAGCGATCCGACGATCTCGCTGTTGATTCAGGTGAAAGATCGGCCCGTCGGCGGCCTGGAGCACGGTCGGCGCGGCACAGTCAAGGTGGAGTCTTCGCCGAAGGCGAAGCAGCAGACGCCACAGGCGTCGGACCTTGACGCCGCGCGAAAATGGAAAAGCCGACGACGGCAGAAGGTGAAGAAAACCCCGTGCTTTGCACGCCACCGGCCTCCGCTGGCAAACAAGCGACGCCGCTCGCCAGGGAACGCGGTGGACCGTTGCAACTGCCCGATCAGCAATCAGAAGAGAACCACGGCAGCACTATGCCACAATCAGGTGACAAAAGCAAAGCTTTTCTTCCACCCGGCACCCCACGTGGCCCGGCATCTCCGAGGCCGGTTGAAGCCTGAAAAATCTGACAGCAACCGGCGTCTTGGAGATCCGCCGCCACGTGATTCAGCACCCCCGAGCCCCAAAAACGCCCCTCAGATCGAGATCCGTTCGACGATATTCCGCGTTACTCGCCGCTGCCGGCGGTCGTACAGGCGAGTGGTCCGCGGATCGGCGTGGCCGGCCAGTTGCTGGACATCCTCCAGCGGCACGCCTTGGGCGAGCAGGTCCGTGATGGTCGCCACTCGGAACGAATGAGGCGACAGCCGGCGGGGCAGACCGGCCTTCCGCATCCGCCGTTTGACCATCCGGCTCATGTCGTCCGCCGTCATGCCGGAATCCGTCAAACGTCCAGTCCGGCGGATCGCCGACCGAAACAGCGGGGCCTCGGGGGCGCTGCCGCCGATCCCGGCGGGTGCTAAGTATTCGGACAGGAACTGCTGCAGGTCGTGGCGCACCGGAATCTCGCGGGACTTGCCGCCTTTTTCGGCGAACCGCAAGCAGTACTGGTCCCCGGCATCGAAGTAGTCGCGCATCCGCAGCTTGGCCACCGCTCCGACCCGTGCCGCCGTGTAGACCAAGATCCCGATGATAGCCTGGTCCCGCAGGCCGACCACCTGGCCCGTATCGATGCTCTTCAGCAACCGCCGAGCCTGTTCGACGCTGATCTCCGGCGTTTTGCCCTCGACCACCTGATACCGCTGGGCACGCACCGAGGCCGCCGGGTTCAGGATGACCGCGTGCCGGGTCACCAACTGGTCGAAAAAGTGCCGCAGCGCGGCCAGATGCAGCTTTTTCGTAGGCGTCGAACCGGGCAGCAAGTCCAAATAGACCCCCACATCGCGCGGAGCGATTCGAGGCAAATCCAGCCCCCGGCCCTGGCACCAAGCCAGAAACCGCCCCACCGCCCGGCCGTAGGCCCGTCGAGTGTGCTGGTTCCGGATTCTGCCGAACAGGAACTCCTCCCAGGCGAATTCAGCCGCCGGACCACCCGCAACCACCAACGCCGGCAGATCGCCCGTTCCCGCCCCGCCCAGGGGCGTCAACGCCCGTCTTTCGTTGGCCACACAAAGTTCCATCGGCTCCGCCGCTCGTTTTGCCCAACTCTCGGACGCATCCCAGACCCGCCGCCGCCCGCACCCTGCTCGACATACCCAGCGACCGCTCGACGCGTCAAGCAATCGCTCGCCGGTACACGCAACCGCTGGCGATACCGAGCAAACCAATCACGCACCCAGCAAGCCGGAAATCCCGCCACCGGTGATTTTCCGACGCGATCGATCAGGTTTCCCAGTAACGCCTGATAACGTCCTTTATCAGGCACTACCTACCACACTCGACCGCGGGGAGGCAAGTGATTCCCGAAGCCGTCCCAAACGTGATAGACCGGCGGTTCCCGATAGAATTTGACGGGCTTCCAGTCGCGTTATCGTCGCCGCTGCCGATTGCGGGGCAACCGGAAGTGGCTACCGGCAGACGGTCACCTATGTCGCACTCGGTTCATTCCGACACAAACCGGACGTGCCAACGGAGACCATCGGCTCGGTTGATCGCTTGCATTTTGACTCAGCCCCGGAAGTCAACAGTGGCTTCTACCGCGGCGTCTGCGATCGCGGATTTCCTTCCTTAAGCCGCCACAAGTCGCGGTCAGGAAATCCGAAGCCCTGTCAACGCCCGAGTCGGATGACCCTCAGCAACCGATCAGAGCCGCGTTATGCGTTCAGGCTGATGCGACGTCACGCGTTGCAGGAACCATACACACGAGAGAGGTTCTCTTCACGAAAACCTGAGATTCTGCCAAGCTGTGACCTAACGTGTCAAACGGCCGGCGAACATAGCATTAGGACAGGCTGTACGGAGGCGAAAACGGGGGATCGCTTCCCAAGAAAGCGGCTGGTTTCATGTCTGCTGCCTGCGAAGAACTGGTCGAATCGTTCGGTGAACGGGGAATCCCCTACCGGACCAGCGATGGTCAGGCGCTTCGCTTGGATCTGCGCGGGCAGGTCGCCGTGTGTCGGATCACTGCGAGCGTCGAGCCAGAGACCGATCCGTTTCAGGTCATCGGGCACTCGCCACTGCTGGTGCTCGAGGGTTGTCGTCCCGCTTGCGGCAAAGACCATCGCCCGCGCCAAGTAGGGAGTGCGATTGGGCAAGTTCGAGCCGGATTTCGACGATGGCGAAGTGCGTTCTCACGTGGGCCAGATCCTGGTTGACGAAGCTGTGGACTACGCGGCGATCGACCGCATGATAGGCGTAAACCTCAACGTCCTGGACACGTATCAGCCGGCGCAATTGTCGGTGATCTGCGCCAATGGCGTTGGCGTGCCCAAAGAGGCATTTGCGCGGATGGAAGCGGGAATGGGCCAAAACAGCATGACACCAGATTCTGTATTTACAGCTCCATATCTACGCTTCTCGGGTGGTCCTGGTTGGTCGAAAGGAATAACGCATCACCGAGTCCGACCAAGCCCAGATCTGGTTCTACGTAACTATCAATGGTGGATGCCTGCACCCCCCGTCACCCAGTAATTATTGGCGTAGTCATGCTTGTCCCGAGAAGCTGACCCAAGTATCTTTTGCCTTTGGCGATTGGTTGTCCCAACATGACATTTTTCAACAGCAAACTAGTTGAACCATACCATGCAGAATTAACCTAATAGGGCTAGTTCCGGAGTATAAATGGTATCGAGGTGTGAACGCTGAACTGCTGGGATGCGTTCGGTTCCGCCAACCGTACGAATGCCTGGAAGTAGGAACAGAATTGGCAGTTCAAGACTGGTGTACCATGGACAAAGTGCTGCGAGAAACACATGACAGAATCGCGATGGTGTTCCAACAATTGGCATCAAATCGAGATGCCTTGGGGCACAGTGTATATTTCTGCGAACATGGGCTCAGCACGAACGAAATTGACCACTTGAAGCGTCATCTTCGCGAGGCATTGGCGGCACATCCCATTGCTGATTTTCTGTGGGCAGGTTCCTACTTGACTCTGATCGTCTGTGCCACTGAAGTAGGCTACCGATACAAAGGGAACGGAACCGATTTTTGGCCCGTTCTTGGTGATGCCACGACGCCGCTCAGATGAATTTCCGTACCGGCGTTCAGATGAATTGCGTTGTTCGCTCACAGCGTGGGGCGCGGCGAGCGGGGGCGATGTGAATTTTGGATGAGAGGGCGGCTAACGGCGGGAGGT
>JAAYEH010000302.1 GCA_012728855.1 Rhodopirellula sp. | reverse complement strand
ACGATGCCGATTCGGAACTGGAAAGAAGCGTTGAACCACTTTGCGATCATGTTCGAGGACCGTCTACCCGAAATCACCAGCAAATAACGTGCCCTGATCGGCTGACACAAAAATCCGTACAGGCCCGACTTTGTGTACCTTACCTATCAAATCGACCCAACAGCAAAGATACCGTAGCCTCTTTGCACCAAATGGAGAATATGCCCTGCCGCAGAACAATTATTCCCCCGCCCCGCAGCCGAGCCAGTTGGTCTCCAACCAGGAGTGCTCGGCCGCGAGGGCCTCGCTACGATGACGGAAAGGCCCTAAAGTCGGGCCATGAATCGGCGATAGATCGGCCCACCAGCGTCCCTGCCGGTCCGGCTCGACGTGCGATGCGCGGGTAATGGTGGGGCTGCCCAGCGCGCACAGGTTGATGTCTTCGGAGTAGATGCACCGGACAGCCCCGCCTAGTTCGATCACCAGTTGCATGACAGTGCCTCTCATCGGGGACGGCGGAGGATGTTCCGCCGCGGCCGGTCTACCAAAAGCCCATCGAGCAAGGATTGCACCCGCGACATCTCCGTGGCCACGTGCTGCCGCAGCCCGGCATTGTCGCGCAAGTCCTGCGGCTCCACGCCCCGGATGATCCGCTGGGCTTGGCCGACGAGCTGGTCGAGTTGCTCGTCGCTGCGGACGTTCAACTCGCGGAACCGCTGGAAGAACTCGGCCAGGTTCTCCACGGCCGAATCGCGGAAAACCTTTGGTTTGCCATCCTCCTGGGCGGAGAGCCGCTCGGTTAGGTGTGAGACCAACTTGGCCAGTTCCGTGGTAAATGCCTCCTCGGCCAGCCGCACCGCTTCGTCAAACCGCGTCTGCACCCGCCGGCACTCCTGCTCGTAGAGTTGCGGATTGAGTTGTTGCAGGTAATCCGGCGGTTCCACGGACGGAAAGTCCCACGAGACCTCGAACATGCCCCGCAGCGACTCAGGATAGTCGCCGGCGTTGAACAGTGATCCGAGCCGTTGCCGAGCGGTGGTCTTCAACTCACTGTAATGCCGATCCAGCGTGGCGACCGCTTCCGCCAACTCCTCCTGAAACTGGCGCATGTGGGCGTCGAAGTCGTCGATCCGCTCCTGTCGGATCAGTCGGATGCCCGGCTCCGGGTATGGCAGGGTCATCGAGGCCCAAAACTGCTTGGCTCGGTTGCGGATCGCGGTGACGGCCTTGAAAGCCGGATGGGCGGTGTCGATGAGCTTTTTGCCCGCGGAGAGAAACTGAGCGTTGGCCCCGAACGGTTCGGCCGCTTCCGACCTCTGTTCGGCGGTCAGAGTCTTACGAACGCCCAGCCAGGTGAAGCTCACCCGCACGGCGGCCATGGTGGTGCGCAAACGTTGCGCGGGGGCAGTAGACAAACGCGAAACAGGTTCATCCAATACGGTACTCATAGAGTCTATCTCCTGTGAATTGGGAAGAGGTGTGTAAGAGAAGCGGGCCTCGATCGAGCTATCGCCTGCGGCGACTGGACCGGGGATCACGGACCCTGGCGGAGGAGGTCAATACGCATCGAGGGGCGTGGCGGTATTCGTTGAACACCTGTAGGCTACTACACATACGATGAATTAGGTGTAGCGACCGACGGCGTGGCGGTATTCGTTGAACACCTGTAGGCTACGGCGGGACGAGGCCCAACTTCCGCAGCTTCTCGAAGGCTGCTTCATCGGAAGGATACCGCCGGCAGAGGTCGCAGCGGTTTACTTTGGCGCCTTCGGGCAGGCGGCCGTTTTCCAGGTGGGCCAGGATGCCGGGTACGCCCGAACAGAAGAAGCCCGCTTCTTCGCATTCACAGCGGTTGTCATCCGCGTCGTCCGTGGCCCAATCGAGCCCCGCTGCTTTCAGCGCCGCTTCGGTCTTGGTGCCCGCCAGGTCCGCCAACGGCGACACCGGGCATTCGGCCACCGCCGCCAGTTGCGTTCCGCCCCGCTCATTGGAAATCTCGACAACACCGTCATCCGAACGAGCAGATCCATCCGTGTCCCAATCCACGAGCGTCACCGCAATAGCGGGGTCGGAACTGAACACATCCTGCAAAACGCCGCCGGAGATGTTCAAAACGACCTTTGGCTCGGGCGGTACGGACGTTTCGGGGGCGACGAAGAACTCGCCCACTCCGGGGTTGTTGTACTCGTCCATGATGCCCGGCGTCGAAAGGGCGGTTTTCAGAAGCCGGTCCATGGCGCACGCCAAGCCCTCTGGGTCGGTTGCCGCCGGATCGTATTCAGCCTCCACGGTCAACGAGGTCTTCTTGGTATGCGTCATGATCATTCCTCCTCGTACAGGACAGCATCGACCAGTCCGATGCAGAGCTTGTCGGCCAGACTGTGGCTGAAACCCATTTCATACGCGGCCTTCACGGCGTTCTCCACGGCCTCGACGGCTGCCTCTTGCATGTCTTCCAGAGCCGCCGTGGTCTGCTCGTCGGACTCCTGCACCTGGAGTGTCACCAACACGCGGATTTCGTGGGTCATCTGGGCTGGCTCCTTTCTTGTGATTTCGATCCGGCGATCATCCGAGCATAGTCATCTTCGCCCAAGCAGTGGGTAGAATAGGGCAATTCCTCCAAGTAAGTGGCATCCACTATCACATTGCAGCAGGCCCGGTTGGCCTTCCAGATGGCCACGGCAAGCCGTTCGGAAAACACCTCCTCGGTCTCTCCTCCGCACAATCGGCCGTCGCCGGATGCGCAGAGGCTGTTCTCTTCGTCGCCGGCCGGCCACCAATCATCGCTCTCGAAGGGCCACGCTTCGGCGGCGGCTTGTTTGATGGCATCGACTCGGTTGGGCTTGTGACCTGAAATTTGCACGGTCATCGAATAGGCGCGGCTCATGCTCCGGTCTCCTTCGCTTGGAAGGCGGTCTGCCGCGCGTCGACAAAATCGTAGGCGCTCTCCCAATGGATTTCGTCGGCCGTTACGAAGACGGCCCCTCCGCTGAACTCGCCCACTCTGGGTTTCGAGCAGGTGACGGAGTAAGTGAGCGACCAGGAGTCCGCGGGCCGGAATTTTTTGAGAAATTTCCGCACCAGCCAGACGACATGGGTGGGGTTGCCGTTTTCATCCGCGTAAATCCACAGATGCCGCTTCCACCGATCGTTGCGGCGGCGAGGTACTTCCGGACCGTCGAACGAATACCGGAATCCCGGCGAGTCGTATTTGGGGTCGTAGTCCTCGTGATCGCGGAGGAACCGCACGCCAAACCACTCCGGATCGATCCCGGCCAATTCGGCGGGCACGAAGTCCGTAAGGTCCAGGCGGTCCACGTACGCATAATCCGGTACGGGATCGATGGCGTACTCCTTGCCGCCAAACACGGCGACGTGTTGGAGTTGGGCCTTCAGCCAGGCCTCTTCCCGTTTCTTGAGCTTCGGAATGACTTCCGAAAACTGCCGGTAGTTATCCGCCATAATCATTCTCCTTCCCTTCGGCGATCGACGCGGTTCTCGATCAGTTCGTTTAGTTGCCGCTCCGCGTATTGGGCGCCGAGCCCATCGACGAGATAGCGAAGCTGTTCGTCCAGGCCGCCATTGTTTACGTCAGCGGCAACGCTGGCCGCTAATTCATGCACGAGTTCGTCAATATCCTCTGCCTCCAGGCCGTTGTCGTCGGCTTTGTCGGCCAGCCGATCGACCACGGCGGCGTACTCAATGGCTGTCGCTTCCGGTTGAAGCTCCATGTCGTGGTCGCATTGGCCGCAGACCGGCCCGCCGCGTGCGGCGAGCCAGTCATAGCTGATCTCTTCAGTTTGCCCACACGCGGGGCATTTCCAGGTTCGCATAATCACCTCATACGATTTCAAAGGGTGGCAAGAGGGGCAGGTCGGGCGGCACCACTTTGATCAGTTTGCCGGCCAACCGTTTCCAAGACCGCAACTGTATCTCCAGCGGTTTGGTTGACTTTTGCAGCTTGGTCATTGCCGTCAGAATCGGGGCGATTTCACTCTTGAGGACAAGCGGCTCGCCGGCATCGGTGGCCAGGCAATAGACTTCCACACCCTTGCCGATGTCTGGCCGGTACTCGACTGTTTCCGGCAAATATTCATACTTTCCGCTGGAATGCCGCCGGAAAGGGATTTTGTGCTCCCGCGACCAGCTCTCCAGCTCCGCGAACTCGCCCCAGGCAATCTCGCAGTCGGCGAAGTGCAGCAGCTTGTTTTCGTCACGGGCACTCAAGATGCCCGCTTCCGTCGTGGAATCAAAGCAAGTGCCGTCCCAGTCTATCCGCAGGTCCGAGATGGGAAACTCCTCCAGCCAGAGGCGGCGCAATTTGCCGCCAATCCAGATTTCAGCCGCCATGCGGTCCGCCATTGTCTATCTCCGTTTATAATTGAGGGCCAGGTTGGTGATCCAAAGGAGGCCGTCGTTGAACTCCTCCTTGTCGCAGATGGCCTCGATCCGCTTCCAGATGTCCTCGGGCATCAGTCCGCGGTCCGATCCGTCTCCGTCGCTGAACCAGAGGAACAGGTCGGAGAACTCGCTGGGTCGGTCGCCGCGATGCCAAGTGGCCCCGCCCAAGCCTGGGCACGGCTGTCGCAGGGCGGTTTGGAGGTATTGCATGAAGTCTTCTCGCCGATACCATTCGGGGGCGTTGATTTGCAGGCATGGATAACGGTTTGTTGCTTCAGCCATGAACCTCCTCCTGCGACCAGAATCCGCCGTCGGGTTTAGGAGGATTGATCTCCTCATAGGGATTGCCGGAGAACATCGTGGCGAAGGGAACAAACTCAACAGCGCCGTCAGGTAGCCGATTAGCGGCGCAGATGACGGCCGTCGTCTCGTCGGTGGCGGCCATCCGGCACTCCATCAGGGCCGCGTCGCCGGCGCAGAACGCCCGACGGAGTACGTCAAAATTACGTCTATATCCTTCGGAAAGCGCCATGATCGCTCCTTTCAATAAAAATGGTTGGCGATGGTCTCGACGGCCGTTTCGATCCCTTCGAGGTAGGCCGGCGACTTTACGTCCACGCCCGCGCAGGCCTGGGCGAGGATCAGCGATTCCAGGCCGTCGACGGCCGCGTTGTAGCGCCGGTCGACGGCCGTCTTGCCGGGCGATTTTAGATCGCTGACGATCGCGCCGGCGGCAGGCGTCTTGGCTGTGTTTATCCGTTCTAACCGGATAGTGATGCTGAAACAGGGAAGATGGATCATGTGGATCCGACGTCTACTCATTGCAGTGACTCCTTTGCACTGTACCTTGTCTTGCCGACGCCGACCCCGGCAGCGGGTCAACCGCCACCGGGGATCGCGCATCGGATGGATTCAGCAGGGCGGTTCCGCTTAGAGTGCCGGAAGCAGGTGTTCCCGTAGCCCGGCCAGGTGCCCGGCGATATTCCCGATACTCTGGGCCTGGGATTCCAACCGCTCGAAGTCGGGCCGGCCCGACATGGCCGACTCGAAGCCCACTCCCCGGGCTTCGGCCGCATCTTTCAGCACGCCACCCAGGCCCGCAAGCATGGCGTCCCACTCGCCGATCTCCTGGGCCAAAGCGGCCAGATCCCGTTTCTCCCAAAAACCGCCCTCGTCGCTGACTTCGACTTTGAAGCCGATCCGCTGCATGTGCTCCAGGATGGCGCAGACCGAGAGATGGGCACACTGGAAATTGGCCCAACCGCCGCGGCGCGGATCATTGGCGTATTGCGTCTTGCAAAACGACGACCAGACACCGTGTGCGGCCGGAATCACCTGCTCCTTGCCGTGAATGATGTCCTCCAGGTCGGTCTTGAACCGGCGGCCGGCAAACAGCAGGCGGGCTTCGTCGATGGCGCCGCGAAAGCGGAAGCGGATTTCGCGATGGGCATAATCGTCGAGTTGCAGTTCGACGTGTCCGGGCGCATAGCCCCGGCGATGGCTGAGGTAGCGGCCGGAACGGATCGAGACGCCGCCGCCCGGCGTCCAATGGAGCTGCTCCGAGCGGCCACACGGCCGCTCCCGCGCCCGTTTGTCGGGCATCTTCACCAAGCGGTACTTCGTCAAGAAGGCTCGCAGCAGCTTTTCCGAGTCGCGGTACGAGCCGCCGCGAAAGACGTTCGACCAGCAGGGAACATGGTCCTTCTCCGCTTTCCAAACGAAGCGGGGAAAGCTGCACCAGCCGACGTTCATCTCTTCGCAGCCCTTGGCCGGGTGGATCGACAGGCACAGCATCTGCGAGGGCGCCTGCCGGCGGGATTCGCCGGGCCGCCAGGGCGAATCGACGTACCGCCCAGCTTGAATTTTCGCCCAGCGGAACGGGTCTCGGGCATCGGCTTGATCGGGTGTTTCAGCCTCCCGCGCGCCGGTTTGATAGTCGCAGTCCTTGCCGCGGAACTCCACGACCTCGCTGACGGAAACGACCGGCAGCGACATAGCAAATCGCCGCGTGTCTTCCAACTTCCGGCGGATCTGGCGGCGGGTCCAGTCCTGGTTGGCTTCGATGTTATAGTGAATGGTCAATCCCATCGGATTCTCCTCGGTAGATGGGCCGGCTATCCGGCCTTTGGCGGACGGGTCATCAGAAAGGCGATGCGGGCATCGCTAAGCCGTTTCAGAGGGGCGGGCGTCGGCTCCAAGACGGGCCGATGCGATTCATCAACACCAAATCAGGCGCGGTCAGGCGAGCGTTTCCTGATAACCTTTGGCTGTCTTGGATGCGATCAGTTTCTCGGCGTGTTTGACGGCCGCGTCGGCGTCGGGCAATGTCTTGGTCTGTGTCTGTCCCTCAGTGCCAATCCGCCCGAAGCGGACGGTGACCTCGGCGCCGCTGACGCCGACGCACCAAAATTTGGCGGAATTGCCGCCAACGAACTCGAAGTAGCGCGTTGACATAAGATACTCCTCTTGTGATGGATGAAAAGAGAACGTGGAAACAGCGAATCGTGCCGTGTTGACCGCCAACGGCGATCTCACGCCAGGAGCGGGGCTTAGGAATCGGCCCGCACCCGCACGAAGGATGGGAACCGGGGCAAACCACGATCGGTCAGCTCCTGGTAGCGGAACGTCACGACGCTGCCCACGGGGGGCGGGTTTTGCCGCTGAGCGTCCGTGAAGCCGGTGCCCACGGAGAAGGTCAGACCGTTGGGCAGCTCCACCACTATCGCGCCCAGGCGGCCGGCGTGGCGACCGCGACCGGGCAAGTGTTCGACCAGGCGGCCCTCGGCATCGTGAAATGTCTTCACTTTGAGCAAGGTGGATGAGCGGCCCGCCTCGTACTGCGATCCCGGCTGCCTGAGCATCAGCCCCTCGCCGCCCAGGGATTCGATCCGGGCGAGTTCCGCTTGCAGGTCGGCACAGCCGCCACAGCGGACCTGGGAAAGATGCCGCGTGTACGGCAGGCGCTGCGCGCGGAACAACTCCGCCAGAAACGAGTGCCGCTCCTCGAACGGCCCGCCGACGTCGGGCGCATCAAACACCACGAAACTGATCTGCCGCCAGTGTTCGCTCTGGTCGTGGCGGCGGACGATGCTCACGGTGCGTTGGAAGGCCTTGCGGTCCAGCCACAGTTCACCATCGAGCGGCACATTGGGCAGTCCGGCCGTAAACCAATCGGGGGCGAGGTAGACGTTTCCCTGGCGGGAGAGGAACCGGCGGCCATCCCACCACGCCCGCACGCCGTCGAGCTTCTCGCTCATCCACCAGCCGGTCAGGTCCGTGTATTTGTCCCACGGGTGGGCCAAGAGCAGCTTGGGCGCGATGACCGCGTCTTTCGTCGCGCTGGCGGTGCTTGACGCGGGGAGTGAACCCAGCCGCTGCCGTTCCATCTGCTCGCCCCGAAAGGCTCGCAGGTGCTTGCAGGTGCGACGTTCGATGGGCAGTGATTGGTTCCGCCAGGCCGGGCAGGTGCAGGAATAGACCCCGCCCACGTTTTTTAGGATGTACGGTGATCGGGCCGACCCTTGCACCTGGGTCGATTCGCCGTCTTTGAGATCAGGCATGTTGATACTCCTTGGCTGAAGGATGATTGCGATGTCAGTTGTTGGCCGCATCGCGGCGGACCTTGCGGCCGGGCTTCACCACGACGCTGCTGCCGGGATTGGCGGTGTAGATGCCGCCAGGCGCGTCGGCATTGAGGCATCGTCCGCTGGCCCAGTTCCGCAGCCGGGCCACGGATTCGGCGGCCGTCATGGCCACCGGCACCACGTTCTTCGCTGCTTCCGTCAACGGCACGCCCAAGAGGGCCGCCAAGCGGCAGCAACTTTTCACTTCCGCCCCCGTCCACTGCGCATCGACGGGCTTGGGTTGCTGCGGGTCCAACTCGAACATGTCGAGGTACAGCTTCCAAATCGCCCGCTTCTGCCGCACGCTGGGAAGGTCCAAGAAGAATATGCCGTCAAAGCGCTCGGCCCT
This sequence comes from Rhodopirellula sp., assembly GCA_012728855.1. Taxonomy (GTDB): domain Bacteria; phylum Planctomycetota; class Planctomycetia; order Pirellulales; family Thermoguttaceae; genus JABWBD01. Next base: position 3,553 of record JAAYEH010000302.1, on the reverse strand, counting down.
TGAGAACTCCGGCGGCAGCTTGGAGATGTCATTGCAGGTGCAGATGGTGAAGACTTCGCTCTCGTGGTCGTTGAGCCAGGTGAGGAACGTCCCGAACAGTCGGGCACTGACGCCGCTGTCGTTAGTGCCGCTGGAAGCCGCGCCGGAAAGCGCCTTCTCCACTTCGTCGATCATCAAAATGGACGGCGCCATGGCGTCGGCGATCCGCAGGGCCTGGCGGATGTTGGCCTCCGTACTGCCTACCAGGGAGCCCATCAGCGCACCGACGTCCATGATGAGCGTGGGGCGGCCCGTTTCGGTCCCCAACGCTTTTGAGTAGGCGGACTTCCCGCTGCCGGGAATTCCCAGCAGCAGCGCGCCGCGCGGGCGCTTCCGCGGATCGCGGTGACCCTGCCGCCGCATGGCTTGCAAGCAGAAATCCTTGAGGGCGTCCAGGCCGCCAAGGTCGGCAAACCGCTCGCCGCCCCGGTGCAACTGGAGCAGGCCGCTTTTCTTTAGCATGCCCTGCTTCAGCTCCCAGACGGCTTCGGGCCGAATGGCGGAGTGGCGGACCAGGCTCAAGCTGAACGCGCCTTCGGCCTCATATCGCGTAAGTCCGGCGGCGGCGTCCAATACGGTTTCGAGGGCATCCCCTTCCGGCAGTTCACCGTCCTCGGTGGCGATGCTGCGGGCGATCTGGGCGAGTTGCTCGCGGCCGGGCAAATCATGCTCGACGATGACCATGAGCTTCTCTAATTCCACCGGGACCGTGATCACTGGGGAAAGGATCACTACGAAGGCTCTCGATTGCTTTCCGCTGCCGATCTGCTGAGCGAGGGCCTGAACGGTCTCTGCCGATTGCAGAAAGCGGTGGAAGTTGACGAGTACCAGGATGGCTGAACTGTCGGCCGACGCCAGGGCGTTGATGGAACGGATGGCGGCCAGCGGATCGTTGCCGCCGGCGTCGGACGGCTGACCGTTGGAATGGTTGGGGATTTGCAGGCCCCGCTCGACATCCCAGACGGCCAGTCGCCAGTTCTGGTCGCGGCACATCTGGGCAATCTCGGCCAGGGCGTCGTCATGTTCGTGACTTTGGATCCAGAGGCCCGTGAAACAGGCCGCGATATATTCGGTCAAACGCTGGGTGAGCGACATAGTCTATCCTTTTCAATGAAGTTGATGATTGAATGTGACAGAGACAATGTCACAAACCGGGAAGCCGATCGCGCGGCGATTACAGCATGCAACAGCGATTGCAGCAGCCAACTATACTGTGAACGGTTGAAATTGTCCGATTTTTCACCCCCGAAAGACATCGGACAAACCAAGCCGTACAAGGTATATCAAGACTCGTCCTCGTGACTGCGATTCTCAGTGCGGCTGCTGAGAAACTTTTCCAGGTCGTCCCTGCGGTAACGGACCTTGCTGCCCACTTTCACAAATGGAATTGCATAGCGCCGGGTACATCGCCAAACGGCGAGCGTCTCGGGGCTCACGCCCAGATGGTCGGCGGCTTGCCGTGGCGTCAGCATCTCGGGAATGGACTTGGCTTCAACCGGCTCGTGGCTTGCAAACGCTTTGGGTTGTGATATCTCGATCAGCAGATCGGAAACAACGTGCAGGACTTCCGCGAACGACTTCGCCGCCGCGTCGATCTCGATTCTGAGTTGCCGGCGAAGCCGTTGGACCTCGTCGTCATCGTGCAAATGTTGCATGCCAGCCCCCTACGTTCGCTGTTGCTGATGTTGCCCGACCGTTTGGGCCTGATGGAACTCGGCCGTCAACTGCTCGCCGACGCGCCGGCCGAGGGCCAGCTCGATGAACCGGCTGGCGTCGCGGCACGACTGACCGGAAAAGCCTCGGGTAGCGACCGTGGTCTCGCCCCGGGGATTGACGAGGATTTCAATGGTCTTCATGCAGCGCCTCCTTGAACCTGAATGGTCAGTTTGATCGTGCCGTCGGCGAGGGTTTGCTCCGTGCATTGGTGGCCCCGGCGGCGGGCTTCGATCGCGGCCTTTTCGACCGCGTACATCTGAATGAACCGATCCAGATGGCGCTGCTCGCCCCAACGGCCCTGAAAATTATCATACTGGCAGCGGCCGGTGGCCGTGTCGCAGACGACCGGGTACACCCAGTCCGGCAGTTGCACGGCCAGACCGCTGGCCTGGCCGCTAAAAAGCTTGACCGTGCCCTGAACCGGCTCGGAGAGGCCCAGCCGGCGGCAGGCGGCCCGCACTGCGGCCGCGTCGCGAATTTCGGTCAAAAGGGAAACAATGTGGGACATTATGTGCATTCTCCTCGTATCAAGAGTTCTCTTCGCCGCACAAAGAAAGGCAGGCATGACTGGATTTATAGCTTGCACGACCTGGCAACTGGTCTGCGGCGGGCGTTCGGCGGGGCGGGAAGAAAGGCGGCCTCGGCCGGCCGATCCGGCGGCCGCGAGGGATCGGGCGAATGTCGGGAACCGCCGGATGACGACCGACGGCCGTCGCGCCATTCGATCCGCACCTGCCAGCCGACCTCCTCGTAGAAGCCGCGGATGATCGCCTCGGCGGCGGCACGCGACTGGGCGACGTTCTCCGCCGAGCCGGCCGCCGCGGCCACCAGCCGCTGGGCCTGCCGCATCACCGTGTCCCGCAGAAAATCGCCGTCGCCGCTCCAGGGAATCCAGGTCGTCTTGCGGACCTCCCAGGTCATGGTCCGCTCGTGGTCCACCCGCGCCTGCATCACCGCCGGCGGCGGCAGGCTTACGGTGGCCCGCCGGGCGGCGAGATCCTTCTCCACGATCTCGGCCCGGCTGAGATCGACACCGATCAGGGCATCGCCCCTTATCAGCCATACACCGCGATAACCCGCCCCTTCGCCGGTGAGCACGTCGGCCACGTACACGCGGGTCGTGACCAGGTGCATCAGCCGGGAGAGCCTCTCCACGGTCGGCCCCTGCGAGTAAACCTGGACGGTTGGCGGCTGCCTCGCGGGATAGTAGGCGATGGCTAACACAACGGCCGCCGCAGCCAGTACGGCGACAAACAACAGGGAATATTTCATTCACAAATCCTCGGGTTTTAGAGTTTTACGTTGAAACTTATGCGCACCGTGCGCGGATGTTTGAAAGCTCTGTTGGGTTACAGGCCTGGCCCGCGCTAGGGAGAAAAAGTCATCACCGACCGGCTCGATCGGCGGCGGCACCGGTCTCTCCGTCCGGCTCGCCGCTCTGGTAGCCGCTGTCTTCACCTTGCCAGCGGGCTTTTTTGTCGGGCGGTTTTGCGGATTCGTGGTCCTTCTTCTCGCAGCCGCCCGTGACCGCCGAGACGGCCAAAGAAACAAACGCCAAACACAACTGAAAAACACGCTTCATTGAAAAAGACTCCTCGATAAGATGGGATCAGAAAACGGCGATTTACCCGCCTAAAACGGTCGCCGACGGCGGCTTTCGCTCGTCTCCATATCTGAACTTTCGCAGATTTTATGATGGATATTGCTATTAAAAAGAGAACGGGGTTCCTTGTAAACTTTGCGTGTTTACCAGCGTCAAGGACGCGCGCAAAGTGCAAGGAGGTCCCCGTCCATGTTT
>JAAYEH010000301.1 GCA_012728855.1 Rhodopirellula sp. | reverse complement strand
CTGGCCGGCTACCTGGGCGGCTGGGTGGATATTCTGCTGAGCCGGCTGATCGAGCTGGTGATGTGCATTCCGGCGCTGGTCCTGATCCTGGCGTTGATTGCCGTGTTGGAGAACCCTACCATCTGGCATCTGATGGCGGTGCTCGGGGTGACCGGCTGGACCGGCATCGCCCGGCTGACCCGCGCGGAGTTTCTCAAGCTCAGTAAGACCGAGTTCGTCACGGCGGCGCGGGCGTTGGGCGCGGGCCGGCTTCGCATCATGTTCCGCCACATCCTGCCCAATGCCTTGGCGCCAGTCGTGGTGCCGATCAGTTTCGGCATCGCGGCGGCCATTCTCATCGAAAGCGGCTTGAGCTTCCTTGGATTCGGCGCTCCGCCGCCGAACCCCAGTTGGGGCACGCTCTTGAACGCCGGCCGTTCCAACTTGCAGATGTGGTGGTTGATCTTCTTCCCCGGGCTGGCCATCTTCCTCACCGTGCTGGCCTACAACCTCATCGGCGAGGGCCTGCAAGAGGCCACCGACCCCCGACTCCGCGAGGCCGGCAAGTGACCCCTATCCCTCCAGAGCCAACCACGCCCGTGGCAACTTCAACGCTCGCACCAACTCGACCGCACGTCGCCAATCCGCTGTTGGAGATCGACGGGCTGAACACATGGTTCTTTACCGACGAGGGGACGGTCAAGGCGGTCAATGACGTTTCGCTGACGATCCCCAAAGGCAAGACGCTGGGACTCGTGGGGGAATCGGGCTGCGGCAAGTCGGTCACCGCGCTGTCGGTGATGCGACTGATCTCGTCGCCGGGCGCGATCGTCGGTGGAAGCATAACGCTGCACGGCAAGGGGCCGGCGACCAACCTCGTCGAGCTTCCCGAAAAGCAGATGCGGAAGCTCCGTGGCGCGGCGATTTCGATGATCTTCCAGGAACCGATGACTTCGCTCAATCCGGTCTTCACCGTGGGGGATCAGATCGCCGAGGCGGTGCAATTGCACCAGAAGGTCGGCAAAGCCGAAGCCCGCAGCCGCGCGGTGGAGATGCTCCGCAAGGTGCAGGTTCCGGAGGCCCAGCGACGCGCCCGCGAATATCCGCACCAGTTCTCCGGCGGCATGAGGCAACGCGCCATGATCGCCATGGCCCTCTCCTGCAATCCGCGGTTGCTGATCGCCGACGAGCCGACGACGGCGCTCGACGTAACCACCCAGGCCCAGATCCTCGATCTGCTCCGCGGCCTGCAGGCCGACTTCGGCATGTCGATCCTGATCATCACGCACGACTTGGGGATCGTGGCTGAACTGGCCGACGACGTGGCGGTGATGTACGCCTCGAAGGTGGTCGAATACGCGCCGGTCAAGGAACTCTTCGAGCACCCCCTGCACCCCTATACGCACCTGCTGTTCAAGTCGCGTCCGGAATTGGGCAAGACGAAGACGGAGAAGCTGCGGACGATCCAAGGCATGGTGCCCAGCCCGTTGCGGTTTCCCAGCGGCTGCAAGTTCCACCCCCGCTGCCCGTACCGACAAGAGATCTGCCGGCGAGAAGAGCCGGAATTGCGCCCGATCCGGCCCGGCCATTGGGCCCGCTGCCACTTCGCCGGTGAGTTGAACTATGACGAATAACCTGCTGCTGAACGTCGTCAACCTTCGGAAGTACTTTCCGATCCGCAAGGGTTTGCTCTCGCGGGTGACGGCGCACGTCCAGGCGGTCGACGATATCAGCTTTCCGATCCGCCAGGGCGAAACGCTCGGCCTGGTCGGCGAATCGGGCTGCGGCAAGACGACCACCGGCCGCACGATCCTGCGGCTGCTGGAGCCTACGGCGGGCCGTGTTGAATTCGACGGCAAAGACGTGGCGACGGCCGGCGCCGCCGAACTGCGGCGTTTGCGACGCGACATGCAGATCGTCTTCCAGGATCCGTTCAGCTCGCTCAACCCTCGCATGACGATCAAGGGCATCGTCGAAGAGGGACTGATTATCCACCGCCTGGGCGACCGCAACGAGCGGGCGGAGAAAGTCCGCGAGACCCTCCGGCAAGTCGGCCTCGACCCGAGCTACATCAACCGCTACCCGCACGAATTCTCCGGCGGGCAGCGGCAACGCGTCTCGGTTGCCCGTGCCCTGGCGCTGAACCCGCGGTTCATGGTCCTCGATGAGCCGATCTCGGCCTTGGACGTCTCCATTCAGTCGCAGATTATCAACCTGCTGGTCGAACTGCGGGAGAAGTTCGGACTGACCTATCTGTTTATTTCGCACGATCTTTCCGTGGTCGAGTATATTTCCGACCGCGTGGCGGTGATGTACCTGGGCGAGATCGCGGAAATGGCCAAAAGCGAGGAGCTTTACGCCAACCCGCTCCACCCCTATACTCAGGTGCTTCTTTCTTCCATCCCGACGATGGATCCGCTCCGCCGCCGCAAGCGGATCATCTTGCAGGGCGACGTGCCCAGCCCGATCAATCCGCCTTCCGGCTGCCGTTTTCATCCTCGTTGCCCGTGGGCGAAAGAAGTCTGCCGCCGGCAAACCCCGAAACTGCTGGCGATCGACGGTCACCAATTCCGCTGCCATGCCGTCGAGAAAGAGCAGATGGGCGAGGGCGACTACGAGTTGCCCAAGCAGCGGACGCTCCCCGACGAAGCCCTACTGAAGTCGACTGTCGGGTTTGAGGTTCCGGCGGGTGGTTGAAGCCACGTCGGATCAGAGTTCGTGGGGCAGGTTGGCAACCTGCATGGGCAGGTCGAAGGGGTTGGGATCCGGGCTGGGTAGCGTGACCATCGCGACGCCAGCAGCCCGGCTGCTCGGAACCAGCCGGGCTGCTACCACGCGCCAGCCTTGCCCGCAGACTTTACCCCATCGCCACTGCCGCAACCCCGCCCGGCACAAAAACGGCTTTTGTGCGTGGAAAACGCCGGCCTGCAGCAAACTATCGTGTAGGGTTGCCATGATGGATTGCTTCGAAGCCTGCTGCTGGAGCGATGGAGGAACGATCATGAGAAAACTGCTAACCCTCATGTTGCCATGTTTGCTGTTGGCCGCCTCGAGCGGCTGCGAGTGTTGCCGCTGGATGTATGGCTCGGCCGCCTCGCCGGTTCCCGGCGCCTCGTGCCCTGTCCCGGCCACTACGTACTCCCCCTCCGGTGCGCCCGCCGCCTCTCTGCCGCCCATGCTCCCCGGCACGGCAGGATCGGCGGTCGGAACACCGGGTTGCAGCTCATGCGGACCCCAGTTGTACCCGGGGCCGCAGACTTACACGCCGGCGCCTGTCCAATAAGTGCGGATTATCCGACTCAAGCGTGCGCAGACAGAGGTCGTTATGCCGAATGCGGCTGTGCCGCAATCCGTGCAACCACCACATAAGTGCCATGTTCCGGCGGCACGGAAATCAAGAGCTTGTGCCACTCGATGCCGCTGCGTCGCACGGGCAGCGGCCGGCCCTTGGAATCGACCAGCTCGACATCCGCGGCCCAAGTCGTCTGCGCGCTGGCGGGCAGTTCCACACCGAGCAGCAACGGCTGTCGCTCCGCTCGCGGATTGACACGGATCTGTAAACTGTGTTTGTCGAGCGCTTTGGCCGAGAAGTTTGCCGGCCCCTGATAATCGACGAACTTCACTTTCAGACCGGAGACCTGAGCCTGTTGGGCCGGCACGGCCGGACTAGCTGTCAGACCGATGGTCAGGGGCAGCAAGGCAAACAGGCACTTCACCAACAAACCAGAGGCCATAGGTTCCTCCATCTCTTTGAATCTCTACCAGCAGATAAATCATCGTGGTGAGACCTTCACTTGGACAATCCTGGGCGAGCCGGCTCTATCGGTTGAACTAAGGTGAAGCCTCAGCCGCCAATGGCTGGCTCCAAGACCCGATGCCGCATAGACACTGGAGCCATTGTAGAGTTCCCGCCACCCCGAATCGGCGTCCGGACTGCCGTCGCCATCGCGATCGGCTTCGATCAGCATCTTCGCCCGTTGGCCCCCAAACGTGTATTGCTCCACGTCCGCAATATTCAAGTTTTCTGGAGGACAATAATAGGTGGCGGCCACGAACGTGCCGTCGCGTCGACGTTTTATGTCTCCATATCCGGTGTCGGTTCCAGGATACATCGGACCGTGCAGCAACTGCGGCCCATACCACGACTGGCCGTTGTCATCCGACCAGTAGACTACCGGTTTGCGCGTATGCGGGCTCGCCCCCCAGCCGCCGCCGAAGCAGTGAATCCCAAATCCCCACAGCCGTCCTTCACCGCGGGCGTAGTCGAGCGGATTGCCGTGCTGGAAGAACGGGTTGCTTTCTTTATATATCCGCGCCCGCTGCCATAGACTGTTGGGCAACCCGCCGCTGATCTTGGCGGAAATGTCGACCAGTGGAGAGAAGGACTTGCCCATGTCGGTGCTGACGGTCTGCCAGGTATGCCGGTCTCCCGCCGGATCACCCATTCCCGCCATATCGCGGAGCACCGCCACGATTGTGCGGTTTCCCACATACTCGATCGCCGGTTCAAACGTGGCGCCCGAATCGGGGTTTTTCATGTCGCCCAGGGGGCCGATCCAACTGAGAAATGTATAGCTCTTGCCATTGTCCATCGACCTGGCCAAGAGCGAGCCCGCCTCACCGTTGTAGTCGAAGTACTCGAATGCCATGTACACGTGCGATGGGTATTCCGGATCCACGAACCAGTCCTCGGTACCGATCGCTCGATCACCTTCCGCTCCGGTCACCCCGGCGACGTTAATCCTGTCAATATCCGTAACCCACGTCTTGCCGTTGTCCGTCGACCGCAGTTGCCTGGTGCCCGCGGAATAGTCGATTCGCCAGAACTGGAGAATCAGATCGCCGTTGGGCATCCGGTAAAGCCCCGGCTCGCTATGGGTTTCTCCATCTTCATAGGGCATCCCTTGCATCGGCGTTCCGTCAAACCAGCAGTCAAGCTTGTTCCAGGTTCTGCCCTCGTCGTTGGACGTCAAGAGGTGAATCGTGTCGCGTTTTCGGGGAGTATGCCAGGCGATATGACTGATGCCCGAACGGATGGCCATCATCCAGCGATGTTCATCCACAATCGCGATCATACACCTGCCGTACCAAGTGTGCGGGACTCCGCTGGCGTCCGTGTAGGGCGTCTCCGAGCCTTTGACTACGACCTGAATCGTCGGGTTCGTGAACTGGGCTACTGCCGCTTTCACGGCCACCTCCGCGGCATCGACCGTACCCTGCCAATGATGCCACTTGCTGGTCCACTTGCCCGCGTCGCCAGTGAGGGAAAGTCCATTGGTAACCGCGATCGCCTCGCCCGACGCTTGCGCCTGGGTCCAACTGGCGTGCGATTGCCCAATCAGCCACGGCGCCTCGGCAGCGGCGCCGGGGCCTTGGCCGACCGACATCCCGACCAAGACAACGCTCAATCGCGTAAGCATCTGGGAAAGTTTCATGACGGATTCTCCTCTTCCAAGTGCCGGGCCGGCTCGCCGAAATACCATCCAAGCAAACTGCCGGTTATCCATTCTACCGAAGCCCGATGCGCGAGATGACGAGGGTGACGGCAATGATGGAACGTGTGAGCTGCATCGGTATCGCTCAGTGCATCTACGGCCGCAGGCTCGGCTGATCCGGCCCGGGGAAGTCCTGGGGAACTGCCTGCGTGACTTTCTCGGTGGCCGCCCACTCGCTGCCGCGTTGGAAGGGTACGATGAAGGCGACGCTCTGGCATTGCTTGCCCGCGTGGCCATAGGCGATATGGAAGACGCGCCCCTCGCCGTAGGCGATCGTCATCAACTGCGGTTCATGTTCGCCGGTGCCTCGTTGCTCCTTGGGCGAGAACGCCGTGGCCAGCACGGTCATGTTCTCCGCCGGGCCGCGGAGCCGGTTATACAATTCGTCCGCTGAGTGCATGAAAACGTTCGGGAGTCCGCGGGTGATGGGATGGTCGGGCTCGCGGACCACTATCTGAAACTCGTGCTGTGGTCCATGGCCGCCGCCGGGGCCGGGCGTTGTATCGCGGACAATCTTGCCGTCGCGCCAGCGGACGTAGGGACCGTCTTTCTCGTTCCGGCCGCCCCAGCCGCCCAGCCCGGCCATGCGGTTGAACTCCTTCCACTCCGGAAAAGCGTTGTTGGCCGCATGAAAGACGACCAGTCCGCCGCCTCCGCCGACGTAATCCTCCAGCGCCTTTTGTGTGGCGGCAGGCCAGGCATCGCCCGTATAGTTACTCACCACCACGTCGTAAGCCGCGAAGTTCGGCTTGAATCCGCTCATGTCCTCGCCTTGAGCCGGCGAGGTGGCCACGTCGACCGTGAACAGCCCGGTTTCCTCGAGATGCTTCTTGAGGTAAGGCGTGGTCTCCACCCAGTTGTGGTTGTTCTGGCCGTCGACGATCAGAGCCTTCAGCGGCGGCGCGGCCGCCGAGAGCGAAGTGAGCATCGTACCGAAAATCAAAGCGGCAGTCAGTCGGCAAAGCATGGGTTCTTTTCTCCTCAACGGGTGAAGGTGGTTCCAGCGGTTCGAGGCATCATCGTTTCTACTCGTCTTGGGCATCCATGCGGACGGCATCCTCCGGCGTTTCTGCCGCCTTATCGAGCACCCGGCCGGCGCAGTGGAAATCATTGCCCCGCAGCGCAATACCACTCGATTCGCTCCCCTCGACTCGCAACACGACGGGCACGTCGCCCGTAAGCCGGCAGCCGTGGATCAACCCGCCGCGGACCTGATTCAGCCAGACCAGCGCCGGGGCCGACGGCGAAAGATCTGCTCGCAGGCCGAAAAGGTGTACGTCGGCCACATCGTCGAGCACCAACGCCGGGCGGCGATCTTCCTCCTCGAAAGCGAAATCCAGCCGGCTTAACGAAAGGTTCTTCACATGACGGCAATAGAGTCCATACGCCGGCAAAGGACCGAACATTGCGCCTTTCGGGTAGGCGTCGGCCTTTTCCGGCACGTCGAGGCTCGCCGGGGCGGAAGTCCCGCCTCCTTGGAACCGCAGGCGGATGTTGTCCAGCGTAACGTTTTCTACCGGATGGCCCGCGATGCCGGTGATGGAGCATCCCAGCGGCCCGACGCCGGTGGCCGTGATGTTGCTGATCGTGATGTCGCCAAGACTGCCGACGCCGGACGGCCGGTCGGGGAGTTGCCGGCCGCGGTTCCCCAGGCGAACAAAAATGGCCACGGCTACGTTGTTCATGGTGATATTGGAAATAGTGACTCGCCGGCAGACGCCGCCGTCGACCTCTTCCACGGCAATTCCATCTCCGTGGGTATCGTAGATCGTGCAGTTCGTGAAGAGAATGTCCTCGAAGCCGCCGATCGACTCCGTGCCGAGTTTCAGCGCCGAGGCGGTGCTGCTCAGCACGCAGTTGGTCACGGTCACGCGTCGGCAAGGGCGAGCCGCCGTCGCTTTGAGCACGATGGCGTCGTCGCCGCTTTCGATGTGGCAGTTGGAGATCCGCACATCGCTCGAACTGTCGATATCGATGCCGTCGCGGTTCTCACGGATCATGCTGCGAATCGTGATGCCGTCGATGACCACATTCTCGCAGGCGAGATAGTGGGAGAGCCATCGCGCGGAATCGAGAAAGGTGAGATCCCGCACCCGGACGTTCTTGCACTCGCTGAACCGCACGATGTACGGCCGCATGGCATCGTCGCCGGGCCGGGCCGGGAAGTGCTCCCCCTGGCCGTCGATCACGCCTCGGCCGACAAGCGAGATGTTCTCCGCCCGCTCGGCGTAGATCAGGCTCTTGGTGAAACGGGGCTGGTAGTAATAGGGAATCTCCGGCGTGATGCCGGGATAGTCGTCGATTTCGCGGCTTGCCAGCAGCGTGGCGCCGGCGTCGAGGCAGAGCGAAACATGGCTCTTCAGCCGGATCGTGCCGGAGAGAAAGGTTCCCGCGGAAAGCCGAACGGTGCCGCCGCCCGCCTCCGCGCAGGCATCGACGGCCTTCTGAATCGCCGCCGTGTCGAGCGAGAGGCCGTCGCCGGTCGCTCCGTAGTCGTGTACATCGTAAACTCCGCAATGTCGCGCTTCGCCCGCCGATGCCCGAATCGCCGAAAGCATCAGAACGAACACGGTCATCGCGAGAATTCGCATCGATCGCAGCGGCGTGGCCATTCGGTGTCTCCGGCTCGTCGGACAGGCATTCCTCTTGGCGATTCATTTGACCATGCTGGTCGGCGCACGTCAATCATGCATCCTTGGCGGAGGAGCCGCGCGGCGCGGGTGTGACGATTGGCAGCAGCACGTGTGGCCACCAAGTTGGCGATTTCTCAAATCCGAGGCGACATGGTGGCCACGCGCCTCTAGGGGAGGAGGTGCCGTTTTCTCGCGCTGAAGGGCGTCTCACGTCGCAAGAGATTGGGCTGGAGCATGGCGGGTACATGGGGCGGAGAAGGACCGCGATCCCTTCCGCCGGCCGGCGGGAGAACTCGAATCATCAACCACATTGCCAATGAACTGCGGAGCAGGGCCGCGAAAGCGACTGGGGCCACTTCGCGGGAATGGAAGTGTTCGTGCGTCCACTACTGTTATCTGAGCATGGTCGATGCGGCGCGATAGGTCAAGCAGATTTTTGGGCGGGGGGATGAGGAGAAGGTCGGTGGGAAGGCGGGACGAGAGAGTTTTTCACCGAGTCGACTTTTCTTGGTTTTTGGTCAGGCGAAACTCCGGGGCGTAAGCAGTCGGCGGCGGTGGGTTTACGTCAGAGGGCGTGCGCGCAAGTTTGCACCCGTCGAAAGTCGGGTGTCTAAAAAAGTCGCACAGCCTGACGGTGTAGAACGGGGATGGCAGAACCAAAGAACGTTCCGCGACCGAGCCCCGCCTCTCCGACCTTCAACGCCAAATCCTCAAGCTTCTAGGCGTCCCCGCCACCGCATACCGAGCATGACTTGCCGCCGCCCAGAAACTCCGAGAAAATACAAACTACATCTCCGGAAAGACAGATATATTCGATTTCATCTTCCCGTGCGAGTAAGCATCTCTACGGCTTCAGGCAGCCATCCGCTGCTCCAGAGATGCTCTCGATGCGGACCATCCCGATATTCATGACCTACCTCCAGCTTCTTCATGAGCGATTCGGCCCTCTCGTGATGGTCCCGGAAGTTACCAAAACCGAGGTGGATTAGTCTTGACTCGCCCCGGAATTGTGAGGCTTGCTGCTCCACCAGCCGGGATATTCGGTAATGCTCAAAGTTCTCCTGCGTTCCGAAGTCCTATCATCTCGTCGGGATAGACTCGATGATCCGAGCCTTGATCAACCAATTCCACGGCTTCAAGGACAGCTACGACGACATGGATTTCACCGCTTCACAGTTTGCACCAACCAGCGCCAAACCGTGCATATTGGAGTCAATTTCAGTCGAAACGGCCGGAAAACACGACTATGATGCTAATGTTTCGTCAATTGCCATAAGATCTTGTGCTGTCAAAAGAAAAAGCCCGCTGACAAGTGCTGTCCGCGGGCATTGTTTAGTGGAGCGGAAGAGATTCGAACTCTCGACCTCTGCATTGCGAACGCAGCGCTCTCCCAGCTGAGCTACCGCCCCAGAAGCCGCTAACGTGGTATCGTCCAGCGGTTTTGGAAAGCTTGATTCTAGGATTCCATTCTTCTTTTGTCAAAAGGCGGCAGGATTTCCCCACGGCTCAGTCGAGGCCCAGGCTGTTGCCATACGCCTTCCGTTGGGGTTCAACGCCGAGCCGTTCGGTGATCTCGCGCCACTGAATCGCCGTTTCCTCAAGCGATTTCGATGCGGTTACCTCTCCACGAACCGCTCTGTGGACGGCGTCATCCAGGGCGGCCAGGTACTCGTCGCTTCCCGGAATTCGTAGTACCGCGAGCGACTGCTGCCGTGTAAACGCCGCCTCGGTCAGTTCCGCATATGCCACCGCGGCCTCCACCGGCACGGCGTCCTCAACCCATTTGCCCGCGTTTTTCAGGTGCGACCGACGGAACAGCGTCGTTGCGGGAGTTGCAGTACAGACCTGCTCGCTCCATTGCGGGTCCGACAGCCAGAGAAGGAGTTGGAACGATTCGTCCGGCCACTTCGACGTCCGCAACACCCCCCCCAGCCGTCCCGCCGAAGCCAGTAGGGGGACGTGGGGGCTTTCGCCTCGCCGTCGGGTCTCCCATGCTCGGTCCGTTACGTTGTAAACGTCTTGAGAACCGGGCATCTCCGCGAATTCGACCCGGCGGTTCTCGTCCGGGCCGGCGGCGATGGCGGCCGTAGCGGTCGGCCAGGTGAGCGCCATACCACACTGCCCGGCCCAAAAGGCGTTGCGGATCGTGGTCGGATCTTGAGTCAACAGTTCGGTGCCGTCTGGACCAGCAACCGCCATCAGTTCCTCTAAGGCACGGACGAACGGCGGGCCGTCGATCAGCGGTTCCATCGTCTCGATGTCGAAGAGGGTGGAGTAGTTGCCGCGGTGGCTCGCATACGCGGCGGCACGGGCTAAGAGTGTTACACTAGCCCAGCCGGGCGCCAGCGGCTCCAGAGTTCCCCGCCACTGCTGCCCGGGTGGTGGGGCCGCATCTCCCAACCGGTCACGGTCGGACAGCAACGAAGTGATCCGCTGATAGTCTTTCCAGGTAGCCGGAGGCTTGAGGTTAAGCCTCTCAAACAGATCGGCTCGATAATAACAAGTCAGCAAGCCGGAACCGAAAGGAACCGCCATGACCCGATTCGACCAAACCGCTTCTCTCGATCGAATCAGATCGAAGATCTCCGACCATTGCGCCTGGCTGCTGCGGGCCAATTCATCGGGCAGCGGCAAGAGTAGATCGCGCTGGGCCAGTGTACCTAACTGAGACGACGAAACGATCAGCGCGTCGGCCTCAACGGCCCCGGCTGAGTTCAACTCCGACGCGGTGAGCTGCCGAACGTCCACATCCCATCCGCTCTGACCTCTGAACTCCGCTCGAAGTTGACCGATGGCAGCCGCCATGGCGGGATCATCGACAACGACAAGCTGAATCGCCGTGCCCGCGGGAGCGGAGCCGTGGGAGGTTTCACCGGGCGAGTCGCCGTTTCTGCACCCGGTGAACGTGGATGCCAGAAGGCCGGCCGTGAGCAGCGGAACAAGCCCGGCAGTGACGATAGAAAATGGGCGCAGAATAAACGTCATGGCCTTCAATACGCCGATGGCAGGAAACGGTTCAACAACGAGTACACTTTTTTTACTCCGGCCACTGACCACTGCTTCTCGGGTATGGCACCCCCCGGTTGCCCGAGAAGCCCGACTGCGACTACAATCGGTGTTGCCTTGTGTTGATCGACCTGCCCGCCCCCGATCTTTTCGTGAAGCTCCCGTTGTCAGGCAAATCGTCGCTCGCTGCCCACCCCTGGACCGGCATGGCCGCAGTGGAAATTCTGCTGGTTTTTGCCGTCTTTTTCTTGCAGGGCGCTTGGCCGGTTCCCGACGTCAACGAACCGTATTATCTCGGCAAAGCGATCCATTTCTGGCATCCCGAGTGGATCGCCGACGACTTCTTCCTCAATTCCGCAGATACGCACGAGGTGTTCTACTTTACCGTAGGCTGGTTGGCCCTTTGGTTGGCCCCTTGGCTGATGGCCTGGGTAGGCCGTGTGCTGACCTGGCTGCTGTTGGCCTGGGCTTGGTGGCGACTGAGTTGGGCCGTGGTGGCTCGGAGGTGGGTTGCAGTTCTCACGGCTGCGCTGTTCGCGTGTGCGCTGGAGCGGTGCCACATGGCGGGAGAATGGGTGATCGGCGGCGTGGAGGCCAAAGGTTTTGCCTTCGTGTTGCTCTTTCTTGGAGTCGAGGCTTTAGTGCGCAATCGTTGGAACCGGAGCGTCGTGTTGTTTGGCGGCGCCGCATTGTTCCATGTTTTGGTCGGTGGATGGTCGCTGGTTGCCGCTGCGATCGCCTGGCTGTTGGCGGGCAGCCAGCGGCCGGCGCTTGTGACCCTTTGGCCCGGATTGCTCTTCGGCGCGGCTCTTTCCTTGCCCGGGCTGATACCTTCGTTGTCGCTCACCTGGGGCGTTGCTCCGGAAATCGTCGCACGTGCCAATTTTGTCTATGTGTACGAGCGTTTGTCACACCATCTCGTGCTGAGCGCTTTCCCGGTTTTCTTCGTGTTGCGGTTTGGGCTTCTCCTCTGCCTGTGGCTGGTGCTCTGCCGGCGAACGCCATCGACCGGCGCGACGGGGCGACTGCAAGGGTTCGTCACGGGCGGCGTGGCGATTGCCTTGGTCGGGCTGTTGATCAGTGCGCTGGCGGCGTTGGCTCCCGTCCGGGCCGCCGGCCTGCTGCGGTTCTATTGGTTCCGCCTCTCGGATGTTGCGGTGCCGCTTGGAGTGGCGCTGTTGGGCACGTGGTGGATCGTGGAGCAATTGAGGCTTCGTCCGACCTTCGGCAAACCACTCCTGGCGGCGGCCACGCTGATTGCCGGTTTGCACCTCGGCGAGTTCGCTCTGCTGAGGCCGTTTCCCACGATCCCGCGCGCCGTGAGGGTTGCGAATTACGGCGGCTGGCGTGAGGTTTGCACCTGGATCGCCGCCTCGCCCGATGTTCCACCTGACGCAAGGTTTCTCACGCCGAAGCTCAACCAGACATTCAAGTGGTACACCGGCCGGAGCGAAGTGGCCAACTTCAAAGACATCCCGCAGGATGCCCAATCGATTGTCGAGTGGTGGGACCGCTTACTGGATTTGCACGCCACAGGACACAAGGATCCGCAGTATCGCTGGCACGACTCGCTGACGGAGTTGAGTTTGGATCGCCTCAGGCATCTGGGCGAGAAGTACGGCGCGGCCTATCTCGTCACGGAGTCGGAACCACCGCTGATGCTCGAGCAGATGTACCGAAACCGCACGTATGCCGTCTACCGTCTCACGCCTGCCGCCGCGACGCCAGGCAACCGTTCACAGGGCGAGAAAGGTGGACCGGGTGACGCCGCGCTGTTGCCCGTCCGGAGACTCATAGACCCCAGCGTGCGCAATCAACGCATTAGGTTCGTAACGCGGCTCTCCTCTTCGTTCGATCGCTTTGCTCCCTGGCAGAGCCCAACTAACCGCAAGGGTGGCAGTTCTTCCGTTTGTTGCCAAACATCGTCGCGTGCCGCGCGTTCTTCGGGCAGGTCATCCCAAGTCTCCCTTTCGACTACAAAAACACGCGGATCAAGCAGTATCCCGAGGAAGGCGGCGCGCAGGGCGAAGGTGTCGCAAGGGCAAGGACGGCAGCAAGTTACAGGGAAATCGGCGTGCAAAATGTGGCGGTCAAGCATGCCGATTTTCCAAAATCACCGGCCCCTCACCACCCGGTGACTGTAGCGGGGTAAGCGTTGGAGGAGAAGCGGCGAAGCGAGTGCGACGATCGGCAGCGGCGGGATCCGGCTCCGGAAATGGACGTGATCGTGTGTCCACTACTGTTGTCTGAGCATGGTCGATGCGGCGCGCTATGTCAAGGGTTTTTCTGGGCCAGAGGATGAGGGGAAGGTTGGAAGGGAGGCGGGACGAGGCGAGGGAATCATTCGCCAAGTCGACTATTCTGATTTGTTGGTCGGGCGAGACTCCGGGGCGAAAGCAGTTGACGGCGGTGGGTTTACGTTGGAGGGCTTGCGCGCATGTTTGCACCGGCCGAAAGTTGGGTGTCTAGAAACTCGCACAGCTTGACTGTGTAGAACGAGCATGGCAGAGCCAAGGAACGCTCGGCGACCGAGAAGCGTCCGGCGTATCGATCCTCTCGATTGGCCCGGCGGGAAACCGCCAGATACGCCACCGAACCCTAAGGCCGTCGCGCGCCAGAGATCTATCCCGACACTTGGAACTTACGATGGAGTATGCTGGGGGTATCGAAAGGCCCTCGGACTCCGGCAGAAGGACGGGGCAGCCAAACGGATCAAGAAGAACCTGCAGTTTAACAATCATTCTTTTCAACGACCCGCCGGATCATCATGGAAACCCAACCGAACGGTCTAGGATCTTGCCAGCCGGCGACACTCCCGCCTTCGGGGGCAAAACGCGTTGTCATTGCCGTGAACCCCCGTGCGGGCAGGCAATCGTCGTCGGAGCGTGCCTCACACTTGGCGGAACTCCTGAGGCAAAACCATCTCGATGTCCGCATCTGCCACGACCTCGCCGAAATTGCCGAATTGGCAAATCGATGGCAGGCCGACGGGGAACTTCGCGCACTGGTTGGCATCGGAGGCGACGGCACGGCCGCCGAGCTGACCAACCGCACGAATCCGCGGACACCACTGACTTTCTTGGCCTGCGGCACGGCCAATATTCTCTCGAAGCACGTTGGGCTGTGCCATCGACCCCAGCGGCTCTGCGAGACGATCCTCGCGGGCCGAGTCGTGCAGTTGGACGCCGGTCGTGTCGGCGAGCGACTCTTTCTCTCCATGTTCGGCTGCGGATTCGATGCGGAGGTGGTCCAACGTATGCATCGCCTGCGGAGTTTGCTGGGGGGGTATCATATTAGCTACTTAAGCTACCTCAAACCGATCTGGCAGTCTCTGCGTAGTTACGACTATCCGGAGATCCATATCCAGCGCGACGATGGCGCGAGACCGTTTCGGGAGAATTCTGTCGTCGATGCCAAATGGGCATTCGTCTTCAATCTTCCTCGCTATGGATGGGGGGTGCCTCTGGTTCCCCAAGCGGTTCCCGACGACGGTCTGCTCGATCTGTGCGCACTGGCCCACGGCTCCTGCTGGGCGGTTGCGAGGTATGCAGTTTCCGCCCAATTGGGGCGACTCGGCAAGTTGCCTGATTGCCGGATCGATCGTGGCGGTCGGTTCCGCATAACGGCCGATCGCCCGGTGTCGTACCAATTGGACGGGGATCCGGGCGGGGTGTTGCCCGTCGAGGTTGAAGTTTTGCCGCGACGGCTGACGTTGTTGGTTCCGCGGTCGTATTCGGCAGCCTCTGTTGGCCGTAGCGATCGCGAATGTTTGTGAGAAAGGAAGTCGCCGTGCCCGAAAACCCCGCCACGATCGGCAGCTATCGCTGTGGCCGCGGCCAGCCGCTGCTGGTGATCGCCGGTCCCTGCGTGATCGAGGACGAGCAAGCGACGCTCGATATCGCCCGGCGGCTGAAAGAGATCGCCGAATCGCTCTCGCTGCAACTGGTGTTCAAGGCGTCGTTCGATAAAGCGAATCGAACCAGCCTTTCATCCTATCGCGGACCGGGGCTGGCCAGCGGCTTGGCAACCTTGCGCCGCGCCAAGGAGTTGACCGGCCTGCCGGTGACAACCGATATCCATGAGCCCAGCCAAGCGGCGTCCGCCGCCGAGGTCTGCGATTTGCTTCAAATCCCGGCCTTTCTTGCGCGGCAGACCGACCTGCTCGTCGCGGCCGCGCGGACCGGCCGCGCCGTCCACGTCAAAAAAGGGCAGTTCCTCGCGCCGGCGGACATGAAACATGTCGTCGGCAAGCTCGAGGCAAGCGGTTGCCGCAACATCTTGCTCTGCGAGCGGGGGACGTTTTTCGGCTACGGTCAACTGGTCACCGACCTGCGATCGATCCCGCAGATGCAGGCCCTCGGAGTCCCCGTCGTCTTCGATGCGACCCACAGTGTCCAGCAACCGGGCGCCCTGGGCGGCGCGACGGGCGGAAACCGCCAGATGGTCGAGCCGCTGGCACGAGCGGCGGCGGCGGTCGGCGCCGACGGCTTATTCTTCGAAACACACCCGTCGCCGGATCAAGCGCTCAGCGACGGCCCCAACATGGTTCCCCTGGATCAATTCGAGCCGCTGCTTGAGCGTATCGTGGCCATTCGACAATTGGTGGAGAAGTTTCCGTGAATCCTCGCCCGTCTCTATGCTTCCGTGAAGAGGATCGTCCGGCGTGTTGCGCTTCGGTCGGTTTTGTCGTTCTGGTCGGCACGCTGCTGCTTAGCCTCGGCTGCAAGCGGTCGCCCGACGTCTCCGATCCGCCCACACAGCAACGCGACGGCCGAGCGAGAACCCAAGTCAGCGACGAACTGCTGCACCACGCCATCGATGCGTTGTATCGGCAGGAGGAGTTCGACAGCGGCGAGATGATTCAACGCACCATGGACCGGTTGGACCAGTGGGTGCGGGAACAGCAGCCGATCCCCGGCTGGAAGCCGGACCCCATGATTGCCACTCTCCCCGACTCTCTCCGCGAACTGCCCGTGGTGGCAGACCTGGGCAAGCTCGAGTTCCGCCGGTCCGACGGGGCCTACTTTCAGGAGGCCGTCTGGCTCAGAGATCTCTCCAATTGGGCGCGTGGCGAGGATGTCGAGGATGTGGCGAGGGCGACGAGTCTCTTTGATTGGACGGTCCGAAACGTCCAGCTCGAGTGGGATCGGGCGGCCGGCCCGGCAGGAACGCGGATCATGCAGATGCCCTGGGAAACGCTGTTGCTCGGTCACGGCACAGCGATGGAACGGGCGTGGGCGTTCATTCTTTTGGCACGGCAACAGGGGATCGACGCCGTACTACTGGGGCTGCCGGCTTCCGACGGCTCCGCCGATGAAGCCGTCCAGCCCTGGCTCGTCGGCGTATTGAGCGAGGAGGAGTTCCATCTGTTCGACCCGGAACTCGGCTTGCCCATTCCGGGACCGGATGGAATCGGGCTGGACGACGACGGGCGTTTTCTGGTCAAGCCAGCCACCCTCAGCCAGGTGATTGCCGACGCATCGCTGCTGCAGCATCTCGACTTGGATGAAGGGCACCCTTACCGGGTCGAGGCCAAGCAACTTGAAGGCGGTGTGGTGGCCCTGCTGGAAGCATCGCCCCCGTACCTGCAACAACGGATGCAGATGGTCGAAGCGCGCCTGACCGGCGAAGAGAAAATGGTCCTTACCGCTGATCCCTCATCTCAGGCGGAACGCTGCAGACAGAGCGAGCACATTGCCGAGGCCCGCCTCTGGACACACCCCTACGAACTCGTTCAACAACGAACGCAGCTTGGCCCGCAAGCGGCCCGCTGGCAGTTGTTGTCGCTGATGCCGTTTCGCGTCGGACAATCGCCTTCACTGTGGAAAGGGAGGATCTCCCATCTCAAAGGGAATTTCGCCGGTGAACCCAACGCGACGGTGTACTATCAGCTTGCTCGCCCTTCGGATCGGGAACTGTCCGCGGCCGACATCCCCCGCGAACTTGCCGAGGTGTACCAGCAGGCCAAACAGAGCGCCAGCTATTGGCTCGGCCTCATCGCGTACGAGCAGGGCAACTACCGCAGTGCCGTCGACTATCTATCCAATCGAACCCTGGAAGCGGCGGAGAATAGTGCCTGGACCCGGGGCTCGCATTACAATCTGGGGCGCATCTACGAAGCCGACCATCAATATGACAAGGCGCTGGCGGAGTATCGCACCAAGAGCCCTTCGCCGGACCGACACGGCAACTTGCTCCGCGCGCGGTGGCTGGAGAGACTAACAGCCAATCCGAAAGATGGGTAAACCCGGTAGATCCCGCCTGCCGAGTTCGTCGTTATACACAAGTCGTCATTGGCATCGGGTATACCGCGAAGCGGTTGAACAACGCAGCCCAGGGTAGCCGCGGAGCGGCCACCCTGGGGCGGCGGTTCGGTGCAAACAAGCGAACCGCAAAGCGGTTCTACAGGGGCTTGTACGACCCCGTTGGGGTCGTCCTCAGGTTTTTTCGGTTCCCAAACCCGGGGTGACGCTCCGCGGCTGCGCCGCTTCGCTTACCCCGGGCTCTGTTGTACGACGCCTTCGGCGTAAAACTATCGCCAGCGTGTGCTGTGCCCAAGCCGTACTTGTGTATAACGACGAGCTTGCGGAGCGGGATCTTGCCGACTCGCAACGCCCCCGTCACCCTTTACCCCTCTTTCGGCAAAAAACGCAACGCAGAGATCCCGCTCGGCAAGCGGGATCTACTGAGCGTTACCCTTGTGGGGCGGGCTACGGAACGATACCATTAAATGTTTCGGGATGGTTCCAAACTCCGACCGTCTCATTGAACCAAGCGACAACAGCCGGGCTGACCCAGAGGTTCTCATGAAAGAAGGCATTCACCCCAAATACATGGAAACGAAGGTGACCTGCGGCTGCGGCAGCACTTTCGTTACTCGGAGCACCAGGCCCGAGCTGAAGGTCGACATCTGCAGCGCCTGCCACCCCTTCTACACGGGGAAGTTGAAATACGTCGACACGGCGGGCCGAATCGAGAAATTCAAGAACAAGTTTGCGCGGACTGGCTACGCCAGCGTCGAGCGTGCCAGGAAGAAGGAAGCGGTTGCCGCCGAGCCGGCCGACGCGTAGTTTCTGAATCGGGAGCAGGGGGAGCGGGAAATCCGCTCCCCGTCTATTTCTGCGTTGTGTCGGATCACAAGAGCCGGAGCCGCCCGCTAAGCCATGCGCAAGGTGCTGGATGAAAAACTGCGGCGCTTCGAGGAGTTGGAGAAGCTGCTTCTCGACCCGGAGGTGCTTTCGTCGGCGACGAGGATGTCGTCCGTAATGCGTGAGCATGGCTCCCTGGCAAAGTTGGTGACCAAGTATCGGCGACTGAAGCACCTCAACGGCCAGATCCACGAGGCGAAGGAGATGCTCGATGGGCGCGACCCCGACATGCGAGAACTCGCCGAGGCGGAACTGCCGGAATTGAGAGAGCAGCGCGACGCCTGCTGGGATGAATTGCTCGACCTGACCGCTGGCGGCGAGGATGCCGCCCGGAATCGTTGCGTGATGGAAATTCGAGCCGGCACCGGCGGTGATGAAGCGGCGCTGTTTGCCCGCGACTTGTATGAAATGTACAAACACTACGCCGAGGACAAGCATTGGAAGATCGAGATCCTCGACATGAGTCCCACCGAACTGGGCGGCTTCAAGGAGATCATTCTCGGCCTGGAAGGGGAAGAGGTTTTCCGCGAACTGCAGTTCGAGAGCGGCGGCCACCGCGTCCAGCGCGTCCCGGAAACCGAGGCGAAAGGCCGAATCCATACCTCCGCCGCCACCGTAGCGGTGATGGCCGAGCCTGAAGACGTCGAAATCGAACTGAAGTCGGACGACTACCGCGAGGACATCTTCCACGCCAGCGGACCCGGCGGTCAGCACGTCAACAAGACCGCTTCCGCCATTCGCCTCACGCACTACGAGACAGGAATTGTCGTTCAGTGCCAGGACGAGAAGAGCCAGCACAAGAATCGGGCCAAGGCGCTGCGGGTGCTGAAGACTCGGCTCTACGAGCAGCGGCGCGAAGAGGAAGATCAGAAGCGATCGGCCGAGCGGAAGAGCAAGGTCGGCTCGGGCGACCGCAGCCAGCGGATCCGAACCTACAATTTCCCCGAGAATCGCTTGACGGACCATCGCATCAATCTCACGCTCTACAAGCTCGACAGCATCCTGGCGGGCAACCTACATCCGGTGATCGAAGCACTGCTCGATTACGAAAAGCAGGAGCAGCGAGCGGCGTTCGGGAAAATGGAGTAAGATCCTGTCCGGAGACCTTGCCGCAGGACGGCAAACCATGCCCGTCGCGAGGTCTGAGGACAGGCTCGAAGGAAAGGCGTCACCGCGGAACCGACATGCCCCCGAATGAAGTGTGGACCGTCGGCCGGTTGCTCCAGTGGACGACCGACTATCTCAAGCGACACGATGCCGAAAGCCCCCGGCTCGACGCGGAAGTGCTCCTGGCCGATTCACTGCAGTGCCGGCGAATCGAGTTGTACACGGCATTCGACCAGGTTCCTGCGGCGGAGAAACTCGCCGCATTTCGCGACCTGGTGCGCCGGCGGGCCGAGGGAACGCCCGTGGCGTATCTCGTCGGTCGCCGCGAATTCTATTCGCTGTCGTTTGCCGTTTCTCCAGCCGTGCTCATCCCTCGGCCCGAAACCGAGTTCGTGGTGATTGCCGTCCTCGATCTGGCGAAGCAGAATCCTCGCGATCGAGTAATCGATATCTGCGACGTCGGAACCGGCAGCGGCGCCATTGCGGTGAGTCTTGCCAAACACTTGCCCGCCTGCCGCGTGCTGGCGCTGGACGTGAGCGTCGAGGCGCTCCAAGTCGCCGCCGGCAATGTTGCCTCCCACTCGGTGAGCGAGCGTGTGGAACTGCTCCAAAGCGATCTGCTCGCCGCCGTGCCGGCGGACCGGCAATTCGATTTCATCGTCAGCAATCCGCCCTATGTAAGCGAAAGCGAAGCCGAGAATCTCCCTGCCACCGTGAGAGACTACGAGCCGCGGCAAGCGCTGGTGGCCGGGCCGATGGGAACCGAGATCATCCGGCATCTCATTCCCGTCGCGGCTGGGCGGCTTCGCGTGGGCGGCCACCTATTGATGGAAGTCAGCCCGATGATCCATGATGCGGTGATCGAGATGATCGCGGCGGACGAACGGCTCGAGCCCGCCTCGACGATCAAGGATCTGTCGGGTCTGCCCCGTGTCGTTCACGCAGTTCGAAAGGTATAGGACTGCGACCCTCATGGATGAATTCAGGATTCTCGGCGGCGAGCCGTTGCACGGAATCGTGAAAGTCGGCGGCGCGAAGAATTCCGCGCTTCCGCTCATGGCCGCTTCCATCCTGACCGACCAACCGATTCGACTGGAGCATGTCCCGCGGCTGGCCGACGTGGACACGCTCTCGCTGCTGCTGGCCGGCTTGGGCGTCGAAAGCGTCCGCGGCACCGACGGCGCCCTGCAAATGCAGACCGTGGATGAAACACCGATCCGGGCCGCCCGGGAACTGGTCCGGCAGATGCGAGCGAGCTTCTGCGTGCTGGGGCCGTTGCTGGCTCGACGCGGGCGGGCGATCGTGCCGTTGCCGGGCGGCTGCAACATCGGCCCGCGGCCGGTCGACCTGCATTTGAAGGGACTGGCTGCGCTTGGCGCCGAACTGGACGTCGTTGACGGCGATGTTGTCGCTCGAGCCGCAGACCTGCGGGGCGCTGCGATCGACCTTGGCGGTCCGGGCGGCTCGACGGTAACCGGAACGGCTAATGTGCTCTGTGCCGCCGTCCTGGCGCGCGGTGAGACGATCCTTCGCCAAGCAGCCAGGGAACCCGAAATCGCCGATCTGGGGCATTGCCTCAACGCGATGGGCGCGAGAATCGCCGGACTGGGCACATCAACACTTCGCATCACCGGCGTCGGCGAACTTCACGGCACGAGCTACCGCGTGATCCCGGACCGGATCGAAGCCGCGACCCTTGCCATGGCGGCCGCAATCACCAGAGGCTCCGTGACGCTCGACGGCGTCATCCCGGAGCACTTCGGCATCGTGATCGATCGGTTGCGAGAGACAGGCTGCAACGTCGAAGTTGCGCCGCACCGGCTTCGCGTCGCCGCCGATTGCCGCTTGAAGCCGGTCGAGATCGTCGCGGAACCGTACCCGGGCATCCCTACCGACGTGCAGGCTCAGTGGATCGCCCTTCTGTCACTGGCGAAAGGGCGCAGCACCGTGCGGGATCGTGTCTTTCCCGGACGTTTCCAGCACGTGCCCGAGTTGAACCGACTCGGCGCCGACGTGGCGATGGCCGGCGAAACCGCCCTTGTTCACGGGGTTGCGCGGTTGCATGGTCGGCGAGTGACCGCCTCCGATTTGCGAGCCAGCGCCGCGCTGGTTCTTGCCGGCCTTGCCGCGGAGGGAGAGACAATCGTCGACGAGATCCACCACTTGGACCGCGGATACGAGAAGCTGGACGATAAACTTCGCAGTCTGGGCGCCGCGATCCGCCGCACCGCAACCGCACCCAGTCAAATGACCAATGCCTACCACCGAACCGTCACGCCGACGTGCGGCCCATGATAGACAATCTCCCCCTCGTCGTCGATTTGCGGCGGTCCGAGTCGGAGTATTTCAGGATTGGTCTGCAGGTTCTCAGCCGCCAGAGCCAAACCGGTCACCCAAAGAGCCCGATAGCCGACCTCGCACGTCAGGTTGCACGAACACTCGTAGATGAGCGAAAGCGACAAGTCG
Source organism: Rhodopirellula sp. (assembly GCA_012728855.1). Lineage (GTDB taxonomy): Bacteria > Planctomycetota > Planctomycetia > Pirellulales > Thermoguttaceae > JABWBD01. Next base: position 106,934 of record JAAYEH010000301.1, on the reverse strand, counting down.
CCCACAAAGGCGGTCTGGCTGTCGTCGTTTGAATGGACGTAGACGTGCGAAGCCCCATTTTCATCGATATGGGTATAGGCCGAGTCGAGGTCGATCTTGTTCTGGCAAATGGTCCCCAACGCCCGGAAATCCACCCACCAGCACGGCTCAACGTGAAACTCGAACAGCCCGCCGACCTGCAGACCGAGCAGGCGATTGTCCGTGCGGGTTCCGATGCGGTTGGTGGTGGTGGTGGAGGCGACGGGATCGATCGACTCCGTCAGGTATTGCAGATCCTCCTCGATCATCATGGCGCGTCCGCCGAACAAGAACGAGGTGTTCAGGTGGATCGGCGGCATGGGCAGATCGTGGCGGAGATTCAATTCATAGTTGTTCAGCCGTGAACCGTAACGCACCGAGGCCAGACGGTTGTTGTCCAACTCGTCAATACCGCCGACGGGATCGCTGCCGAAGCCGCTGAACGGCGAAAACAAGGCATTGTCTTCGTCGCGAACGGTTGCCGACTCCTCCCAGGAGTTCAAACCGAAAAAGGAGAATTCCAGAAAGTGGCTGGGCACAATCATACGCCCGATCATGAACTCCCCGCCACCCTCGAAGGGGAATTCGAGATCCTCGGTGCTGAGGACCGTTTCTCCAGACAGACCGTCGGTGGCGAAGACAATGTCACGATCGGCGTCACGCTTGAGAATTAACGCAGAAACGCGACCATACCAGACCGTTGGCGGACATTCCGGGAATGGTTCGCAAGGAGGCGGGCAGCCAGGCGGTTTGGCACAGCGGTTCACCTCGGTGCCGGCAGGGGCGATCGGAGGCGAAGCCATTGGAGGCGATGCCATTGGAGGCGATGCAAGCGACCCGCTCGGCATCGGTTCAGGAACTCCCTGGGCGCCGACCAAGCCAGCCGACGGTAACAGCACCCATAAGCCGGTCAGTAGCCGAATCATCCAACCCCAAGCATCTTTGCGCATGGACAGCTCCGTTCCCCCAATGGCCGGTTGCCGGAGACATATTATCTCCTGTAATCATTTCGGCTGTTACAGCCAAAATCATCAGCCTATTCGGTAGAACCGGTGCAATCGGAAGAATCTGCCGCGGTGCTACTTGGCTTTGAGCTTTTGGAACAAGGCAGCCATCGCCTCGGCCAGTTCTGCCGCAGGTTTCTCGGCGTAAGCCGACCGCAGCATATCCATGAAAATGGTTCGCCGAACCTCGGGCGGGTTGGGCACGACATAGTAGTAGCGGTACCCATTCAGCCAGAATCGCCGCACTTTCGGTGACATGCTCGAGCTGAATTCGTTCTCGATGTGCCGAGCCAACTGATCGATCGACATCTCCTCAAGGGTTAACTTTTCCGAAGGGGTGGCAGACGGAGAGGAGGATGGTTTCGTTTCCATTGGTTTCCACCCGGGCGACGGTTCGGCCGGTTGCTGGGGCAGAGCGGGCGGAATCGACTCCGCGAGCGGTGCATCCGGTGCGGAGTTTGATGGACCGGGGCCTGCAACTTCAGGGAGGGTCTTGCCGTGGGACACCTCGGGGAGCGCTGGCAACGTCGGGGGGTTGGGCATCGCCGGGTCCGCCGGAGTCTTATTCTGGACGGAACTCGCCGCCCCCGTGGCCGAATCGGGTTGAACGGCCATCGGCGGGGAAACGCCGTCCGGCTGCTGAACCACCGAAGACGCGGCATTTTGGCCGGGCCAATCCACCGTTTCTTCCCAGACGATCTGCTCTTCACTGAGCAGCCAAATGTGTACTTTTCCGGCCTGATTGAACTCGCGGGTCAGATCGAAGTCGCCCAACGCGAAATGAAGAACTCCCTGTTCATCCGCCCAGCGATCAAGCAGGTAACAAATGACCGGTGTGCCGGCCTTCTCGTCAACGGCGTAAGCCGCCGTTTTGCCAAGGAGATTCTCTCGTCCGCGGATGGTAATCAACTCTCCCTGTCCACGATCGAGGAAGGTGACCGACGTTTTGACCAGTTCGACGGAGGAAGGATAGGTCGGCTTGTTGAGCCGCTCGACCTGCCCACGCCAAACCTCCACGGCGTTCACCCCGTCCAAGGCCAGTGGTTTGGCTGATTCCCCGGGATTGTCCGCTCGCGCGATTTGAATGGATGGCCGAGGCAGTTTTTGCCACGGGTATCGCACCTTCAGAACCGGATTGCCATCAGCAGACGTGGCAACCTGGATTTCGGGGCGGACATCACCCGTAGCCGCCAGGGCCGCTTCGCGCGACGGCTGAACCGAGGGGGGCGTGGGCGGCGCTGCAAACGAAGGCTCGCCGCCATCGGGCGGCGCGTCGACCTTTTCTTTGGGCAAATCGAAACTGATCCGGGGCGCCGGCAGGGCCGGTTCCGCCGCTAGTAGCGGTTCCGCGTTCGATTCTTCGATCGGCTTGCTCCCCGCCTGCCCCCCCCGCGGATTCTCGGCGATGGGCTGGTTTTTCGACTCCTGCGGGACTTCCGGCTCCGTCGCAGGTGTCGTAGCGACATCAGCGACTCCGTTCGGCCCTTTGGCACCCACTTGCTCAACATCTCTGGACGAATAAGTCTTACCTCCGCAGCCACTCGCGACGAGAGCGGCCAAAAGAAGTAGAAGAAGGCGAGATTTCATCGTCGGTTTCCCCTCAATTCCGAGCGAACCTACCTGCTTCGCGAAACCATCCCATCTTCAGAACGGCTTATCGCAGGCGGTTTCACGACTGCTGCATAAAAAATCAATCGGTTATTATCCCCCCAACCGGCAGGAATGTGGCGGGAGGCGTAGAATCCGCGCCAATCGTTATTGTACGTTACGTTACGAATGGGCCGATGGATCCTCCGGCAGAACATCGAGTGCGACCGAACCCTTCTTTAGGGTGAAAACAGAAAGGAACTCAACCGCTAGCAGCCCGGCGGCTCGCCATCGGTGTGCCCTTACGCCGTCGTCCGGCCCGATGGCAGCAGCCGGGCGGCGAGCAACTCGGTCCGCCGGTTTCGTCCGGGTTCCCGTCAAGCGAGGCCGACTCAACGTCCGAACTCAAATGGCATGGGTGGTCCACGCCGCAAGCTCCTTAAACCGAAGCCCCCCCAGCCGCCGAATCTGTCGCGGGTGTGGCTCGACGCCTTCGTCGAATACGCGGCGGGGGAATGCCACCTGGCCGAGAACACGGTGGCCGCATACCGTCGCGATCTGCGGCGATTCTCGGAATGGCTCGCCGGCCGCAAGATCCCGGAACTGACCATTCGCGATTTGGCCGACTACACCACTTGGCTTCACGGCAAACAGCTCGCGCCGGCGTCGCTGGCCCGGCATCTGGTTTCGCTGAAGGTCTTTTTTCGCTACCTGCAACTGGAAGGCGTCCTGAAGGACAACCTGGCGGAATTGCTGGGCAGCCAGAAGCTCTGGCAGCGAATCCCACAGGTGCTCAGCCCGGAGCAGATCGATCAGCTCCTCGAGAGCCCGCAGTCCTACGATCCGTTTTGGCGACGGGACCGCGCGATGCTGGAACTGCTCTATGCCACCGGCTGCCGCGCTTCGGAGTTGTCGAATCTGGCGCTGCGAGACATGCACTTCGAGGAAAGCTATTGTCTTTGCCACGGCAAGGGGAGCAAAGAACGGCTGGTTCCGCTCGGCGCCCGTGCCATCGAAGCGGTCAAAGCGTATCTCGAGCATGAACGAACGGCCCTGTTGGAACGCGCCGCGTCGCCGCCGGCTTGGGTGCTGTTGTCGTATCGAGGCCGCAGGCTTCGGCGCGAGCGGATCTGGGAACTGCTCAAGCGTTACGTCCAGCGGATCGGCGCGCCGCCGCTGGTCAGCCCGCATACGATGCGTCACAGCTTCGCGACGCATATGCTTGCCGGGGGCGCGGACCTCCGCCAGGTCCAGGAGATGCTCGGCCACGCCAGCATCGCCACCACGCAGATCTACACCCATGTCGACCCCACGCGGCTGAAATCCGTACACAGCCAGTTTCACCCGCGCGCCTGACAACAACAGCGGTTTTGGTAGGGCATCTTACTTGTTCAGCGTTCCCTTGGTGCTGGGAACGCCTTGGATGCGGGGATCTTCCTCGAGAGCCATCCGCAGCGCGCGGGCCGTGGCTTTGAAAATACCCTCGGCGATGTGGTGACTGTTGCGGCCGTAGTGTAGGAGGACGTGGAGATTGCACAGCGCGTTGGCGGAAAAAGCCTGCCAGAAGTCGAAGACCAATTCGCTGTCGAACTCGCCGATCTTCTCCGTTGGAAACTCGGCCTCGAAAACGAAATAGGGCCGTCCGCCGAGGTCGACCGCGGCGGTGACGAGGGTTTCCTCCATCGGAAGCGTAAAGTGGCCGTAGCGGCGGATGCCCGCCTTGTCACCCAAGGCCCGCTCGAACGCCTGACCGAGACAAATGCCGACGTCCTCCACGGTGTGGTGCTGATCGACGTCAAGATCCCCGTCGGCCCTGAGCACGAGATCCAGCGCGCCGTGCTTTGCCAGGAGAGTCAGCATATGGTCGAGAAAACCGACACCGCTGGCGACCTCGGCACGGCCGCCGCCGTCGAGTGTCAGTTCCAAGGCAATCTGCGTTTCGAGGGTCTTCCGTTCGATTCGGGCGTTGCGAGACATGATCATTTCGTCCGTTTACTGTGTGCCGAGCACGTAACTTCTCCGCGCCGTGCGCGGATGTTTGGCTCGTTTAACCGCAACGGCCAACGGCCTGCGCGGGGGGTGGTAACAAAGCACGCCACGACACATCTCGCGCAGACCGTTGGCCGTTGCGGTTAAACGATTCTGGTTGCGGCTGAGGGGCCGTTCTAGGAAAGGATAGCCTCTAGCCGATTCAGGCAGGTTTGCACGTCCTCGTCGGTTCCCACACTGATCCGCAGCCCGTCGCCCCAACCGGCATAGTCCATGTATCGGACCAGGACGGACTGTTGTTTGAGTCTCTCGTAGAGCGGCTTTACCGGTTGTGACGGATGGACGTTCCAGGTAAAGTTGGCATGGGAATCGACCACCTCGAAGCCGAGGTGCCGCATCCCTTCCGTGAGCCGTTTGCGCGTGGCGAGAATGCGGCCGCGATTTTCCGCCAGCCACGTCTGGTCGGCGATCGCCGCAGTGGCGGCGGCAATCGAGAGGGCGTCGCAATTGTACGAATCCTTGACCTTGACGAGCTGCGCGATCATGTGCGGCTGAGCGACGACGAATCCAAACCGCAGCCCGGCCAAGGCGTACGACTTGCTGAAGGAACGCGAAACAAGAATCTTTTCGTTCTTCGCCACCAGATCGATGCAGTTGAACTCGGCAAAGTCGCCATAGGCTTCGTCGACCAGCAAAGGGCAAGGCAATTCCTCGGCCAACGCCAGGATTACATCCCGCGATACTATCGTTCCCGAGGGACTGTTGGGGTTCGGAAGAAATACCAGACGCAAATCCTCGACCGATTTCGCGAAGGCGGGCGGCAGCGACCAGTCGGACTGGAAGTGGACTTCCTCGCTTCGGGCCCCCTGGATCTGTGCCAGTGACTTATAGAGGATATAGCTTGGATACGGCAACCGCAGCATTTGCCCCTGACCGACAAATGCTCGCGTGGCGATCGTCAAGATGTCGTCACTGCCATTGCCGCAAAGGATCCAGTCAGGCTCAACGCCCAGAACCTCCGCCGCCTGCCGCCGGAACGCCCCGGCCACAGGGTCTGGATACTTCTGCAGGCCCCGCCGCAAAGCCTCCTCCACGGCCGCAGCCACCGCCGGGGAAGGCGGGTAGGGATTCTCATTCGTGTTGAGCTTGAGGAACCCCGAGGTCTGTGGTTGTTCCCCCGGCACGTAGCCGGCCATCGCTCGAATTTCTGCGCGGAAGTAGTTGCTTGTCATTTGTCATTTGTCATTTGTCATTTGTCATTTGTTGGGCGACGAACCTAAGCTGCCGTTTTGCCAGCCAGCACCAAATGACCAATGACTAATGACATCTTACCTCCACACTTTGGCGGTGGGCGGTCAGGCCTTCCTTCGTTGCCAGGACGCGTACGTCTTCGGCGAGATGGGCCATGCCGCGCTGGGTGAAATGGAGGACGCTGTTGGTTCTTAAAAAGTCGTTGGCCGATAGACCACTGGCAAAACGGGCCGTGCCGCTGGTGGGCAGGACGTGCGAAGGGCCGGCGGCGTAGTCGCCCAAGGCCACCGGTGTATAATTGCCGAGAAAGATTGCGCCGGCGTGACGGATCTGCTCGGCAAGTGATTCGGCGTTCTCCGTGGCAATGTGGAGGTGCTCCGGCGCGATTTCATCGGTCAGGCGACAGGCTTCATCGGCATCGCGGGCGAGGATCACCGCGCCGAAATCCTCCAGGCTCTGCCGGGCCAACTCCCCTCGCTCGACATGCTCCAATTGAGCGGCCAATTCCTCCACTGCCGCGTCCAACACATCCTCCTCCCAGCCGATAAGCACGCTGGCGCCCGGCGCGTGTTCCGCCTGAGCAATGAGGTCGTAGGCGGTGAACGTGGGACGGGTCGAGCGGTCGACGATCACCACGATCTCACTTGGACCGGCGATCGAATCGATATCCACGTCTCCGTAGACATGTTTCTTCGCTAAGGCGACAAAGAGATTGCCGGGACCGACGATCTTGTCGACCCGGGGCACCCCGTCCACCCCATACGCCAGCGCCGCCACGGCCTGCGCCCCGCCGAGCCGATAGACCTCGCGAATGCCCAATTCGTGACAAGTCGCCAGGAGATCGGCGTTGTACGCACCGTATCGGGTCGGTGGCGCAACGACCGCCAACTCGCCGACACCGGCGACCTGGGCCGGCACGGCCGTCATCAATACCGTCGACGGATACGCCGCCGCGCCGCCCGGCACGCAGATCCCCGCCCGGTCGAGCGGACGGTATCGCTGCACCAGGTAGCCATCGGGGCGCTCTAATCGAACGTCGTGGTGCAGAATCGCTTCCTGAAAGGTGCGAATGTTGTCGGCGACGCGACGGACGGTTGTGAGGAAGCCGGCATCGGCCCGGGCGTGCGCCTGGGCGAGTTCCTCGGCACGGACGCGAATCGTGGCGGGCGTCAGATCGGCCTTGTCGATCCGAGCCGAGTAGTCCAGCACTGCCGAAATGCCTTGTTGTTCCACATCCCGGCAGATCCGACGGACGACTTCGGCCGGCGTGAGCGGCTCGCCGAAGATCTCGATCGTCCGTTGCCGACCTTGCTGACTGACCACCTCACCGCGGGGGCTAAGCCGCCGACGCAACTTGTCCATCGCCGCACGGATGTCGTCCTTTCGACTGTCGATGCGAAGTATATTCAGCTTGCTTGCCACCGCACCCCCTCCCCCGATTCAATCACGACACGAGGTTCTCTGGAATGGTTCAGAAAACGGGGACAGGCACCTCGCCGAACCGTGTTCTCTGCCGCCAGAAGGCTATTTAGCGCGGAGCCAGTCCCCGTTTTTTGAACCATGCAGAATCCCTCATTGTGTTCGCTCACCTCCAGACGCGAAACCACCTCGACTGGCAATAGAGATCCCCTTGTAAGTGGCGCACGCGGATCAGCGGCCAGTTTCGGCGTCCGAGCGACGGGCGCTACGCATCAATTGCCAACGACTGACGAATACCAGGCAAAACCACGGTAGCCAGAAAACACCGGCGGCATCCATGAAACGGCTCAAAGGGGGCGACGAGACAATGATGAACGCAAGATTCACGAAGGAGAAAACGACCGCGATCAAGAGCAGGGCGTTCAGCGGCAACAGCATGTCGCGCGGGCAGAGGCCGACGGCGTCTCGCCGGCGAGAAATCGTCACGAAATGGATGACCGGCAGCAGTGGCAGCAGCACTAGCGCCAGCGGATGAATGACCAGCTCCGATGCCAGAATATAGACGCCGCGAGCCCACGCCTTGGCCAGCCAAATCATATACAGCGTTGGGCGGCAGCGGATGACGGACGCGGCTAGTCGGACAAGCAACCGGTTCGTCTGCACCGGATCCCCGCCGGCGATCGTGTCCGCCGCGGGATAGAACACAGTCCAAGTGCTGTCGTTGAATCGGTTCTCGATCATCATGTAGTTGGTCACCACCTCGCCGCTGAAGTTTGACTTCTCCTTCGCCAGCGCGTCGCGACGGCGCAAAGCCTCGGCGGCGACCGGTTGAACTTCCGCGGGCAGACAGGAAATCGTCGGGCGGTCGAGAAACTGTCCGACCACGCCGCAAAAATTGTAGCCGCTGAAAGAAACGAGTCCGAAATCGCCGACCAGCGCCCAGCGAACCAGGCAAAACACCAGCAGCGGTCCCAAGGCGATGCCCGCCAACAAGCCGCCCGTTGGCCATCGGCCCAATGCCTGCCCGGCGTGATCGCCGTCCACGCACAGCCATTGCCGCAAGGCGAGAAGACCGACCCCCAGCAGCGGGCAAAGTCCGACCAGGAACAGGTAGGCGGGGCGAATTTGGTATGTGGCGAATATCAGCGGTCCCAGCAGCAGCCACCCGACTAGACGGCGAGGCTGCGCCACCGTCGCCATCAGCGCGCCGATCGTGGCAATGGCGAACGAAGATGCCAGACCGTCGGATGAAATGATGAACACGTTGCGAAGCAGGGTGTTGGTGACCAGCAGGCTGCCCGCCGCCGAGGCCGCCAGCCAGGCCGAGGGAAACCACGCCCGCGCGCCCCAATACCAGCACAACACGCATAGCAGATGCATGGCGTACTGAGCCCACGGCACGGCCGCTTTCGATCCGGTCAGGCCCAGCACCGTTTGCAGGAAGAGCGGGTAGCCGTAGGTGCGAATGCTAACCAGGCCCGCTTCGAGCGGCAGCAGCGGAAACCCCAAGTAGCTGGCCGTATCGAAGACCTCCTCGCACGTCATTCGCCCGGCGGCTTGCAGTGCGATGGCGACAATCACCGCGGTGAGCAGCAATACCACCACCGGCCAGTTGTGGCCGCGCGGTAGGATGCTTCGGATGCGTGTCAAATGGATCGCCCTGAGTCGTCAAGAGACCGGTTCTAGCTCTTTTCGCCGGCAGACTTTCCACCGGTCGGCAGGTCTTCCGGATCGAGGGGGACATAGGCCGGTGGGCCGATCAGCGCTTCGATCTGCCTTTCGTTGAGTTCTTCCTCTTTTTCGAGAGTCTTTGCGAGCGTATCGAGTTTCTCGCGATGTTTCTGAAGAAGATCCACCGCGAGATCGGCGGCAGAGCGGAGAATTCTGCCCACTTCTTCGTCGATCACCTGGGCCGTGTGGTCGCTGAATTCTCGCGACTCGGACATCTCTCGGCCGAGAAAGGGGTGTTCCTCACCGACCCGGAAGGCCATCGGCCCCACGCGTTCGCTCATGCCCCAGTGCGCGACCATGCGGCGGGCCAACTGGGTCGCCTTCTTGAGGTCGTCCTCGGCGCCGGCGGTAAACTCGTCGAAGACGAGTTTTTCCGCGGAACGGCCGCCCAGCAGGAAGGAAAGCCGCGTATGCAATTCGCTCTCGCTGATATTGACGCGATCTTCATCCGGGAACAATTGGGTTGCCCCCAGCGATCGCCCGCGGGGAATGATGGAGACTTTATGGAGCCGTTCGCCCGCGGCAATCAGCCAAACCAACAGCGCATGGCCCGCCTCGTGATAGGCGGTCATCGTCTTTTCGCGTCCGCGGAGCACCTCCTCGCGTTTTGAACCCATCAAGACCTTGTCGCGGGCATAATCGAAGTCGGCCATTTCGACGCGGTCCTTGCCGGCGCGGGTGGCCCAGAGGGCCGCTTCGTTGACGACGTTGCGGATATCGGCCCCGGTCAGCCCGACGGTGCTGGCGGCCAACGACTCCAGGTCGATGTCGTCGGCCAAAGGGACTTTGCGGGTGTGAACCTTGAAGATGGCGACGCGACCCTTGAAACTGGGACGATCGACGGTGATGTGGCGGTCGAAACGCCCCGGGCGGAGCAGGGCCGGATCGAGCACGTCGGGGCGGTTCGTCGCCGCGATGACAATCACCGACTCGTTCTGGGAAAAGCCGTCCATCTCGCTGAGGATCTGGTTGAGAGTCTGCTCGCGTTCGTCGTGACCGCCCCCCAGTCCCGCGCCGCGATGGCGGCCAACGGCGTCGATCTCGTCAATGAAGAGGATCGAGGGCGAGTTCTCCTTGGCCGTGGCGAACATGTCGCGAACGCGGCTCGCCCCCACGCCGACGAACATCTGGATGAATTCGGAACCGCTGATCGAGAAAAACGGCACCGCGGCCTCGCCTGCCACCGCCCGCGCCAGCAAGGTCTTGCCTGTCCCCGGCGGGCCGTTGAGCAGCACGCCCTTGGGAATCCGCCCGCCTAAACGCTGGAATTTCTCCGGGCTTTTGAGGAATTCGACGATCTCCTCCAACTCGTGCTTGACGCCTTCCAGTCCGGCGACATCGTCGAAGGTGATCGGCTGGTCGCCCGACTGATAACGCTTGGCGGGGCTCTTGCTGAACCCGCCCAGGATTCCACCGCCAAACTGATCGCGCGTGCGGCGGAAAATCAGCCAAAAGCCGGCGAGCAAGAGGACCGGCACCAGCAGGTAAACGACCAGCAGCAAGCCGGTGTTGTCGGCAGGCTCTTCCGCGGAGTACTTCGGTCCCAGTGCCTGCCAGAGTTCCTTGTCGAATTGGGGATCGTCCAGGACGTAAGGAGGAACGACGGTGACGAAATCTCTCGGCAGTTTCGCCGCCTCGCCTTTGTCGTCTTTCTTCGCGTTGGGATCGGACGGCGGGGCCTTGAATTCACCCACGATCTTCGAGCCTTTGACCGCCGCCCGGGCAATGTTGTCCTGCTGAAGCTCGTGGCGAAACAACCCGTACGCCACCTCATGGGGGGCATTCGCGTTGCCCCGCAGTAGAAAGAAACCCATCAGCAGCATGAGCACAAGCATCAGCCACATGGTGGGAGTATTCGCTCGCTGTCGCGGCGGAGACGTTTTGGTTGGGGGCCCTGCTCCTTCGGGTCGGTTCGACATCAATGTTTTTCCGTTAAGAATTGGCGAATGGATTTTAGAATGCTATCAGGACATCGACACCGGGAAGGCCCCGGGGCTGCCAAGGATATTGTACCGAATCGCTGGCGCTTTTCGACCGTCGGGCAGGTTCCGCGTGCCGTGCGGAACCTGAGAGGCGGAGTTCCGCTCGGCAATCGCGTTTAGCAGCCCGGCTGCTCCCAAGCTGCCGGGCTGCTGGTTTTTTCCGCTTATTCGTCTTTCCGTTCCCGTGGGCTGTTCAAGAACAACAAGACCTCCTGCCGGCGCGTTCCGTGCGGCAATCTCTTGAGTAAGGCGTCCGGGTCGAGTTTTGCGCCCGCAGCCGCCGCCGACTCCAGCGCTGCGATCAATTCCGCCGACAGGCACCACCGTAGATCGAACCGCCGCCCCTCGTCAACTGCGGACACCGCATGAGTCAGGATCGTCTCAGAAGTCACTCCCCGAATCGCCGCGGATTCCTCGACGGAAAACCCCTTTGCCAGCAACCGCCATGTCCAATAATGCGAGGGTTGCTCATCAACGTCCGAATCCTTGGCATCGCAAGAGAGGCTGCGGGCGGACTTTTCCGCAATGGCGGAGGCCCCCTTCGCCGTGTTGTCGCTCTCGTCGTCGGCAGACGGCAATGCGGGTTCGGAGGAAGTTGCCGCCGGATTTGCCGTTGCGATCACGCTCAGTATCGCGTCTCCATAGCGATCCAGCTTGGCTTGCCCGATTCCCTTGATTTCCATCAGACCGGCCTGGGAAGCGGGCCGCCATCGCGCCAATTCCTCCAGAGTTGCATTGGAGAGAACCATGTACTGGGCGATGCCTTCCTCGCCCGCCCGCCGGCTTCGCCAGCGTCGCAGTGCTGCAAAAGTTTCCGGATCGGCCGGGGGCGGTTCCAGAGCCGTAGCCGGCGCGGGCTGCTCGACAGAGCGATCAACCGTTTCCGGCCCGTCGTCGCGGCGAAGCTTGCGGAGCAGTTCAGGCGGGATCGGCATGTTGTTTTCCAACGCCGCCTCCGCCCTCATCACGGCGACGCCGGCCGGCGTCAATTGCACGACGGGCCGTCGCGGTTCCAAGTCGATCTGCTCGGCGAGGCCGGCGGCGATGAGAATATCGATGAGGGTGACGACGTCCTGCTGTCCTAGATGGCCGAGCAGGCCAAAGGTGCTCAGCTTGTTCAGCCCCAGTTTCTCCAGGCGGGCACTGCCCGATCCGCAGAGCATCAAGGCGATAAGATTCTTGCCGACACGGAATCGCGACTGTGTCCTGGCGATGCCGCTCAGCGCGATGCGAATTGCCTCGACCACTCCTTCGTCAATCTCGACCACCTCGATGGGAGCGCTTGCCGTGGCACCGAGCCTCCGGCAATTGTCGCAATGGCCGCAGGCGCCGCCGTCCTCGTCGCCGAAATAGCGGAGAATCTCCTGCTGCCGGCAGTTCCCGCCCAGTGCGAAGCGGACGACGCGGTTGAGCTTCTCGTACTCGGCCGCCTTCAGGCGCTCCATCGCCTCGAAATCGATGGAAAGATCCGCGAAGGCGAGATCGCGACGGAGCATCCGGATAGCCCGCCCGCGGAAAGGAGGAACGTAGGCAAAAACATCAAGTTGATTCAGTTCGCGCAGGGCGGTGGTGACCGTGGTTTGGTCTAGTTCGGCGGCGGCGACCAAATCCCGAGGGCGGAAGTACACCATCTCGTTGCGTCGGCCGCCGACTAGTTTCTCCACCGCCCGAAGCACGCGACGGCGAACCTTGGCTTGCTTGGGGAGCAGATCGACCAACGTCGGCAGGTCGCTGTCCAATCGGACCGCAGCCCGGTTTTCCGAGGCAATCAGGCGCTCCAGGACACCCGCCGATTCCAGGATTTGCTCGCACGCGCCGACCCCTTCGGCGCCGATCGACAGGCCGAGTTGCTCCTTGATCTCCTGCTGAGTAAGCTCGATGGGGTCGCTATCGATAGACCGCAGGAAATCGTACACCTCGGCGACAATCTCGCGCGAGGGGTAGGCGCTCTCGATAAAGAACTCCTGAATGTACCGATCCGAGCCATTGTAGAGGAGCAGGCATACCGAAGGCTTGCCGTCACGACCGGCGCGGCCCGCTTCTTGATAGTAGCTCTCCAGAGTGCCCGGCATGTTGTAGTGGACGACGAATCGCACGTCCGGTTTATCGATGCCCATGCCGAAGGCATTCGTGGCAACGACGATCTCGGCGGTCCCCCGCATGAAGGCTTCCTGGGCGGCGTGGCGCTGCTCGGGCAAAAGTCCGGCGTGGTAGGCTACCGTCGGTCGCTTCAGCTCAGCCGCGATCTGCCCGGCGACCTCCTCCGTTTTCTTGCGGGTTGAAGTATAAATGATGCCGCAACCCCGTCTTTGGCGCAGGATCTGGACCAACGTCTCCATTCTCTGCCGCTCCGTGCGGGTCGGCAGAATCTGGTAGTAGAGATTGGGCCGCGCGAAGCCGGAGATGAAGGTTCGCGGCTCCGCCAGGCCGAGTTGCTCGACGATATCGCGGCGGACGGCGTCGGTCGCCGTGGCCGTCAGGGCAATCGTCGTCGGATTGCCGAGCAGTCGCCGAAAGAGCCCCAACCTGGCGTAGTCGGGGCGGAAATCGTGTCCCCATTGGCTGATGCAGTGCGCTTCATCCACCGCCAGCAAGTCGAGTCGCACGGCCCGCACCGCTTCCAGAAAGCGGCTGCTGCGGAATCGCTCCGGCACGACGTAGACCAACTTGTACTCGCCCGTCGCCATGCGGTCCAGCCGCGAGTACTGTTCGGCCAGCGGCAGCGTGCTATTGATAAACGTGACGGGCACGCCGCGAGCCAGAAGCTGATCCACTTGGTCCTTCATCAGCGCGATCAGCGGAGAAACCACCAGCGTCAGCCCGTCGAAGACCACCGCGGGCAACTGGTAGCAGAGGCTCTTGCCGCCGCCGGTGGGCATGACGCAGAGGCAGTCCTGCCGCGACAGTACCGTTTGGATCACCTCGTTCTGTCCCGGGCGGAACGTTTCCAGTCCGAAACGCGCCAGATAAGGCTTGAGATCGTCCGGAGTTGTGGTGTGGGGCATGAAGCGTCGGCGGACGGAGGACTTTCGGCTGATGTTCCGCACTGGTTCCAATATAGCCGCTATTCGGGGTGCTTCCAAGGGTCATACGGCTTCGCGACGACGATGTTGCACGGCACCACCGGGCGGGATAGCATAGTTGGGAGCGGATGGGCAGCCACGCCGCCGTGAGACCAACTTCACCATGGAGCCGCACCATGAAATGCCCCTGCTCTTTCGCCGGACTGCTGTTTTTTATCGCTTCGTCGGCACTTGCGGCCGGTGAGCCGTTTGTCGCCAACTACGACGAGAGCAAGGTTCCCGATTATACCCTTCCCGATCTGCTCTTAACGAACTATGGGGAGCCCGTCAGCGATGCGGCCGGATGGATACAGCGGCGGCGGCCGGAGGTTCTGCGCCTGTTCGAAACCTACATGTACGGGCAGGCGCCCGGCCGACCGGAGAATATGTCGTTCGACGTGAAATCGGTCGACAAGGATGCTCTGGGCGGAAAAGCCGTTCGCAAGGAAATCTCCGTCCGCTTCACGGCGGACCCGGGCGGCCCGAGCATGGATATCCTGCTGTACCTGCCCAGGCCGGCGGAAAAGCGCGTTCCGGTGTTCCTCGGATTGAATTTCTATGGCAATCACTCCATCCACCCCGACCCGGGCATCACGCTTTCGCAACAGTGGATGCGAGACAACAAGGACTTGGGCGTGGAGAACAACCGCGCGACCGAAGCATCCCGCGGAGTGCAGAGCAGTCGTTGGCCTGTGGAAGCGATTCTGAAACGCGGTTACGGATTGGCCACGGTTTACTACGGCGACATCGATCCGGACTTCGACGACGGTTTTCAGAACGGTGTCCATCCGCTCTTCTACCGCGAAGGCCAGACGAAGCCCTTGGCGGACGAGTGGGGCTCGATCGGCGCTTGGGCGTGGGGGCTGAGCCGCGTCATGGATTATCTCCAGACCGATGCGGACGTCGATGCGACGCGCGTTGCCGTCATGGGCCATTCACGGCTGGGAAAGACCTCGCTTTGGGCCGGCGCGCAGGACGAGCGATTCGCGCTGGTGATCTCCAATAATTCCGGTTGTGGCGGAGCGGCGTTGAGCCGCCGCCGCTTCGGCGAGACGGTCGGCCGGATCAACACAGCCTTTCCTCACTGGTTCTGCGACAATTTCGTCCAGTTCAACGACCGCGAGGACAAACTCCCCGTCGATCAGCACATGCTTATCGCCTTGATCGCGCCGCGACCGGTATACGTAGCCAGTGCCGAGGAGGACCGCTGGGCCGACCCGCGCGGCGAATTCTTGGCGGCGCTAGCCGCTGACCCCGTCTACCGCCTGCTCGGCACCGACGGAATGGCGGCCAAGACCATGCCGGAACTGAACGCTCCGATTACCGGCACGATCGGTTACCACATCCGTCCGGGAAAACACGACGTCACCGAGTACGACTGGCAGCGTTACATGGATTTCGCCGACCGGCATCTGGGGCATTAGGCCTACAAGAAGGATACCACTCGTGAAACTCCGCCTCTTCATCCTTCCCTTGTTGCTTCTTGTTCCATTCGCATCGGCAGAGGGAAGAGAGGCCCAGGGGGAAGCGATCGCCGGGAGTATCTTCCAGGTTTTGCCTGGCTCCTCATGACGCGGCCTTTGGGCGCAGATTTAGAGCCTATCCCAAAACCTCGAGGAGAAGGGGACAGGCACATTTTGCTCCGAAGACTCCGCAAAATGAGCCAGTCCCCGACGGTTTTGGGATAGGCTCTTGGTCGTTTAACCGCAACGGCCAACGGCCTGCGCGGGGGTCGCAAGAAAGCCCGCCACGGCACATCGCGCGCAGGCCGTTGGCCGTCGCGGTCAAACGAGTCAAACATCCGCGCACAGCGCGTAGAAGTTACATCTTGAGCATTAAATCCACGATCCGTCTCGCCGCTTGCCCGTCGCCGTACGGATTCCGCTCGGCCTGGCAGGCGGCGTAGTCGGCTGGGTCGGTCAAGAGCGAGGTGACTCCGTCGACAATCGAATTGATTGACGTGCCCACCAGTCTCGCGGCACCCGCTTGGAGGGCCTCGGGTCGTTCGGTGGTCTCTCGCATGACGAGCACAGGCTTTCTCAGCGACGGCGCTTCTTCCTGCACACCGCCGGAATCGGTAAGGATCAGCGTCGAGCGATCCATCAGCCAGACAAACTCCGGGTAGGCGGCCGGGGCGACGAGGTGGATATTCGGCCGCATGCCGAGGATGCGGCGGACCGGTTCCTGGACATTCGGATTGAGGTGGAGCGGGTAGACAAACCGGCAGTCGGAGAACCGTTCGGCCAGCGTGGCGATCGCGCCGCAGATGTTTTCAAATCCTTGCCCGAAATTTTCGCGGCGGTGGCCGGTGACGAGCACCATCCGCCGGTCGCCGAGCATGGCATATTTCTCTTCCCAGCGGGCGCCGCCGGCCCGCTCGCGGCGGAGCGTTTCCAGCAGCGCGTCGATCACCGTATTCCCCGTGACATGGACCGACTCGGGCGGCACACCTTCGGCCAGAAGCGCATCGGCCGCCTGCGGGGTCGGGGCACAGTAGATCGCCGTGACCATATCGGCAACGCGGCGGTTCAGCTCCTCGGGCCAGGGGGCCATGAGATTGCCGGTCCGCAAGCCGGCCTCCACGTGGACCAGAGGCACACGGCGATAGAAGGAAGCCAGCGCCGCCGCCATCACCGTGGTCGTGTCGCCCTGGACGACGACGCAGTCGGGCCGGCAACGGGCAATCACCCCGTCGATCCCTTCCAGGCAGCGAGCGGTCAGACCGGCGAGCGACTGGTCCGGAGTCATCAAGTCAAGTTGAATGTCCTCCCGAATACCGAAATACTCGGTTACCTGGGCGAGCATTTCCCGATGTTGCCCGGTAAGACAGACAATCGGCTCGACCTGCCCGGCCCGTCGCCGGCACTCCTCGACGATCGGCGCCATCTTGATCGCCTCGGGCCGCGTTCCAAAAATCAACAAGGGTTTGAGCATGGCAAATAACCAGTGACCAATGACCAATGACGACGAACTCATCGCCAATTCAGCCGTCGTCTCACGATCAGTCCGACGGTGCGGCCCACCGTCCCGGCAACCCGCATCTTGCTCTCGCCACGTTTGCGGTCGTAGCGGAGGTCGATCGGCACTTCGGTGGCACGCGGGGCGAGGCCGGCAAGTTTGATCAGCAGGTCGGGGGTCGACTGGAATCCGGCCTCGCTCACCAGGCTGTCGCCGTAGCGCTCGAAGGCATTGCGGAGCAAGCTGCCGCGGTAGGCCCGGAAGCCACACGTATAGTCTCTCACGCCTGGAATGGGAAAAGTGGCGCGGAACAGCCCGTTGGCCCCCCAGCTCAACAGCCTCCGAAACGCCGAGACCCCTGCCACCCGCGCCCCCGGTTGATAACGGGAGGCGATCACCAGATCGTACCCTTCGTCGATGAGACGGGCCATCGGCGGAACCAGCTCGGGCGGATGGGTATTGTCGGCGTCCATTGCCACGACGATGTCACCGTTGCCCGCCGACTCGGCCGCCGCGCGAAGCCCGTCGCGAAGGGTGGGACCGAGCCCTTGGTTGACCGGATGCCGGACGATTCTAAGCGGAATCCGTTCGGTCCACTCTTCGGCAAGTGGCAATGTGCCGTCGCGGCTGCCGTCGTCCACAAGGACAACCTGGTAGCTTCGGTTATCGGCCGAGAAGACGCGCTGGGCGGCGCCGAGCAGTTCGCCGAGGTTTTCTTCTTCGTTGTACGCAGGCAAAACGAGATAGATCATTGGGATCCACAGTGGCTAAAGCTGCATTGTAACGACATGGAAATGTGCCGGATAGCGGCGAAGAGAGAAAAGCGGGCGCGTAGGCCCCCCGCCGTTTGTGTCATCGTTCCCGCCGGGGCCGACGCTATGTGAGGGACGGTCTTCCAAGTACAATACGTTAGGTCGGCAAACGACCGCCGTCTCTGCAGCCGTGATGCATGATTGGCCGGCGCCCTGGCAATGCCACTCCCTTGACCTTCGGAGCCATGCGATGCCTTCCCCTTTTCCCGGAATGGATCCCTATCTCGAAGCGCCGGATATCTGGCCGGATTTTCACGATGCCCTGGCGGCCGCGATGAGGGGCGAATTGAACCGTACGCTTCCGCGCCCTTACTATGCTCGCTTGGAAATGCGGCCGGAGGTGGGCATCGTGGGCGGAGACGAGCCGCGGCGGATTGTCCCCGACGTAACCGCGGTCAAGCCGCGGGATCCAGCGACAGCGCGCAAGGCCGGCCTGGCGATTCTGGATCGCCCGCGTGCCGACTTTTCGCCCTCGGTTCGCATGCGTCTCCACGGCGAATTGCTGCGACACCGGCTCGTGGAAATCCGAGACGCGTCGCGCGGCCACGCACTGGTGAGCTTGATCGAGATCGCCAGCCCGTCGAACAAACGGCCCGGGCCCGACCGCCAAGCCTACCGGACAAAACAGCAGGAGATCCTCCAGAGCGAGACCTCGCTTATCGAACTGGATCTTTTGCGCTCGGGTGAGCGGTTGATCGGAGGTCCGTGGTTCATTGAATCGGCCGGCCGCTTGGAGCCGCGACCGGACTACCTGGTGGCAGTCAATCGCGCCTGGGAACGGGAGGCGGGACTGGAATTCGAGTTGATCGTCGTCCGGCTTGAGGATTCGTTGCCTTGCATTCCCGTACCGTTGCGTAAAGATGAGCCGGAAGTGCCGCTGGATCTGCAATACGTTTTTCAGCAGGCCTACGACAGTGGTCCCTACGCCCGCGGGGCCGTCGATTACGGCAGCCCTCCCGATCCGCCGGTTCGTCCCGATCAGGCCGATTGGCTGGCCGGTTGCCTCGACCATTGGCGGAGCGGCTCGACAGTTCCCGAATGATCATTGCGAAAACGGGCAAGATCCAAGACAGTCGATGGGATTACCGATGGCGTCCGAGAAAGATAGCGATCATCCGATGCGAGAGAGATTCCAGTTCAGCATTGGCGAGGCGGCCCTCGTTATCGCCCTCTGCGCGGTCCTTCTCGCCGCCACTCAGACCGTCGGCTCAAAGCAAGTCATCCTGCAGTGGGCGTTTAGCTGGGGAGCGGTGCTGTTGATGGCGGAACGGCTGGTTTACGTCACGCGACGTGCCCAGATCATGCCGGGCCATGCGGTGATTCGAAAAGAACAGCTCGCGCCTTCGTCAGTCGTGCGTATGTGCAGCGAATGCGGTGCGGAAGCAGAACCCGGGTTCAAAGCGTGTTGGTCATGTGGAACATGGTTCGATTCAGAGACGAACTCGGCTTCGGAAGCCGCGACGATTCCAGCAGCCCGCGTCATAGAAGCTCCCTGCGACCGACCAACGGCGGATAGCGAGGATGACGATCCGATGGTCCAACGCGCATGGCGTGCGGCGCTGGCAGGCCTCTTTCTTTGGCCTCTGCTTCCCAACATCTACTCCGCCTGGCTGCTGATGCGGATCCGAGCAAGCAAGAGGGTATTGAGCCAGTCCGATCAACGATGTTTTCGCCGGGCGGCCGTATTGGACGTCGCCGTCTGCGCAGTAATCGGACTGTTTCTCGGTTTTCTGGCCATTGGATGGGTTGTCGGTATGATCGGGCGTGCCATGTGAGAATTGGCCATCTACGGCTGTTTCGCCAATCAGACTCGCTCCCCTTCACGTGCCGATCTTGCGCGGCGCTGCCGCCGGAGTTCGTCCCGCATTTTTCTTTCTCGAGGCTCGACGACAACCGTCTCGTACAGCCAGGACACAAAGTCCATGAGGCCTCGGATGAGAATGACAATGAGCCAGATCCCCGCCAGGAGAACAAGGATCCCGGCCCATGACATGGCGAACAGGACGGCCAACATCGCGGTGCCCTCCGATTAGCCAGTTGATCGAAGGAAGGACGAACGCTACCCAACAACAGAAGCGACCTTTCTTGCCACGCTTGCTATGATCGTCGGCCTGCATTGCTTCGTCAACCCGCCCCTGGTGTGGGCACCCCGTGGCCGAGAGCGCAATCCTCGCTATCAGGGGGGGGGGGTTCTCTGTCTTCCCTGCGAACCTTCTGCTGTCTGATCACGACGATTTCAGGAGCAGCTCGAGGTAACTCCGCCGCTCACTCTCGCAAAGGCCGAGATGCTCGGCCAGTGTGGAAACCGTGGCGCGGGCGGAATCGAACTCGTCATCCTCGGCCATGAGTTCCAACTCGACGAACGTGCCGACGGAGGCGACCTGGTCGAGCGAAGCTTCGACCTCGCGGCCTTGCCACGGTACGAGGGCCTTTTCGCGGTGCTTTCGGACCGTCGCCACGGGGCGAAAACCGAGAGCCTCCAAGAGCGAGGCCCAGTCGGCGGCAGCTTGCGCCGTGTCGCCCAACGGCAGTTCGATTTCTCGTCGGCTCTTCGTGGCGGCGTCGAGTTTCGGGCCTTTGTAGGTCATCCTCGAGTGGTCGTCCACGCGGCGGATCCGGAGGGCTTCGTCGGTCTCGACAAAATCGCGAGATGGGTGCGCGTAGTAGGTGTCGGCCTCGTCGCGCGTGTCGAACCAATCTGCTCCCAATTCAGTGAGCTTCCGTCGCAGTACGGATAGATCCGCAATGGGGAATTTCAGTTCCACCTCGATCTTCATCACCACTCCTTGCTCGAAAAAAGTCATGGCTCAAAAAATGGGGACAGGCACCTCGCCGAACCGTGTTTTTCACCGGCAGAAGCTATTTGGCTCGGAGCCAGTCCCCGTTTCTTGAACCATGCCCGAAAAACGACATCAGCCCGGTTGCCGCATTCTATCGTGGGGGGCGGCAGCCGGGGAGGACGTACCGTATAATACGCGTCGGCAAACTTGCCAGGCGATAGGACATGCTGAATTCCGACCCACATGAAATGATTGTAAACCAGTCATGAGTACACCCACGCCATCGGATACCGTTCGACCCGCGACGCGGAGGGCCGGCTGTTTCGCCGCGATGATCGCCGCCCTGGCAGCGGCTCTCGTTCTGCTGATGCTATTGTTGGCAGTCGTTCTCTATGGGTATCTGCCGAAGATCCGGGAGCTTCGCGAAAAGCAAGGCGGAGTCGGCAAGCCGCTGTCTGCTCTGCAATTGCATCCCCTCACCGGCGCGGCGGAACCCGTCACGCTGGCGGAGCTGCACGGCAAAGTCGTGCTGGTGAACTTCTGGGGAACCTGGTGCCCGCCTTGCCGCGCCGAAATCCCCCATCTCGCCAAACTGCGTACCAAACTGATCGACCGGTCCGATTTCCGGCTCCTGGCCGTTTCTTGCGGCGAAGGCGGTCCGGAAGATCTCGTGGAGCTGGAGGCTGCTACGCAGGCCTATCTCGAACACGCCCGGATTGACCTGCCGACCTATGCCGATCCGGAGAGGACAACTCGCGGCGCGTTCGACCATGCCGCCGGCTTGAACGGATTTCCGACCACTTTTCTTCTCGACAGGGAAGGTGTGATCCGGGCGGTGTGGGAAGGCTACGCCCCGGGCCTGGTGGACACGATGGAAGCGCGCGTCCTGGAATTGCTGCGCGAGTAGGCTACCTATGTTTTGAAGGGAGGTCTTTATGTGTGGTTTGCGTAGATGCTCAACGCGTTGGGTAACGGCGCGGGCTTTGTGCCGGATGACGCTGGCCGCGCTGATCGGTTCGGCGTTGTTGGGGCGTTTGCAGGCGGCGGACGAAGCCGGTGTTGAAGAACCGCTCCGCGTCGGCCTGGCTCGCACCTGTATCACACCGGAAGTGCCACTATGGCTTCACGGCTACGCGAGCAAGTCCCGATTCCGTCCTTTCGAGGGCAAGCTCAACGATTTGTTTGCCAAGGCATTGGCGATCGAAGACGCCCGGGGAGAGCGTGCCGTGCTGATCACCGTCGACCTGTGCGTGCTCCGCGCGCAGGAGGCGAAGATGCTCTTTTCTCGAGTGATGAAGAAGACGGGGCTGGAGCGGCGGCAATTGCTGGTCAATTTCTCGCACACGCATTCCGGTCCCATCCTCGGCGCTTCGGACTTGGACCGATACCCGATGCGCGACGACGAGCGGGAGGCGACCCTGGCATACACCGAGCGGCTTTGCGACCGGATCGCCGAGGTGGCCCTGGCGGCGGTGGACGACCTCAGACCGGCGCGACTTGACTGGGGAGTCGGCCAGTGCGACTTTGTGCGCAATCGCCGTCTCTATGACGCCAACGGCCGATACCGCGGCATGGGCCCCAACCCTGATAAGGCGGTGGACAACACCGTTCCCGTAATTCGCGTTCAAACGCCCGAGGGAACATTGCGGGCAGTCGTCTTTGGCTGTGCGTGCCACCCCGTTACCCTCGGGTCCGACAGCCTCAAGCTTTCCGGCGACTATGCGAGTTTCGCCCAGGAATCGCTGGAGGCTCGTCATGCAGGTGTGCAGGCCATGTTCGTTCAAGGTTGCGGCGCCGACGCCAACAGCGAGCCTCGCTGCGGCCCCGATCAGGAAGAAAACGCCCGTCGGCAAGGCGTAAGCCTGGCAGCGGAAGTCTCCCGGGTTTTACAGAACCCGTTGGAGGCGGTGTGCGGGCCGCTGCGAGTGAAATTCATCGAAGTGGCGTTGCCGCTCCAACCGGCCCCGCCGCGCGACGTACTGGCCAAGATGACCGGGGCTCTGGCCCATAACGGCAAACGGATGCTGGCCGCCGTCGAGCGTGGGGATCCTCTGCCGACGCACCACCAACATCCGCTGGCTGTCTGGCAGTTCGGCCGTGATTTTACGTTCGTGGGCTTGTCCGGAGAGGTGGTTTCGGGCTACGTACCGTCGGTGAAGAAAGCGCTGGGGCCCGGTCGCCTGTGGATCGCCGGTTATTCCAACGAGGTGGACGGTTACCTGCCCGACGCGACGATTGTCGCCGAGGGAGGCTACGAAGCGCGCGGGCTGGTGGCCGATATCGGCTTCTATTCGGCGGAGGCGGAAAGGGTTCTCGTCCGCGCGGTTCGCGAGTTGTGGGAGCAGTAGAGCGGAAAGTCGAGAGTCTAGGGTCAGCTTTCACAATTTGTGAAGTCCTCAGCGTCGTCGTCGGCCTTTTCCGCGAATCGTGATACGAAATCTGAGCTTCCCTCCGCCGGGCCGCTGTTACAAGTGTGGCGGCGGCCCATCATATTTCTTGAATTCCCCACACGGTATTTGAAAAGCAAGTGACCGTGAGCAGGATCGCTCCCGCTCGCGGTCACTTATCCGCGTTACGGTCACTTATCCGCGAAGATGGCTACCCGATCCGGGGTCGCAAGCGATCAGTAGGTCAGGACGCCATCGACACCGAAGATCGTCTGCTGCGCATCGTCGCTGCCATACCGCTGCGCATCGCCGTCGGCGGGAAACCACTCGTGGCGGACTTCGGGTCGCAGTACAAGATTCGCGTTTGGACGCCAGTTCAGCCCAAGAGTGAACTCGTTAAGCGTAACGTTGGAGTATTGCCCGGGATTGGCCTCGACATCCGTCTCCCACCACTCGAGACGTGCCCCGACGCTCCAGCAGTCGTTCAGCGTGTAGAACAGGTAGTTGTTGATGCCGACGGAATTGAAGTCGTTTCCCGTTCCGCCCAAATCGCCGATCCGCAGCAGGTCCGTTTCGAATACGTAGTTCAAGCGTTCGGTCAACGAGAAATCGACAAGCACGGTGTGTTCGTAGCCTTCCTTGGCCGTCTGGCCGGCGTACGATCCGAAGTCGCCCATGGTGCAATAGTAGAGGACGTCGATCTTGTCGGTCAGTTCATACTGGAAGCCGCCCAGGAAGTTGTTGCCGTCGGCGAACTGGTCAAATCCCGTATCCCAACCCAGCGTCCATCCACCACGAAGCGTAAGCCTATCGGTCGCTTTCCAGGTGGCTTCCACACCGGTGTGGGTAAACGGCTCGATGTTGTTCATCGCAAAGGCGTGGCTGTAGAAGAAGTTCTTCGGAGCCATCACGACTTCGTAGCCGACCAGCGTGTAGAAGTGGCCGAAGATGACCGACACGTCGCCGTAAGCTAGCTCGCCGTAGGCTTGAGGCAGTGCCCACCCGTAGGCGCCGTGATCAAAGCTGGCTGCGTTGTCCCACGTCGCACCCGGATTGCCGAAGGACTGAGTGTTATCTGCATCGATACCGTACATGGCATCGAACCGGAACCCCCAGTCCATGCCGCAACTACCGTCCGCAACCTTTTCCGCGTAAATCCACTGCTGATGTAGCGCCAGATGATCGTCGTACTGGTTGAACAGGTCGGCAAAGCTGTCTTGCGAGTGGTATCCCAATTGCGTCCAGCCACCAATCTTCAGGCCCGAACATCTTTTCGGGAACAACTCCCAGGGATCCCCGTGAACGCAGCAGCTACCGGCACGGCCGCAGCCGCTGCCACGATCACAGCAGCCATGGTTCGGACAATCGTTCATTTCTTGGCAACACAAGTCTTTCTGAGCGGATTCGTCTTGAACGTCGTCGTCGGTGACTGCGGCGTCCACCAAAACGGTTTTTTGTTCCCCATTCGCATCGTAGACCGCAACCTGACCCACCGTGGTTCCTGACAGCGTCAGAACGCCTAGGAGGCCGGATGCCAGAATTGTCGTGAGTTTCATCATGAATACTCCCGGTTTAGGTGTGCAAAAAGTGTGTAGGTGTGAATCGCGTGGAGGTTCGTATTCGTAACGGGCCTCGCTTAAACGCATGGAGGGATTTCAGCAGGCTTGATGGAGAATAACGACTTCTCTGTGCTCATCGACCCGCCTCGCGAGAAACATGAATTGAACTCCATGTATAAGCTGGAGTTATGGCGAGTGTCTATTCCCGAATAAGAGCCTATCCCAAAACCTTGGCGGAGAGGGGGACAGGCACATTTTGCTCCGAAGACTCCGCAAAATGAGCCAGTCCCCGGCGGTTTTGGGATAGGCTGTAAGGCGGCCGTGTGCAAACCGCCTGCGATGAGTTTTTCGATTGGATAGACTTGCGCTATTGATCGATTGTGGACGAGCGGTTAGATCACCGTTCGGCCTTGCGCAGCAGGTCCGACTCGCCCCGGCCGTAGCGATCGGGCTGCCCGGGTGCCGTTGCCTATCAACGGTGCGATGCGTGCATCGAGCGCGAGCAAATGGCATCTGCCGTTGAAACGCGTCGCGGCGGAGTTCGCCGTTAAGGCCACTGCCATCGACAGCCCTAGCGTTTCTCTAACCATTTGCACGCCTTCGGGTTCTGCAGGCAGTTCTTAGGGTGGAACCCTAATAGCTCGATATTGACTTCAATTCCACGCAGCGCGTTTCTTAACGTCGAACACGCCTGTGGCACGCCGCTTGCGTAGAGCACATGTGCCGATGTACTTGCTCTGCGGGCAAGCGGCTTCGAGGAGTTGGATGATCGGCATGACCCTAGGGGCCGGCCACCTGTCTAGAAAGCAGCCATCGAATGAAGAAGATCGAAGCGTTGATTCGCCACTTCAAGCTGGAGGATGTTAAGGAAGCGTTGACCAAGCTCGGGACGAAAGGGATGACGATCACGGAGGTTCGCGGTTTCGGCCGTCAACGAGGGCACACGGAGTTGTATCGGGGCACGGAGTATACGGTCGATTTCGTCCCCAAGATCAAGCTCGAGATTGTCGTTCCCGACTCGGAGGCGGAAGCCGTCGTGGGCGCCGTGATCCAGGCGGCGCGGACCGGCCAGGTTGGCGACGGCAAGGTTTTTGTCTCCGATCTCAGCGACGCAATTCGCATTCGCACCGGCGAAGTCGGCGAAGGCGCGATTTGACCACCTCCACAGCGGCGAATCATCTCTGCTGGCCACTTCCCCATCATGCTCACAGCTACCGAGGATTCGAAATGAAGGCGTTTTCAGGCGACATTGGTTCGTGTTTAAGAACTTTGGCCGTATTGGCGATCGCGCTGGCCGCGTGGTCGCCGGCGGCACTGGCGCAGGCTCCGGTCGAAACCGCCAGCGAGACGATCGCCTCGGAAGCAAAGACGTTGGCGGCAGTGGCTGAATTACAGTCCGCCGTTGAGAACAAGTCCGTGGCGTTGGATACCGTCTGGGTATTGATTGCCGCGTTTCTCGTGATGTGGATGCAGGCGGGCTTCGCCCTGGTGGAAACCGGCTTCACCCGCGCGAAGAACGCCGTGAACATCATTATGAAGAACCTGCTCGACTACGCATTCGGGAGCCTTGCCTATTGGGTCATCGGTTTCGGCTTGATGTTCAGCATCGGCAACGCCTTCGTCGGCGACAGCGGCTTCTTCCTGAACGAAACGGAGGTTCTCATCCCCCAGGACGACGGAACCACCAAGACCACCACGAATTTTGACCCCCTTGCCTGGACGAGCGTGCCGCTGGAAGCGAAGTTCTTCTTCCAGTTGGTCTTTGCCGCCACTGCCGCGACGATCGTATCCGGAGCGATGGCCGAGCGGACGAGATTTGCGTCGTACATGTGTTATAGCGTCGTCATCTCCGCGGTGATCTACCCCATCTCCGGGCATTGGATTTGGGGTGGTGGTTGGTTGGCTGGCGTGGGAGAGGCGGGGATGTGGGATTTCGCCGGCTCTACGGTCGTCCACAGTGTTGGGGGGTGGCTAGCGCTGGTTGGAGCGATTGCGTTGGGCCCTCGCCTGGGAAAATACACGCGCGAAGGGAAACCGCGGGCGATCCCCGGGCACAACATTCCCTTGGCCGCCCTGGGAGTTTTCATCCTGTGGCTCGGCTGGTTCGGATTCAATCCCGGCAGCACGATGGCAGCGGCGGCCGCCGACATTTCCCATATTGTCTGCACGACGAACACCGCTGCCGCTGCGGGCGTGCTGGGGGCCCTGTTGACGTCGAAGATGATCTTCGGCAAGTGGGACGTGGGCATGACGCTCAACGGCGGACTGGCAGGGCTGGTGGCGATCACCGCCCCTTGTGCTTGGGTATCGATGGCGGGCTCCGTGCCGATCGGGCTGATCGCCGGCGTTCTCGTCGTCCTTTCCGTTCTCTTCGTCGAACGGGTGCTACGGGTGGACGATCCGGTCGGCGCCATATCCGTTCACGGCGTCTGCGGAAGCTGGGGCACACTGGCGCTGGGGCACACTGGCGCTGGGGCACACTGGCGCTGGGGCTCTGGTCGACCGGAACGGGTGACGGATCGCCACTGCCAGGTCTCTTTTACGGTGGCGGTGTGTCGCAGTTGATCAGTCAGGCGATCGGGGTTGGAGCGGTTTTCGCCTGGTGCATGGTTACCGGCGCGATTCTCTTCTACGGCATGAAGTACACGATCGGACTGCGAGTCAGCCCCGAGGAGGAGATGGACGGCCTGGACATCGGTGAACACGGCAACTCGGCCTACCACGGCTTCGTAATGACCAACACGCCGGAAATGTAGAAGCCTGGTTAGCTCCCTCGGTATCCCGGGTTCGAGTTGATCGTGCGAAAGGAGATTGTCGAGCGGTTGGCCGGCTTGCCAGCTTCGCACGTTCATGCAAAACAGTTATCCGTCTGTTCTTCGGCCAGTTCGGGTATCCTGAAAAAACATTGGCCGAAGTCATGAACCTGTCCCCTTCTCTTCCGCCCCGTGAACGGTTCCCTGGAAAGTTGCTGACCGAACAATCCTCGGCTGTCGTTCTACGTTGACTCCAAGCTGGCCCAATGTCCCGGGCGATAGGTCCGCCCCGTGAGGGCATTGGCGTCCGGCGCGTCGACGAACTGCTCGCGGCTGGGATCGAAGTTCAGATCCTCACGGCCGGTGCGGGCCAGGATGTTGACCAGATGGGGCAGCGTGGCCGAGAGGTGGCCGATCTCGATATCGGCGGTCGGCCGCCGGCCACTTCGGATGGCATCGAGAAAGTCGGCGCAGTGCTCGCCCGTGTCGAACCACCTCTTGACTTCTTTGCGGAGCACGTTTTTGCGGTCGTAGAGTCTCCAGCCCTGGTGCATGTCGATCGTCAGGTAGCCCTCGTCGCCGAAGAACGTGCAGCCGTCCTCACAGTTTTCCTGCCCCCAATAGGGCGTCCAGAGCCGCTGTTCGTAAACGATCAGCCGCCTGGAGCTTGAGGCATCGTCGGCCGGATACTCGAACGTCGCGTAGTGGGTATCGGGATACTGCTTGTCGTCGTCGAAGTAGAGTTTTTCGCCGAAGCCGGAGACCCGCGTCGGATGGTTCTTGATGTCCAGGCCCCAGAGGGCGATGTCCAACTGGTGGACGCCGCGGCTGCCGGCGTCGCCGTTGCCGAAGTTGTACCACCAATGCCAGTTGTAGTGCAGGAGGTTCGACTGGTAGGGGATCATCGGCGCCGGACCGACCCAGAGGTCATAGTCCAGTCCGGCCGGCGGCTGCGACGGCTGGCAGTGGCCGATGTCGGGCCGCTTCCGGCTGACCCAAGTCTTTGCGACGAGCACCTTGCCCAAGGCTCCCTCATGCACCAGCGCGATGCCCTCCTGAAACGCCTTGGTGCCGCGGATCTGAGAGCCGACCTGCATGACCAGGCCGCTTTGCCGGGCGGCCTGGATCATTCGCCGGCCCTCGACGATGTTGTGCGAGCAGGGCTTTTCGACGTAGACGTGCTTGCCGGCCTGGCAGGCGAGGACGGCCGCCGGCGCGTGCCAATGGTTCGGCGCGGCGATCACCACGGCATCGACTGCGCGGTCGTCGAGAATTCTCCGCAGGTCGGCCACCGCCTGGTCGGCGTTGAGTTGCTTTTTGGCGGCGTCCGCGCGGGCCTGGTCGGGATCGCAGGCGTAGGCGATGCGGACACCCAGCTTCCGCAGTTCCTCTCCGACGGCAATTCCTCGACCCGAGCAGCCGATCGATCCAACGACGAATTGCTCACCGGCAGCGCGGGCTTGGATCGCCGGAGCCGCAATGGCGTTTGCCCCTTTCCGTGTTTGCTGAAACATCATTGGCTCCTCTTGAATGTGGCGAGTTCTTCGTCGGCGAAGAGTTGCCATTGTTCGCCGATCTTGCGGGATTCGGGCACGTTGGGGTGGATCCAGAGGCCGTAACGCAGACGTAAAGGTTTGTCACGGGTAATGGTGATGGAATCGTTGAGCGTCAGGCAGACGCCCATCCAGCCGTCGTCGCGGACATGAAACGCCGTGGGATGCCCGGGATTGTTCGGGTGATCCATCAACGCGATGCCGGCCGCGTGCTCGCGCGTGATCGGCCCGCTGTAGTCGACCCAGCGGGCCGGCTTGCGGAATGCCTCCGCTTCGTTACGATGGCCCTCGCTGTTGAGGATGCGTCCGCCACCGTCCTTGACGCCGATCGTCTTGGCCATCCGCACGCCGATCAGGCCGAAGGGGGTTTTTCCCAAAGTGACCTCGCCCGCGTCGCCGGGCGGGGCTTCCAATTGCAGGTCGATCGTCAGCCGCCAGGAACCGTCGCCGCAGGGTGCGACCGTTGCACGGCGGCGATCGAGCATCAAAGTTCGCCCCTGGGGATCGTTCCACGCGTTGAGCGAGAGCATGGCAGCCGCCGCGGGGCCATCGTCATACTGAAGCCCCTCTTGGCCCGTCTGGTGGACAATCTGGCCGGCGATCGGTCCGGAATCGCGCCAGAAGTCGAAGCCGCCGACGTCCTTGTGGGAGATCCACACCGAGGTTTGATGGCTGTGGCCGGACGGATTGTCGGGACGGTTGGGATCGCTCGGCTGGGCGCTCGGTGTAACCGAACGGCCGGGGTCGTCGGGCTTGCCGATGCGTGTCAGGGATCGGCCACCCGGCCCGACGATCGGATACCAGAACGGCCTCCGCAGATCCGGGCCGAAATGGTAGCGGGTGAGTTCTCGGCCTAGGTGCTCAAACGACGCCTGGTCGTAAGGCAAGGGGAGCACCTGCATGTCGGGAACCGGCTTGGCATCGGGAAGCGGAGTTGTCTCGTCGGCGGCGAGGGCAGCCGTAAGAGTGACGATGGCTGCCATCGCCGCCAGCACGGTGGGAAAAGCGCGGTGGTTCATGTTGTTCATCCTTCTAAAGAATTTTGCACGATTCTGGGAGATCGGATTGCGGTGTGGCACTGCTTGTGATTGGACGGAGTTTCCATTCGCTCAGGATCTGCCACAATCACAAGCAGTGAGAACCGCCTCCTCGCGTGGAGCGCTGCACTGCTTGGAGTTGTGGAGGGTTTTCTCAGGATGGAGAACCCGTTCAACTCCAAGCAGTGGCACACCTCGATTGCTTTCCTCCTGGAATCGTGCAGGGTCATTTAGAGTGTCTCCAAGCTCGCCCAGTGCCCTTCGCGGTAGCTTCGGCCGACCAGCGCGTTGGCTTCCGGCAAGTCGGTGAAGCGTTCCGTCTTCGGGTCGAAGGCGAGTTTCCGCTTGCCGGTGCGGGCGAGGATATTGGCCAGGTGGGACAACGTGGCGGAAAGATGGCCGATCTCGATGTCGGCATTGGGACGGCGGCCGTTGCGGATCGCGTCGAAGAAGTCGGCGCAGTGTGCTCGGGTGTCGTAAAAACCTTTGCCCTCTTTCCGCAGCTTGTTCTTCGGCCCGAAAAGCTTCCAATCCAGGTGCATGTCCATCGTGAGATAGCCATCGTCGCCGTAGAAGGTGCAGCCGGTCGGATAGTTTTCCTGCGGATAGGTCGTCCAGGTTCGCTGTTCGTAGATGAGCAGTTGCTTGGATCCCGGGGCGCCGTCGCCCGAATACTCGAAGGTGACGTATTGGGTGTCGGGAAACTGCTGGTCGTCGTCGAAGTAGAGTTTTTCGCCGAACCCGATGACCCGCGCGGGATGGGTCGTCACGCCCAGGCCCCACAGTGCGATGTCCAACTGATGCACGCCGCGGTTGCCGGCTTCGCCGGTGCCGAAATGGTGCCACCAGTGCCAAAGGTATTGCAGGCGGTTTTCCTGGTACGGGATCATGGGGGCCGGGCCGATCCAGAGGTCGTAGTCCAATCCGGCGGGCGGTTCGGAGGGCTCGCTGCGGCCGATGTTCGGCCGGCGGTGGCTCACCCATGCTTTCGCAACGAGCAGCTTGCCCACGGCCCCTTCGCGAACCAGCGCGATCGGTTCGTGGAAGGCGGTGGTACTGCGGGTCTGGGTGCCGACCTGCATCACCATGCCGCTTTTCCGTGCGGCTTCGATCATCCGCCGGCCTTCGACGATGTTGTGCGAGCAGGGTTTTTCGACGTAGACGTGCTTGCCGGCCTGGCAAGCGAGGATCGCCGCCGGCGCGTGCCAGTGGTCGGGCGTGGCGATGACGATGGCGTCGACCTGGCGATCGTCGAGAATCTTGCGCAGGTCGGCCACGGCGTGGTTCGCACCGAAAGCGGACTTGAAACTCTCCGCGCGGGCCTGTTCGGGGTCGCAGGCGTAGGCGATTGCCACGCCCAGCTTCCGCAATTCCGCGCCGAGCGCCTTACCCCGGATCCCACAGCCGGCCATGCCCACGACCATTCGTTCGTTGGCGCCGCCAGCCTGGATCGCCGGAGCCGCCAAAGCGCCGATCGCCACCGCGGCCGTACCGCACGTCGTTCGCTGCAAAAAGTTTCTGCGAGTCTGTCGCGACATGATGAAATCCTCGGAGTGGCCAACATTAAAGCGATTGGATGGATACGATTCGGGGAAGTCTCAGCCCGGCGGGTAACCGCTCGCTGCGAGCAGGGCTTCCTGGACGGTCAGTTCGTGTTCCAGTGGATATGGATTGGCAATTTCGCCGCGAATGATCGCGGCCAACTCGATCAGTTGTTCGTCGTATCGTCCGGGCATCGGCGGGAGGGGAACCTCCTGGCAGCCGCTTGTGAACGAATCGCGGGGTTTGGCCAAGGTCAACCGCAGGACGGGCGGCTCGAGGGGGCGAATTTCGATCGTTCCTTCGTCGCCGCAGACGACGAACTGCCGCCGCTGGTAGCCCTCGACTTCGAGCGACGCCGTGCGGATCGTGGCGGTGGCCCGCGGATACTCGAGCACGGCGAGCCCGTTGTCGTACAGATCCACCTCCGGCTGCGTTTGCCGCTGGTAGGGAGTGATCCGCTGGGGTTTTCCCATCATGGCGACCACCAGATCGATGAGGTGGCCGCCGAAGATGTACATCGTGCCGCCGCGAAACTGCGACAGCCACTTTCGGTAGGCAAGCGGTTGCTCCCGGCTCATGACGGCATGGACTTCGAAAACCTTGCCGAGCCAGCCTTCGCGAATCGCGCGGAGGCAGAATTGGATGGCCGGATTATTGCGGTACATGTAGCCCAACTGCACGGCCAGACCTTGCCTTCCGGCTTCGTCGAGCACTTTTTTGAAGGGGCCGAGCGATTCGCCGCCCGGCTTGTCGAGGTGAATATGCACTCCGGCGTCAACGCAGCGAGCGGCTGTCGCGGCCAGATCGCAAACGTCCGTCTCCACGGCCACGGCCCTCAGCCCCTTGGTGTTGAGCAACTGCTCCTCGGTCATCCACGGCAGATCCCGGTAGGCCGGATCGGTTCCGCGCCGCTTGCGCCACTCGGGATCCGGTTCGACGACGCCGACGACTTCGTAGTGGTCGGTCAGCTTTCGGAAGGTGGCCATCTTGGCAGAGGCATGATTGTGCCCGATACCGATCTGCCCCACTTTGATTCGCTGCCGGGGCAGATCGGCGGCGGTCGCGTTCGAGAGGAACCCCGGCGTTGCCACGACTGCTGCGCCGGCGGCGATTTTCAGAAAGCCGCGACGATCGAAGGCATTCCTATTAGCACGGATGGCAAGGCCGGGGCACGGATGACAGGACACGGTACGATCCTCGCAGGAAAACAAGTATTCGGGGGTAGTTGTTTTTTTGACCGATCCTCACTCGCCGCGATCCGGATTGGCGGCAGATCGGATGCAGTACAATCGCGCGGAGGTGCGAATAAGCAGGCGATCTCCGACGATGGCGGGCGTGGCCATGCCAATGTCGTCGTCGGCCAATGGATTCGTATGCAGCAGTTGGTACTCGTCGCCGGCTTTGAGAACAAAGGTCAGCCCGTCTTCGTTCAAGCAGAAGACCTTGTCGTCGTAGGCCCAGGGCGAGGCGGTGAAGGCCCGGCCGTTCGGCAGCCGCTCGGGGCCGAAGACATCGGAGCCGTCGCGCGGATCGAAACAGGCGAAAAGACCGCGGTCGTAAAGGACGTAGAGACGATCCTTGTAGACGAGGGTCGAAGGGTTGTAGGGCGAAGCCTTTTCCCGGCACCACGCGATCCACTCGTTGCTCTGCTGGCCCTCCTGGAGCGAAATGTCGCCGCGGGCTCCGGGGCGTACGGCGTAGAGAGGCCGGAACGGGTCGCCGACGTAACCGGAGCTGAAATAGAGCAGACCGCCGTGAGCGTAGGGAGTTGCAATCGTGATGGTCGACATGCCTTCCAGAGACCACAACAGCTTGCCGGCCAGATCGTAGGAGCGGACCGCACCGGTTCCGAGGGTGACGATCTCCGTGCGTTGCTCGTTTTCCCAGACCAGCGGCGTCGACCAGTTGCTCTTCTCATCGCGAGAAACTCGCCAGCGTTGCTCGCCGGTCGCCTTATCCAACGCGAGCAGGCAGGAATCCTCGTCGTTGTCGTTGACCAGGTACAGTGTGTCTCCGTGGAGGACGGGCGAAGCGGCAGTGCCCCAGCCGTTTCGCATCTTGTGCGGCTCGAGCCTGCGGGCCCACACCGGGTTGCCCTCCAGGTCGAAGGCGAAGACTCCCACGTTGCCGAAATGGCAATACACCCGCGCGCCATCGGTCACGGGTGTTTCCGAGGCGAAGCTGTTCTTCAGGTGGATTGCCGTTTGGGGTTTCCCCTCGTGGACCTGCCGCTCCCACGAGACGCGGCCGGTCTGCAGGTCGAGGCAGAATACTTTCCATTGATGCACGGCGTCGGGCGGATCGGGTCGATTGCCGCCGAAATAGAGACCTTTCTTGAGTTCCTCCGTGGCACCTGAGTTGATCACGGTGGTGAGGAACACGCGGTCTCCCCAGACGACGGGCGAAGACCATCCACGGCCGGGAATCTCGGTCTTCCATGCAACGTTTTCGGTTGCTGACCAGCGGTCGGGGAGCGTGTCGCCCTCGGCGACGCCGCGCGAGCCGGGGCCTCGAAACTGCGGCCAGTTGGCACTCGCTGCCGTCAAACAGGTCGGCCCGAGGATCAAGACCAAGGCCGCCAAGAGCCGGAAATTCGATAGCTTCACGAGACACTCCACTTGCGACTGAATCGGTCGAGAATACTTGATTGGTTGTTGTGGCGTGTGGCGGGTTATCCCACGGTCTGCTTCATCAGCGCGATGGCCGCGGCGGTCAGATCCCGCGCGGCGGTAGGCTGGTACGGGGGCAAGTCGACTATTTTGGGCACTACGATGGCCGAGTACTCGCCGAGCCGGTAGGCCGTCGGGTCGGGCAGGTAGCCGATCGAGCCGTCTGCGCAGCCCACCACGAGCGTGTCGCTTAGCGGCGAGCCGCGGCGGATCGCCAGGCCGTAATAGCTGTACAACTCGCCAGGGTGGAAGAGCATACCGACCGGTCCGAGTTGGATCGCGCTGAGCGTGATCGGCAAATGCTTGACACTTCGATCTCGTCGCTCATTGCCACGATACCAATCGGCGGCAAAACCGGCGTCGACCCACGGCCCCGACTTGCACTTGCTCGGGTCGCAGCGATACTCGTCGACCCATTGTTCGAACCGCTCCATATCGAACGGGACGTTAAATGGCGTGCCGCGGGTGCGCAGGCAGTCGACGCGCTGCGGGCCGGCTTCCGCAATCGCCTGCCTCAAGGCGGGAGTAATGGCGGCCACGGTTTGCCGGATCTCGCCGCGCCAGTCGCTGCCGTCGCCGGGGTTCACGTCGCCGATGTGTCCCTGCAGGAACGACGGACGCAGGCCCAGTTCCTTGCGGATCTCCCGGGCCACCTCGCCCGGCCAGTCGGGCCCGGCCTGCTCATCGGCATAGCACACGGCATGTGCCGAGAAGTGGTACCACACCAGATCCGGCTTCTTGCCGGCCCGTCGGAATACCAGGGCGTGGAGCATCGTGTCGAGCCAGCGCTCGTCGTCGGTGGACTGAGGGCCGAATTCGGTGTCGGTGCGGGCGACGCCCTGCTTCACGGTGCGGTTGTGACTGCCTCCCGGCGCACGGCACTTGCCCAACGACAACTCGGCCGGAGCCAAGTCGGCTTGGGCAGCGACGATCGCCTCCACGGTTCGCTGCTCGACGGTGGCCATGAACTCCGGCGACATTCCGCCCCACTGCCGGATCTTCTTAAAGGTTGGCATGCTGTGATCGTGCGTGGCGACCACGTGGATGTTCTCGGCCGGGATCCCGGTGCGCTCGGCGGCCGCCTTCTGGATCCGCCTGGTCATCTCATCGCTGGTGCCCAGCACGTCGAGTGAACAGATGGCTACTTGCGTCGCGCCGTAGGTCAGCACCAGTGCCCGCGTCTCGGCCGCCTGGCGAATCCCTTTAACCCGCCGCTCTTGTCCGATCGGCTTGTGAAAGCCGGCCAGTTCGATGCCCAAGGGCGGTGTGATATCGGCGACGCCCTCGCCCGCGCGGAGGCCACCGGA
Organism: Rhodopirellula sp.; assembly: GCA_012728855.1. Lineage (GTDB taxonomy): Bacteria > Planctomycetota > Planctomycetia > Pirellulales > Thermoguttaceae > JABWBD01. The sequence goes on along the minus strand of JAAYEH010000301.1, from coordinate 71,534 downwards.
GGTCGCCGCCCTGGCCCGAGCCGTGCCCAAAACCGCCATTCCGCCCACCACCGCCGAGAGAAACTGCCGCCGCTGCATGTGTGTGATCTCCGGATTCGGGATTTCAGCAAGGTTTACAAACGTTAGACTCCAGACTCCGAGCGACAACGACTTTTCATCTTACAACACCAACGCCGTGCGTTACATAGCTCGTCGCCGCGCAATGAGTAGCGAGCGGTCGCGGAGGGCGATTTTCGCGAAAAAGATGCGAGAGATGCAATGCCCACCAGAATTCGGATATGTGGGGGCACGGGAGACGGGTTCCGCCACGGAGTAGCGACGGAAGGCCGATCGGGAGTCCGGTAGGTCGAGCGCAGCTTGTGTCGTCCAGTCATCGGGCGTACGATAGAATGTCTTGTGAATGCTTGCTTCGGAGCCAGTCCCCGTCTTGCTGGAACCTCCAGACTCTTTCCCATCTCGTTCGGCCAAGTGCGGAGAACGCCCGTGAAGAAGACCTTGGCGCCCGGAGTGACGGGCGAGGCACGGCATCGCGTCGTGACGGAAAACCTGGTGAGCTATCGCAAACCGGGGGCGCCGAACGTCCTCTCCACGCCCTGGCTGCTGTACATCATGGAGACCGCCGCGTTCCAGGCAATTCTGCCGCACCTCGATCCCGGGGAAGCGTCTGTCGGAATCGGGTTCGATTTCGAGCACCTCGCCGCCACTCCCGCCGGCGAAACCGTCGTGGCCACGGCAACCGTGACCGCGGTCGAAAAAAGGCGGGTGATGCTCGACTTCGAAGCCCGCGACAGCCACGAGCAAATCGCCCGCGGCAAGCACGTCCGCGCCGTGATCGACATGGAACCATTCCAGCGACGAGTGCAGAAGAAGACCGGCGGCTAGCAACGACTCACACTGCCGCCGCAGCCTATCGGATACACCATGCCTACTCGAATGAACTCCCGTCAATTGATGCAGGCCGCGATGCGGCGCGACCCCACGCCACGAATTCCGTGCATGCCGCAAATTTGCTACGACACGGCCATACGGATTCACGCCAGCCGTGAGAGCGGCGACTGGTTGGAGCAATTGGCCCGCTGTGTCGAGGATCCGGCTCTGGTCTACGATCACGTCATCCGGCTGGCAGAAGAGGTCGGTTGCGATGGGCTGCGTCTGTTCCTGCCAGCCGATCCGCACAGGACGTATCGGCAGGGTGACGAACTCGTGGTGGTCGATCCGCAGACCGGCGAACGTTTGGGGAAGATCGATGCACAGGGGGGCGGGGCCTTTGTGCCTGACCGCCGGCCCCCACCGATCGAGACAGCGGCCGAGGCCCAGGCTCGGCTCGATGAAATGGTCTTGGCGATCACGGACGAGAAGATCGAACTCTTAAGAGCGGCGCGGCAGCGCGTGCCGGAGCGATTCGTGGCCTCCGCGCCCGGCGGGATCACCATGACCACCTACGCCGAATTGCGAGGCCGGCAGCAGGCGATGATCGATCTGGTCGAAAGTCCGACATTGGTCGCCGAGGTGATGCGGATGCAGAGCGAGGCGATGATCCGCCGGGCGGAGAAGCTGCTGGAGGCGGAGATCGACGCGCTGTACATCGGCGACCCCTCGGCCAGCGCCAGCCTCATCAGCCCGCGGCACTTCGAGCAGTTCTGCCTGCCTGCCTACCAGGTGTTCTGCCGGCACTTTCGCGAGCGGATCCTGATTTACATCCACGTTTGCGGCAAGTCGGGGCCAATCTTGGAAATGCTGGCCGACTGCGGCGCCCATGTTGTCGAGCCGCTGGATCCGCTGGGCGGGGTCTCAGTGGCCGATGCCAAGCGCCGCATCGGCGACCGAGTCGCGCTGATGGGTGGAGTGAATACTCTGACGTTGGCGAAAGGAACCCCGGAGCAGGTCCGCGCCGAAGCCGTGCAGAAATGCCGAGAGGGCGGACCGCGGGGCTACATCCTCGCTGCCGGCGACATGGTCCCCCCGGAAACTCCACTGGCCAACTTGCAGGCTCTGGTGAACGTGGCCGCGCAGAGTCTGTGGCAGGAGTAGGAAAGTTTTCAGGCCAAGCCGTGTTCGTTCGATTTGTTCTAACGTGGCAGGTAGAGGTGAATATGGCCGTTGGCCAAAGCCCACTCCCGACTCAACCCTCCCAGGGGAGTTTCCCTCGTTGTTATACACAAGTATGGCTTGGGGACAGCACACGCTGGCAATTGTTTTACGCCGAAGGCGTTGTACAACAGCCAGCCCAGGGTGGCCGCTCCGCGGCTACCCTGGGCTGCGTTGTTCAACCGCTTCGCGGTACAGCCGATGCCAAAGACGACGTGTGTATAACGACGAGGGGAGTTTCCCCAGGCTACGATGACAGAAGGCCTTCGGCCGAAGCATAAAGCCTGACGTACATTGACTTCTTGCTGAGCCAATCGGTCCGACTCGCCGGGCGGCGATCCGATTCGCCGCCCGGCGATCCGTCGCGAGCCATCCGTCACGAGCAACCCATGCTGTTACCGCAGACGTGGCAGAGGTAGCAATTGCCGTTGCGGACCGTGATGGCGCCGCAGTTGTCGCAACTGGGCGCATCGGTCTGGAAGGACGCGAACTGTTCGCTGATGGTGGCGGAGTAAGCAGCGGCGTCCTGACGCGGCGCCGGCCCGCCGCGTTCACGAACCGCTACGGCGGCGGCTGTACCGGTCCCTCCCTTCGTCGCGCCATTGACGTGCCCGTTGCCCGTCTTGTTGCCGGTCGCGGCCACTCCTGGCCCCGCATTTGGCCCGCCGGCCGTCGTGGCGGCGGGCCGGAACTCTGCTTCGAGTTCCCCCGATTCCGTTTTGCTCAGTTCCGAAGGAGCGACACTCAAACCGGCGTTGACTTCACGGTAGCCGGGCAGGAAGGTAATTCCCAGCCAGCGGAAGATGTAATCGACAATACTCTTGGCGATCCGAATGTCCGGATTCTTGGTATGCCCCATCGGTTCAAAACGCGTGTGCGAGAACTTGTTGACGTAGACCTCCAGCGGCACGCCGTACTGGAGGCTCATGGAGACCGCCGTTCCGAAACAATCCATCAGGCCACCGACCGTGCTCCCTTCCTTGGCCATGGTAATGAACATCTCGCCCGGCCTTCCGTCCGGATACAACCCCACAGTGATATACCCCTCGTGGCCGGCGATACTGAACTTGTGGGTGACGGACGGTCGCGTATCCGGCAACCGCTCACGGCGCGGAGCGGAAACCTGCTGCTTGGTGTCCGTATCCTGCTTGGTCGACAGCGGCTGTGTTCCCTTCGACCCGTCGCGGTAGACGGCCAGGGCCTTGAGGCCCAGTTTCCAGCCCTCCATGTAGGCGTTGGCAATGTCTTCCGGCGTGCTGTCTTTGGGCATATTGACTGTCTTGGATATCGCCCCCGAAAGAAACGGCTGGGCGGCGGCCATCATGCGGACATGGGCTTTCCAAGGGATGCTGCGCGTGCCGTTGGGCGGCTGGAAGGCGCAGTCGAACACCGGCAAGTGCTCGGCCCTCAAATCGGCGGCGCCCTCGATCGTGTCCTCCTTGTCCACGTAAGCGGTGATGGAGGCCACTTCCTCGTCGCTGTAGCCCAGCGTTCGCAACGCGAGCGGAACCGTCTGGTTGACGATCTTGAGCACGCCGCCCCCGGCAAGCTGCTTGTATTTCACCAGGGCGATTTCGGGCTCGATGCCGGTCGTGTCGCAATCCATCATAAAGCTGATCGTGCCGGTGGGGGCAAGCACGGTGGCCTGGGCGTTGCGGAATCCGTAACGGCGGCCGGCCGCCAGCACTTCGTCCCAGACGCTGCGGGCGGCCGACTTCAAGTAGTGAGGGCAGGCACTGATTTCCTCCACTTTTTCCCAGTGCATCTCCATCACCCGCAGCATCGAGGCGCGGTTATCGGCAAAGCCGTCGAACGGGCCGACCACCGCCGCCAATTCGGCACTGGTGCGATTGGCCGTTCCGTGCATCAGGGCGGTGACGGCGCCGCAGAGCCCTCTGGCTTCCTTTGAATCGTAGGCCGCACCGCTGCTCATGATCAGACTGCCCAGGTTCGAATAGCCCAATCCGATCGGTCGGAAGCGATGGCTGGTCACCGCGATCCGCCTGGTGGGATAGCTGGCGTGATCGACGAGGATTTCCTGAGCGATGAAAACGATTCGGCAGGCCGCCGTGAACCGCTCCACGTCGAACGTCCCGTCCGCCTTGCGGAATCGCATCAAGTTGATGCTCGCCAGATTGCAGGCGGAATCATCGAGGAACATGTACTCGGAACACGGGTTGGAAGCATTGATCCGCCCGGAATTCGGACAGGTGTTCCAGTGATTGATCGTCGTATCGTATTGCAGGCCAGGGTCGCCGCAGCCCCAGGCGGCCGCGGCCATCCTCTGGAACAATTCGCGGGCGGGATGCACCGGCCCGGATTGTTCCTTGGCGGTGACCCAGTGGGTGGTCCAGTGCCGATCGGCTTCGACGGCCTGCATGAACTCCTCGGTGACGCGGACCGAAAGGTTGGCGTTTTGAAACAGCACGGAGCTGTAGGCCTCATCCGGATCGTAGCCTTTGGAAATCAGCAGTTCGGCCTTCTTCTCCTCATTCCGCTTGCACTCGATGAATTCGAGGATGTCCGGATGCCAAATCTTCAGCGATTGCATCTTGGCGGCCCGTCGCGTTTTTCCGCCGCTTTTCACCACGGCCGCGATCTGGTCGTAGACCCGCATGAAGGAAAGTGGCCCGGAAGGTTTGCCGCCGCCGGAGAGCTTCTCGCGGTGCGAACGAAGGGTGGAGAGATCCGTGCCCGTGCCTGAGCCGAACTTGAAGAGCATCGCCTCGCTTCTGGCGAGTTCCATGATGTCTTCCATGTTGTCCTGCACACTTTGGATGAAGCACGCGGAAGCTTGAGGATACTCGTAGGGGTTTTCCGGCTGAACAGCGTCGGCTTGGGTCGCGTCCCAGTGCCAGTTGCACATCGACCCTTGAACACCGTATTGGTGATACAGTCCGACGTTGAACCAGACAGGCGAGTTGAAGGCCGCCGTCTGATGCAGGCACAGCCAAGTCAGTTCGCGGTAGAATCGCTGGCCGTCCTCCGAGGTGGCGAAGTAGCCGTCCTGGCTGCCCCAATCGGCGATGGTCCGGCAAACCCGATGGATCAGTTGACGGACGCTCTTTTCCCGCTCCGATGTGCCCAACTCCCCGTAAAAGTACTTGCTGGCGACGATGTTCGTGGCAAGTTGGCTCCAGGTGGCCGGAATCTCGCAATCGGTCTGTTCGAAAACGACCTCGCCGCCCTCTCCCTTGATTGTCGCCGAGCGGATATCCCATTTGACGGTGTCGAACGGCTCCTCCACGTCGACCGGGCAGAAGACCGGATCAATCACCAGGCCCTTGGAAGACACCCGCCGGGTATGCGGATCGGCGACCGTGGCCGACGCCGAATCGCTCTGAGCACCGAATTGATTCGTATCCATGAAAGATTCTCCTTCCGCAACATGCATGGGCACGCGTTTTAATGCGTGAACGATTGTACACTTTTTTGCCTCGGCGCGTCAACGAGACGGCGCACGAGCGGAGTCCTGGAATCAGGCCCCGCCAACGATGAAGTGGATCCATCCAAAAAGCGGGGGCAAAGCCTCCTGTCCTGCCGATATATTGTAGACACTTGGATTGAATCCACAATATACAGGCATTTCGATCCAAGTTTATCGAGATCTTTTCCAAGGTCAAGCAGCTTGGATCAAGTGGCTCAAGGCGTTGGCAGGGCACATTTTGCGCGCAAAGGCCCTGCAAGCACTGCTGTCGCCGACAGCACGGGTTAGGAGCGTAAGCGGCTTAAGGGGATAGAGTTAGGACATTTTTTCCGAACTCATCGCCTTCACACGAGACACTAACGAATTTCAAAAAAAAACGTGGTCGCTGCGGAGGGGATGCGTGAAACGCGGGACATGGGAAGTTGGGGGTAAATGTCGGGAGTTCGCGCCGCGAAAACTGGGATAGAAAGTCTCATTTGCGGTTGCCTGGCAGGCGATCCCTTCGCAGAATGATCCGAGTCGGCCTTACTCGCATCCCGCATCTTTTTTTGGCATGGTTCAATGCCTCGTCTGTTAGTCGTTGATGACGAACCATCGACTCTCCATCTGTTTCGTCGTGTATTCGAGGCGGAAGAGGTTGCCGTGACAACGGCCACTTCGGCGGAAGCGGGCATAGGCCTGTTTTCAACGACGCGGCCGGACGCGGTGATCCTCGACGTGCTCCTCCCGGACCGAACGGGCCTGGAAGTATTTCGCGAGCTGCATCGGCTCGACCCCAAGGTTCCGGTAATCCTCATCACTGCCGGCGGCACTAGTGATACGGCCATTGAGGCGATGAAACTGGGGGCTTTCGATTACCTGCTCAAACCGCTGGACTTCGGTCGAGTGCGAAGTTTGGTGCGGCGGGCGTTTGAAATCCGGCGGTTGATGCGCGAACCGGTCAGTGTCGATCCGGAAGTCGGGGCGATCCCGGCAGGCCACGATGCCATCGTGGGCCGCGGTCCTGCAATGCAGGAAGTCTACAAGGCGATCGGGCGCGTTGCGCCTCAGACGGTGACCGTATTGGTCCGCGGTGAAAGCGGCACAGGCAAAGAACTGGTGGGCAGGGCAATCTATCAGCACAGCAACCGCTGCGATGGTCCATTTCTGGCCGTGAACTGCGCCGCCATTCCCGAAACGCTCCTGGAAAGCGAGCTTTTCGGCCACGAGAAGGGCGCATTTACCGGCGCCGATCGCCGCCATATCGGCAAGTTCGAGCAATGCTCCGGAGGCACGCTGCTGCTCGACGAAATCGGCGACATGCCCTTACTCCTGCAGGGCAAGATCCTTCGGGTCTTGCAAGACCAGCAGTTCGAGCGCGTCGGCGGCAACCAGACCATCCGCACCGACGTGCGGATCATCGCTTCCACGAATCGCGACCTGGAGCAGATGGTCGCTGCGGGCGCCTTTCGAAGCGACCTGTACTACCGGCTCAACGTCTACACCATCACCCTGCCGCCACTGGGCAGACGGCCGGAAGATCTGCCGCTGTTGGTCGATCACTTTCTCGTGCGGGCGAACCGGGAACTTGGCAAAGACATCCGGAGCATCGCCCCCGAGGCGATGGATCTGCTGCGGGCCTACGCCTGGCCGGGAAACGTGCGACAACTGCAAAGCGTTTTGAAACAGGCCGTTCTCAGGACTGCGGGTCCGGTGCTCGTGGCGGACTATCTGCCCGACACGCTCCGCATCGCACCGCTCACCGAGCCAACGCAGGCGCCCGTGCTCGGATCCGCCGGCATGGATTGGGACCGCTTCCTGGAGGAACGGCTCCAATCCGGCACAAACCGTCTCTACGACGAAGCCATCGGCCTGCTGGAGCGGTTGCTGATCACGCGAGTGCTCCGCCACACGGCGGGAAACCAACTCCAAGCCGCCAAGATCCTGGGGATTACCAGGAGCACCATGCGCGCCAAAATGCGCCAGTTCGGCATTACCTTAGGGCGAGTCATCCACGACGAAAGCCCGCACGATGGCGATGGTTCGTGACCAGGCGAGCGTCGGGAACCGAGTAGCCAATGGGCAGCCCGGCTGCTCGCTTGCCGTCTATCGTTACGCCATCGTTTTACCTGATAGCGGCAGCCGGGCTGGTGGGAAGCCTGTTCCTGCCACTCGCCTTACAGCAAACTCTCGAGCAACAGGCGCATCTTGCGCATCTCGGCATTTTGGTCGACGTCGGGCAGGGGACGCATGTCGACGCAGAGCGCCCGATCGTAGTGGTGTTTGCCCAATTGGGCGATGAGGCGTCCGTACTCAACCAGTCCCTGGCCGATGCGAACCTGAAGTTGCTCCTTCGTCGAATCGCGCAGCCGGACATGGCAGACATGTTTCATGACCTGTTCGTAATTTCCGCCGGCGTGCGGGCCGCAAATATAGTGGCTCGGGTCGAGCGTGATACCCAAACCTTTCACACTGTCGCAGAAGACCACGGCGGTGGCGGGATCCTGACTCATCCGGCCGGCCTCCGTGAGGAGCCCCACGCGAACGCCTTCCCTGGTAGCGATATCGACCAGCGTGCGGAGCCGTTCGACTTCGGCGTTGAACGGGGTGCCCAATTCCGCAGATCGAACGGTTATCGTGACGACTTTGGTGGCCTTGGCCAAACGGCAGCAGGAAGCGAATTGGCGGTAATACTCTTCCTCGTCCGGCGTCTCCGCGTCCACGCTGTAGGCAACCGGAGTCAGTCGGTAGGTCTGGCGACAGACACGCACAACCCGATCCAAATCACGGCACACTTCGGACGGTTTCAGGTGCCCCCCCGACTCATGGACCATGATCTCCAAATAAGAGTATTCCAGATCGACGAGGCGGCGAAGCGCATCGTCAAGCGGTAGGTCTTCAAAGCATCTGCTGGTGGCAGCGACGAACACTCCTGGACTCCTTCTTAAGGCTGTATTATTCCCGTTCTAAAGCAGGGTTGAATACATTCCACCGGGGCCGAATCAACTCAGCCCCGCAACGATTTACGACATGCGCCGATTCGATGACGCTGCTTGTCCCTCGCGGGATAGCTTACCGCCGAATGGCGTTCCGTGGCAACATCAAGGTTCGATCTGGCAGCGATGCCGAGTGTCAGTACCGCCGTCGGATCCCCCCTACCTGCTGCGGTGAGGCACGTTGCGTGTTCTCTTTCCAATCCCTAGACTACAGTGGTTCGACAGCCCAATTCACCACAGTCCGCTTGCGTGACAGCCTATTGTGGCCACGTTAGCCGATTGTTATTCTGGTAGAGGGAGAGCCGCGGCAGGGCCTTCCGGGTTTGAGATCCACGAAGATCGACTTGTTTAGCGCTGTGGCGGCAGGCAATTCAGGCCGCCGGAAAGGGAGCGTGATGCGAATCGCCATCGGAAGCGACCATCGAGGCGTCGCCATGCGGGCGAAAGTCGTCCAATTGCTGCAAAATCTCGGGCAGGAGGTCGCGGATACGGGAACCGAAGACCAGGGGAGCGTCGACTACCCGGACATTGCCGCAAAGGTCGCTCGCATGGTAAGCGAGCAAGAGGTAGATCGCGGCATCCTGATTTGTGGAACCGGGCTGGGCATGTCGATCGTGGCGAACAAGTATCCCGGCGTTCGCGCCGCAGCCTGTCAGGACGAGTTGACGGCGGAAATCAGCCGCCGCCACAACGATCTCAACGTGCTCTGTCTTTCCGCCGATACCCTGGGCGAACGGGTGATCGATCGACTAATCGAGATTTGGCTGAATACCGAGTTCGAAGGCGGCAGGCACGCCCGCCGTGTCCAAAAGATCCTCGAAATCGAGCGCCACAACCACAAAAGCAACGGCAAACCGTAGCTTAGGCCAAGTCGCGATCTTCGAACATCAACAGCCCAACCAGCATGGCCACCGTGCTGTAGACCAAGGCGTAAACCGTCGCCCAGACCAGATACGCCGCCGGAACCGCCTGGCCGGTGGATATGGCGGTTTCAATGCTGAAGTGATCGAGTACCGGGAGGACGGCGGAAAGCAGCCGTCCGACAAAGCCGACAATCTCAAAGCGCCCCACCGCCGAATTGACCAACATCGGCACGAGGTGCCCCAGCACGTAGATCGACGCACAGATCATGAGGTTTGCCAGCATCGGCAATCGCGTGGAAATCGCCACACTCACCGAGGTCAATACCACCGCCTCGAGGAAGGCCAACGCCAACCCCGGCGTAATCTGGATCATTTCGTCCATGCATTGTGCCGAGGTTGGCTCGGGCTGGGCGGTCTCTCGGGCGTCATAGACGGTCTTAAAGGAAATGCTGCCCAAGAACACTGAGCCGAGGATCACGAAGATAATCGCCACAGGAACCAGAATTCCCAGGAACTTGCCCAAGAGAAGCTGCCATCGTCTGATCGGTTTGGAAAGCAATGTCAGTGCCGTCTTGCCTTCGATCTCTTCAGCCACCGAAAGACTGGCCGTCCACAAGGCCAGGGCTATCGCCAGAACCTTAATCAGCGTAAGCCCTTCGGCCTTAACCATCTTCACGTCTTCCCCGAACGTGTTGTAGGGCACGAACGGAAAGATCAGCAATGCGAAAACGCCAATGACCAACAGCACGTAGAACAACGGCTGTCCGAGAGCCTCCTTGGTCGTTGTGCGAGCAATCGCTGCTACCTTCGGGGCGACCAGCCGAAGGGCCAATCCAAGGATCACCAGCGCCGCCAGCACGCCGACCGCTCCCGCGGCCACCGCCCAAAGCGGCTTGAGCCAAGTCGTGATCGCACCGAAGAGAACCAAGTCACTCGCGAAAAAGCCCATTGCCAATCCCCTGGAAGTCGCCCTTGCCTGATTTACTCGTTCACGTAACCCTACTAAGAGGGGTAAGGAGTCTGTTTCCGTATCGGTCAACGGCCGGATCGGACAGGTCCAGCGGCGTTGAGGCCGCGCGCGGAAAAAGACTCCTACCCCCTTCTCGCGCAACTACGCCTCGCTACGCAGACAACGCTGCAATGGTTCGCACGTCAACGGCTCGGCACGCAGCGGTGGATCAGAACCGGATGTCGAAACTGCGGAATTCACCCGTTGCACCCCGCACTTCGACACTGCGGTGACGAATATGGCGGCCCAATTCGCTTTCGAGCCTGCCGAAGAAACCATCCAAATCGGCTGGCTCGCCTTCCGCTACCAGAAGAACGCGTCCATCCCGCAGATTCCGGACGAAGCCCGCCACCGGAAAACCCGCCGCCACACTTCTGGCCGTGTAACGAAAGCCAACCCCCTGAACGTGGCCTTCATAATATATCTCGCGCCGCTGGGCGCGCTCTGAATCGGTCACGGAAAGTCCTCCCAGGTTCTCTGCCGAGTATATCCGCTGCGATCGTGAACCTCTATTGACCCGGGGTGCGGGTTTTCCTACCTTTGCCGCCCTATGCAACGCCTCACGCTCCGTCATCTGTTGGTCTGCTCCCTGCTGTCGGTCAGCATCGCAATCGCGCCGGCGCAGACACCTCCATCGCCCGGTGATTCAGGTGTCCCGCGATCCGGAGTGGTGCTCCTGCAGAACGGCCAGGTGATATCGGGCGAAATCGCCAGAACCGGCGACTACTACTCGATCCTTGTGGACCACGGCGAGATCCGGCTCCACGCACGGGAGGTCGAGCATGTCTCGGGCAGCTTATCGGAGGTTTATCGATATCTGAAAGCCCGCAGTCGCTTCGATAACGCCGGCGACCGGCTGGATCTGGCGGTTTGGTGTACACGATTCGGCTTGATGCGTGAAGCCGCCGCGGAACTTCAGCAGGCTGCGGCTCTCAATCCGGCGCACCCTTTGATCCCGCTGGTGGATCGCCGAATTCGCATGGCGTTCCAGCCACCCTCCCAGCAGTCGAATCGGCAGCTTGCCGACGAGCCTGCCGACACGGGCCCCACGCCGGAAGAACTCGATCGGTTCGTCCGCGGCATGCCGGATGGGGTCGTGGAAATGTTTGCTCAGACGGTTCAACCTTTGTTGACGAACCATTGCACGGCGAGCGGCTGTCACGGACCTTCCGGCGATCAATCCTTCAGCTTGCTGCGCATCCCCGCCAACCAGCCGCCCAGTCGCCGCCTCACTCAGCGGAACCTCCACGCGGCCGTACAGCAGGTCGATCGCAACGACGTGGAGAACAGCCCCCTTCTGACAGCGCCGTTGCGAGCGCACGGTTCGGCGCGGGCCGCGATCTTCATCGATCGCTACTCGTCGCAGTACCAACAACTGATCGCGTGGGCTTACCTGGTGGCCCAAGGGGATCCGCCCGCCGTCGCCGAGTCACCGGCGGTGCTGCCCGCGACTCACATGGAATCGCAAGCAGAGACGGTCACGGCGCAGCAGGCCGCGTATATCGAGCCGGCCGCTTCCTCGCCGCCTTCACCGTTCGGCGCATCGTCTGCGATAGAATCGGCACCTGCCATAAAGAGCAACATCCCGCCATTACAGGCCGATCAGGCCGCGCCGCCGAAGCAGGCCGCTTCGAGCGTGAAGCGGGGAGGAATGCCGCCGGAGTTCGTGCCGGCGGATCCGTTCGATCCGGCGATCTTCAACCGTCGTTTCTTCCCGTCGTCCGCCAAGGAACCGGCGGAACGGTAAGCATCGACGGAAACGGAACGAGATTCCCTGCAACTTCTCCGTTTATTTCAAGTCGATCTCGCCGGTTGCCACTGCCTTCAAAAAGGCGCGGTTGCTTTCGAGCAATCCCGGCAGCGCGGCCATCTCCGCGGGCGTGTACCAGTGGATCGATTCGACTTCGGCGGGATTGGGAACCGGTTCGACTTCGGCAGGCAGTTGCCCCAGCCACCAGGCGAGTTGCACATTCCAGCGCGTGACGCTTTGCCAGAGACGCCGCCGCGGCGTGATAGCGACGTTCAATTCCTCGCGGATCTCCCTTACCAAGGCTTCCTCTTCGGTTTCGAGCGCCTCGATGGCGCCGCCGGGGAAGCAGAACTTCCGAGGCGCAACTACGAGTTTTGAGCGGCGAATAACCAGCAGCTTTCCGGCGCGAACGAAAACGCCCACCGCTCCGCGACGGCGTGGTTTTCGGCGAGGTGATGTCATGAGGCTACCGAGATGTTCGCCAGGCTTTCCAACCTGACTGTGACGGAAATGTCAGGCAGGACAGCCTGACGTACTTTGAAGCAACCAGGCGGCTAACGCTTCGAGACTTTCAACAAGAACTCCGCGATCGTTTGTCGGGCGTCGTCTTCCGGTTGGCTCGAATCCACGCAAAGCAACGGCCGCGGCGCGCAGAGAGCCGCAATTTGCGACACGTCGGCCACCTTGAGCAGATTCGGGGCGTAGACCCACAGCGGCTGTGGCAGCGGATCCGCGATTGCCGAGACGAGACTCGCGAGCCCGCGCTCCGTCACAAGGGCATCGATTTCCTCGGACAATGCGGCCGCCAGCGTGCCGATCAGCGCGAAGTTGCCGCGTGCATAGACAGCGACCGGTCCCACGTCGTCGCGGCGCGACAATACGTTCGCTGCGGCAACCACGTCCCAAGTTTGCTGGCCCAACAGTGGCCGGCCCAGCACAATCGCATCGCTGGCGCACTGGTTTTCGTGGACCTTGCCCTCGCCGGTGGCGCGGACATCCAAAGCCAGGACGGCGATTTTCTCCGCGAGCAATCGTTTTGCCAACGCCGACTTACGAACCGCCTGCTTGCCCGCGTCGTCGAGAAGGATCACCACCGGCACGGCGCCGGATGTGTCGGCGGGCCGGACCAGCAAGGCCGTCGCCTCCATGCCCGGCTCGGTCCGGATTGCCAGGCGTTGGACGGTGTGACTTTCCCAAGCGAAGGATCCCAGTTGGTCGATGGCCGGCTGGAAGCCCGCGGGTTTACCGCCGAAAACCTGCCAAAGCCCTTTCCGCATTTGGGCTGCCCACGATGCGAAACCGTCCGAGTCGCTCGGCACGCGGGCGTAGCCCTGCACCAGCCGCTGGGCTTCCTCGCGAACCAGGTCGATATAGCTCTTGGCGTCGGCCGGCATCTTGCCGTCTTTCAACGCCAGAAGATCGCGGGCTTTCTTGTCCTCCAGCTTGATCTCCGCTTCGTTCACCGGTGAACCGTCGCCGCGGCCTTGCAGCCAGCGGTTCATCCAGCCATAGGCTTTTTCGCGGAGCGGCTGCGACCATCCGTGGGGCAGGGGCGCCTCGCAAAGCGCGACCCGATCGGCGGCGTCATAAAAGCCATAGATCTTCTCGGCGCGGCGGATCGTGTCGCGAACGCCTGCGATCGGGAAGATCGGGTCTTTTGCACCATTACCGGCCATGAATGGCCGCGGGGCGCAGAGCCCGACAAACTGAAACTGTTCCATCTTCCGGCAAATACCGGGCAGGTGGTTGCAGATACAATGGTCCCCACCGTCCTTGATCCAGGCTTCATACGAGCAAAGGCAACAGAACGGCGCTCCGGCAGCGAAGCGAGATTCGATCGGCATGGCGTACATCGTGTTCAGCCCGCCGCCGGAGTTTCCGGCAATCCCGATCCGCCGGGAATCGACGTCGTCGCGAGTGAGCAGATAATCGAGGGCACGGACGCTGTCCCAGAGCATGTAGCGGAGATTCGTGTGGCCGACCAGCATGGCCGGGTAGCTGACCGTGTGAGAATAACCCGGCAGTTTCCGCTCTCCCTGTCCGACCGGGTCGTATGCCAGCACGAGGAAGCCCTCCCGGACGAGGCCGAGCTGGGCCGTGCGGTAGAGATCGTAGTTCTTGCCGTCGTCCATCGCATGGCCCGCGGTGACGACGATGGCAGGCAGCGGCCGCTTCGCTTCGCGGGGGACGTAAACATTGGCGGTCACATAGAAACGCGGAAAACTTTCAAAGACGACGTTTTCAATCGTGTAACCGTCGCGCTCGGCGCGCCCGGTGACCTGAAATTGCAGCGGCGTCTTCTCGGGCCAGGGCTCCAAACCGATCGCGTCGCGCAGCGCGACCGCAAGCTCTCCCTTGCCCGCCTCCCAGTCTTCCTTCGTCGCCGGATCGGCATGTCGGCGGCAGGCTTCCACGCAGGCATCCATGTTGAACCGCAAGGCGTCTGCTCGATCGGGAAGCTCCTGCGGATAGACCTTCCATGCATCGGCGCCTTCGGCGCGAGCGGATCCGCCGAGGGCCAGGATAGTCAGCCAGGCAAGGAAAGTGGCCCAGAGCCAAGGAAAAGGCCGGATCGCGGTCAAGGTTGCACCTCACTGTCGAAATTGGTTGGGATCGGTTCGAGGCCCTAACAAAACGGGGACAGGCACCTCGCCAGGATCTTTATTCTGCGGATTTTGCCAAGGTTTAGCTCGGAGCCAGTCCCCGTTTTGTTAGGGCCTCCAAGTAGATCAACCTCCCGCTGCAACATTGAGCAGCCCGGCTGCCGCCGAGCGGGAATCGCGAATTGTTCAGCGAAGAAGGTTCTCAAACCACACCGGCCCACCCCATTTGCCGGTGACGACGACATCCAGATCCCCATCGCCGTCGAGATCGACCACCGGAACATTCAGGCCCGAGCCAATCCCTTCATCGTGCGAAATGGCATGGCGGGTCCAGGTCGGCGTCTTGCCACGCTGAAGCTGATACCAATAGACGCACAACGGTTCGAAGGCGCCGGGATCGCCGCCATTGTGGGCCATGAACCGCTTGCCGGCGACCAAATCGAGCGTGCCGTCGTTGTCGATATCGGCCAAGGCCAGAGAGTGGGCCTGGCTCCAGCTTTCGTCGATGACGTGCTGTTTCCAGGTGGTCTCGGACCCGCTGCGACCTTGCTCATACCAGAAGATGCCGTAGGCGTGGGCGGAACTGGTGACAAGATCGTTCACTCCGTCGGCGTTGACGTCGTACACCAGAATCTGCGCCGTGTGCGCGGGCTTATCTTCCTTAAGATCGCCGAGAGCCAATGGATGTTCGATCCACTCTCCGGCGCGGATGTCGACAGGCGCCTCGAACCAGGCGTTTGGCCGGAGAATGTCGGGGCGTCCGTCGCCGTTGACATCGCCGGCACCGCCGCCGAAAGCCATTGGCTTCATCGAAACGACGTGCTTGGCCAGTTCGCCCTTGCCGTCCGATCTTGTGACCGGTTCAAACCAGACTGTGGGCTGTATATCCGCCAGGATCGCCCGGGCCTTGCCGTCGCCCGCCAGGTCGATGAGATCGGCCGTCTCGTAATTCACGCTTACGTCGCTGATCGTCCGCGGCCAGGGCCCGCCTTCCGGCCCCACGTTGCGATACCAATCGATGCACTTCTCGAACCAGTCGCAGGAGACGACGTCCAGTTTCCCGTCGCCGTCGACGTCCAAAGGCAAGTTGGCAAAGTCGTGGTGGTAGCCTTTTCCCTCTTCGTCGACTTTTCCGCGAAGCTCGCGGATCTTCCACGCCTTCCAGTCGGGGGCGAGGTAGATGTACGGTCCGGCGACGATGTCCAGCTTGCTGTCGTTGTTGAAGTCTCCGACACCACATGCTTCACTGCGGTACGTGCCGACGCGGTGCATCTTGAACGAGGGAGGGTCGGCCGTTGCAGCGGTTGCCGCCAGCCAGCAGCCAATCGCGACCATACGAGTTGAAATCGACATGGGCATCATTTTTCTCCAGTCCGGCAGGGGGCCTTGTGCGTTCAAACCCTTAGTATTGCATGGCGCGGAGCGGCGGGGAAGAGTCTGGCCCTGTTTTCCATCACCCGTCCGACTGCCCGGGCGAGCGGCTGTTCGAGTAGGCAGAAATTGCCGCGTAAACCTCGCATTTCCCGATGTCCAGCCTCGCGGTTGCCGTTCCCGCCGGCACGGACCGCAACATTTCTTCCACCAACACATCCTTGACTTCCATCGACCGATAGGCTCTTCTTTTTATGGGTCTCAATCCACCCACGGATTCTCCGGAAGAGCCATTTGAAAAGGGGAGTATCAAGGGCCATGAACCACACGGCAGACACACCGCATCCCACGCGCCGCCGTTTTCTGGGCATCCTGTTCGCCGCAGCCGCCGGCGGCTCGGCACGGTCGCACGCGCAATCGCCGAGCGGCCTGGGCTCTCTGTCCGCTACGGAGAAGGTGATGCAGGATTTCGTCACCGGCCGCATGTTGGATGCCGACGGCCTCTGCCGCTCTTTCCTTTGCGCGGCGACGCTGGCCCCGTGGACCAATGAAGACCTCGCGAAAACCGACCAGCGGCTGATTACCGACATGTTTCAGAACGCGCCCGACAAGGCCGGTTGCATGTCCTATGAAAACGCGCTGATGGCGACCGGCGAATTCGCGCTGAGCCAGATCGTCCGCTACGGCGTGACGAACGAAGCTCCCGCTCGTGAACTGGCCCACCGGGCGATTCGCGGCATCCTGGCGGTGATCGACGAGGGCCGCCACTACATGCCCGGCTGGCTTCCCAAGCCATTCGGAGGAGTTCGCAACGCCCGCAATTCGCACGAGACGAGCACCGATCAGTACACCAAGGCCCTCGTCGCTCTGCACGCCTGGCGGCCGCTGGCCGGCCTGGACGAGCAAGCGACGATCGATCGCTTCTTCGTGGATGCCGCGGATTTCTTTGTCGCCCGGAAGTTCCGTTTCGCTTACCGCCATCGCACCATCGTCACCGCCGACACCCACCTCCACGCCCTCGGGCTGTACGTGCCGCTGGTCGTGCTGGCGGCCAAGACCTCCGGCGACTCCGGTTATCTGCGGCACCTTGCCGGACTGAACGCTGCGATGGATGCCGCGGTCACCGACGAGACTCTCGCAAACTTCAACATCACGTCTTTAATCGCCGAGGGCTACTACGTGGCGATGCAGGCGGGGCACGACGACCCCCGCCTGCCGCAGACGATCAAGACATTGTGGCAGCGCGGCACGAAATTCGTTGATGCCGACGGCGAAAGCTACGCCGCCGGCAATCCTCCCAAGAAAGACTCACAAGGCACGCGTCTTGCGGCGATTGCGACCATCGTGGAATCCCTTGACCCAACCAGCGGCGCCATCGAACTCGCCCCCAAGATTCTCAGCCGCCAGACCGACATCCGGCAAATGACTCACACTCGCCTGCCGGAAAGCATCGCCGAGGTCAGCATCACCTCCTGGCTCGTCGCCTACTGGCGATTGCGGGAGTGGGCTGCACACGCGGCGTCGAAGTAGGCAATAGCCGAGGAAAGGTCGGGGTCTGACCGTTGAGCATGGCCGTTGGCCAAAAGCGACTTCGTTACCCCCCCGTGGAACCATACCGGTGATTGCTCAGGATACCGTGACGAAGGCCTACGCTCTGGTCACCAGAGGGTCGCAAGGTTTGGATAGGTCGCGATCGTGCGGTCGGACGTCAGGAGGGTCAGACCTTCCCGGATCGCAGTAGCGATGAGGACGCGGTCGAAAGGGTCGCGGTGAATAAGTGGAAGATCTGCAGCCACACAGAGCAGAGCGGCATCCAGCCCGGTTGGCGAGAGCGTAAGCTGGTAGTTTCGGGCAAGGCTCACGACGTAGTCGAGTGGCGGTTGCGGCAGCGTGAGCCTTCCGCCCTTGACCTTGATGGCTAGTTCCCACGGGACAACGGGCGAAATTAGGGCGAAATCCGCCGCCTGGAGTGCTGTGCGGGCATTGGCCGACAGCGTGCCGGCTGCCAAATGCAAGAGTGCATTGGTATCCAGCAACAGTCTCATTGCAAGTCAGATGGCCATTCGTCTTCGCCGAGCGGCTCAGCGGGGTCGTACCCTGGGGCAAATACGGGGCGAAGGCGCGGATCGGGCGTCAGGTCACGTTGAATCCCGTGCTGTGCCGACTGGCCGGCATAGGCGTGGATCTCCGCAACGGGCTTACCGTGACGCTGCAGAATGACGGTCTCCCCGTGCTCCTCTACGGCTTTCACCAGCTCGGAAAGGCGAGTTTTGGCTTCGTGCATGTTGACGGTGATCATAGTTAGCTAAGTTAGCCAGATTTCGCCGTGGTGTCAATGGCATGGACGGCCAGATCTTCGCAGTGCCAAAGGCAAGCAGACGTTTCCTCGATGATTCGGAGCCAAAACCACGCAGGGAGCCAGTCCCGTTTTCAACTCCGTTTACAGTCTCAGCAATCCTCGCCGATGTTCACGATCACATCCGCACCAGCGCCGAACCCCAGACGAAACCGGAACCAAAAGCGACCAACAGGGCCACGCTCCCCTGGCGAATCATCCCGCACTTCCTCGCTTCGTCCAAGGCGATTGGCAGCGACGCGGAGGCGACATTGCCGTACTCGGGCACGTTGACGTAAACCTTCGCCTGCGGGAATCCGGTGCGGGCGACAATCGCCTCCAGCATTCGCAGGTTGGCCTGATGCGGCACGAGCACGTCGATCTGGTCCATCGCCAAGCCGTTGGCTTCCAGCGACTCAAAGACCGCCTCCGACATCTTGCCGACCCCGTTCTCGAAGACCGTCTTTCCATCCATGCGGAAGTGGACTCGTCCGGCGTCGATGTCGTCTTTCGTCACATGCTCCTTCCGCCCCAGGGCGCTGCCCGGCGCGGCGGTGTACAACGCCTTGGCGCCGCGGCCGTCGGCGTGAAGGATCGTCGAGAGGATTCCCGCGCGATCGTCCTCCGCGGGCCCGACGACGACCGCCCCTGCCCCGTCGCCGAAGAGGATGGCGATGTTCCGCCCTTCGTAGGAGCCGTCGATCCGCGTGGAGAGCACCTCCGAGCAGGCCACCAGCACGTGCCGGTAGGTTCCCGCGCGGACAAAATGATCGGCCAGCGACAGCCCGTAAATCAGCCCCGCGCACTGCTGCTTGATATCGAGAACCGGCACACCGGGCAGGCCCAACTTGGCCTGCAGAAAGAAGGCGCAGCCGGGGTCGGCGTGGTCGGGAGTGATCGTGTTCATGATCACCAGGTCGATCTGGTCCATGCTCAGGCCGGCGTCTTCGATCGCGGCCTGGCAGGCCGGCACGGCCAGATCCGAAGCGGCCACGCCCGCCTCGGCGTGGCGCCGCCGCTCGACCCCGGTCCGCTCGACGATGAACTCGTTGGAGGTCTCCATCATCTTCATCACGTCGAAGTTGGTCACCACCCGCGGCGGCACATAGTGACCGGTCCCCAGGATTTTCGCGCGTGTCATTGGGCTTTCTCCGGCTCGATACCTTCATGCTTCAGCGACAGCTTGATCAAGAGGCCGCAGTTTTTTTGAAAGAAGTCCAGCGGCATCAGTGGAGTCTTCTCGTGGATCTCCTTCCCGAGCGTCTCGCTGATCTCGCGCACCGGCGTGCCGGCGCGGAACGCTTCGACGATCCGCTGGTGGTAGCGACGCGTCGCGTCGACGGCCCCGCGGAAATAGGCGGCAACCGCCTCGGCCCCGCGCACCGCCCCGTTGTGGCTCAGGCAGAGCACCTCGGCCTTCAACCCGGCCAGTCGCTGGATCGACTCGACGTACCTGCCGTAATCCGTGAAGTAGTTCGGCCACCAGGCGTCGTGCTGCGGCATGTAGTAGCCGGTGGCGTCGGAGACGACCAGGATGCCCGCGGTCGGCTCGAAAAAACTGAGGCTGCAATCGCTGTGGCCGGGCGTTTCCAGCACCTCGAACGCCTTGCCGGAACCGACCTCGACGACGTCGCCTTCATGCAGGGGCCGATCCACCACGATGCGGTTCTCCACCGCCGCAACCGTGCCGCATTGCTCTCGAATCAGCCCGTGCTCGGTGAGCGACGCGCAGAGCATCTGATCCATCTTGGCGAAAAAGGCAACCACCTTTTCCACGGCCAATGTCTTGGCGGCGGCTTCCGAGGCCAGCACCGTAGCCTTGGGGAACATCTTTCGGAAAGCCGGCACCGCCATGACGTGATCCGGATGCGCGTGGGTCACCACGATGCGGGCGACCTGTTCCCCGTCGATCTTCATTGCGGCAAGCTGCTCCGCAAGCAGCGATCCCGACGCGCCGATCCCGCCTTCAAAAACCGTGTATTCGCCGCCACTTCGGAAGACATACAGCGGATATTCGCTGGTTCCCAGCATCCAAAGCCCCTCGGCGAGTTCGACGGGCGGGTCTTTCACGAGCATGAGCGTTCTCCTTTTTCGGACCGTTCCAAGGCAAACAAAGCCGCGCCGAGCGCGCCAATCAACTGCGGCTGCGGTGAAACCAGCGCCTGCTGTCCAAAATACTCCTCGGCCAGCACGGCCAGCAAGCGGTTGTGTGCCACCACTCCGCCGGTCATCACCAGCCGCCCTTGGACCGTATCCATTTCCACAATGCGTTTCAGCACGGAGCGAAAAGCCCCTTTGACGATGTTCTCCACACGGCGGCCGGCGCGGATCAGGGCGAGAATCTCCGTGGCGGCGAAGACCGTGCAGAAACTGCCCAACGTGACGTCCTCATCGGCCTGCTCCGCCAGGCCGTTGAGTTGATCCAACGGTAAATCGAGCCGGTAGGCGATTTCCTCGAGAAAAGCCCCCGTGCCCGCCGCGCACTTGCGGTTCATCTTGAAGTTGGTGCGGCGGCCGGCGTCGTCGAGATGGATCACTTTGCTGTCCTGCGCGCCGATGTCGATCACGGTTATCGCATGAGGGAAGTGATGATAAGCGCCTTTGCCATGGCAGGCGATCTCGGTCGCTTTGCCGTCCGCCCAGGGAACGTTGTCGCGGCCGTAGCCGGTCGAAAAGGTTCCGGCAATGGCTTCGCGATCGAGGCCGGACGCGGCAATCGCCTCTTCCAGGCATCGCCCGGCCGTAGCGGCGTAGTCGATTCCCGAGCGGCGCACGCTGGCGGCCACGATCTGTTTCCTCTCATCGACGATCACCAACTTCGCCGCCGACGCGCCGATATCCACACCGCAAAAACAAGGCATTCTTCTTTCCGCACCTCGGATGGTCGTGACTACGCCTCGGCAAGCTGCTCGGCAAAGGCTTCGATGTTCGTGCGGGTCTGTTCCTCGGAATAGAGCCGCAGGTCGTTGAGATCGCCGTTGACGATCAAGAAGGGCTTGCCCAACTTCTGCTGGAGCCGCTGCGGCATCTCGTAGCGGCAGTTGGAGTTGTTCGGGCAGGTCTTGGCGTCGTGGAAGAGGATGCCGTCGACACGGAACTGCTCGACCATCCGCTGGATGTAGTTCTCCTTGAAATCGTCGCTGCGGCAAATGAAGATGCTGGAATACGCTCGCGCCATGCTCTGAAACGGATCGGCCGGATCGAGGGCTTCGAAGATCCAACTATTGCAGTAGGTCGAGGCGACCACGCAGGCCTTCATGGCGAGAAACTGCGAGGAGAGATCGCGAAGTTTGCCCCAGATCGGCATCCCCTCCCAGTAGACTCTGAGCCGCTCATCCTGCACCGCCGCCACGCCGTCTCTGATCCGCTGGTTCAGTTCGTCCAGCAGCAGCCGATAGTAGTCGACCGCCACGGTTTCGCCCCGCAGCACGACCGCCGGCCCCATCTGGATCGTCTCGTCGAAGAAACTGATCGGCGAAGGGACATTCGCCGCGGTCTCGATGACCGCCTTCCACAACACGGTACACTGGCGGGAAATCTTCACGGTCTCCCGCAGCCGGTCGATGTCGAACGCCGTGCCCGACACCTCCTCCAACGGTGCGACCAGCTCCTCGATCTGGCCGGCGATGTACTTCACCAACGAATCGTCCATCTCGCCGATGGCGCGGGGAGTGTGAATGCCGATGCACGGCACGTTCCACTCGCGGGCGTACCACTGGAACCAGTCCTTCACGTCGCGGCACTGGTTGGTGTTGAAGACGAGCACGTCCGCCTTCGGCAGCCCTTCCAAACCCATCTTCTGCAGGGGAGTCGCGCCCTTCAAGTACGAGCCGACGTCGCTGGTGAGGTAGGAACAGATGTCGGGCGAGAAGCCGCGGGCATTGGCCAGCGGAATCAGGTCCGACGCCATGCGGGCGGCGCCCAGCATCGCCCCGTGGTTTTCCGGGAAATAGACATTGAACCCCATCGCTCGCAGCAGCTCGGCCGGACCGACGCTGGTACACCAAGCGGTCTTCTTTCCCTCCTGCGGACCGCGACCAATCTGGGCGAAATAGTCCCCCATCACGGTCCGAAGTTGCTTATTCGCTGCGAAGTCCTTTCGTTCCGAAGCGGACGACATTGAATCTCCTTTCGATAGTCATGGGGCAGGTCTGCAACCTGCCTATTCATCATGCCGGTGAGAAGCGGGAACGAATCGCTCGCCATGCTCCGCCGCCAGCCGGTTCAGTCTAGCACGTATTTCCGTCTCTCCCATGTCGCGGACCATCCGCATCACTCCGCCGTGAAAATCGGGAAAGCCCAATCCCAGCACCGTGGCCACATCCACATCGTCCGCCGAATCGACGATCCGCTCCGCCATCACATAGCCGGCCTCGCAAACCATCCGCATCGCCAACCGCTCTTCGATTTCCTCCGCGGTGAATGTGCGTAGCCCCTGCTTCCGCTCGGTACGGACCGCGACGATGATCTGCTCGGTTGCCGGGCTCTCCCGCGGAGTGCGATCGCCGGGCTGGTATCGATATACCCCCTCGCCGGCCTTTTGTCCCGAACGGCCGGCCGCGACGAGCCGGTGCGCGATCGGCGACAGAGGCCCCAGTCGCGGATCCGCCCGATACAGCACCCGGTGCGCGTCGGCCAGGATGTCGATCCCGGCCATGTCGATCAAAACCAGCGGTCCCATCGGAAAACCAAATTGTACCATCGCGGCGTCGATTGTGGCCGCATCAGCCCCCTCTTCCAAAAGCGAAAACGCCTCCTGGACGTAGGGGATGAATAGCCGGTTCACGACGAAACCTTCGCGATTCTTTACGACCACCGGCGTCTTCCGCATCCGCTTCATCAGGCCGAGTGCGGCGGTGAGCACGTCAGGCGCGAGGCGTTCATGCCGGATCACTTCCACCAGCGGCATGTGATGGGCCGGGTTGAAGAAATGCAGACCGAGGAAACGCTCCGGCCGCCGCAGGCCCGCGGCAATCTCCGTCAGCGAAAGGGTAGACGTATTGGTGGCGATAACTGTCTCGTTCGAACAGACGTTCTCCAGGCGTTCGATCAACGGTCGCTTGACCTCCAGGTCCTCGTAGACCGCTTCGATCACCAGATCGGCGGAATTCGCATCGGCTGGATCGCCGGATAGCGCGATCCGGCCCAGGATCTCATCGGCGCCGGCCGATCCGAGCTTGCCATCGGCCGCCCGTTTGCGGAGCGATTTCTCGATCTGCTGCAAAGCGCGGTCTCGGGCATCGCCGCGCTGGTCGATCGCAACAACCGGCAGACCGGCCGACGCCAACGCCTGCACGATCCCGGTTCCCATCGTACCGACACCCACCACTGCCGCCCGAACGAATGACCGAGTAGACGTGGACGCGGCGATGGCTTCCGTAAGGCGGCGGGCTGCAAAAAACAAGTGAAGCTTATTGCGGGTCGCCGGGGTTTCCATGCACTGCGCGAACCCCGTCCGCTCGGCAGCGAGCCCCGCTTCGAACGACTGCTCCAGTCCCGTCCGTACACACTGAAGGATCCTGAAAGGGGCGATGATCTCGGGACGCCCGACGCCGATCCGTTCTTGCGCCTTGTCCAGGATGACGGCCGCATCGTCCGGCGGCCCGAGCTTGTCGGCGCGCACGCTGGTCTTTTCCGGTTTCTCTCCGGTCGCGACGAGACGGTGGGCCGTGCTGCGCAGATCGGATCGATCGACAACCTCATCGACAAGCCCCAGATCGCGGGCCTTTTCCGCCGAGACGGTCTCAGCGGCCACAAGCATGCGCAGCCCGGCTTCCACACCCACCAGCCGGGGCAACCGCTGCGTGCCGCCCGCCCCTGGTATGATGCCCAGCGTGACCTCCGGCATCCGGAACCTCGCCGTCGTCGTGGCAACCCGAAAATGGCAGGCCGCCGCCAGTTCGATGGCACCGCCCAGCACCGTACCGGCCAGTGCAGCGGCGACCGGCTTCGGTGAATCTTCCAACTGCTCCAGTGCATCCTGAAACGTCCGCGACAGCGCTACCGCATCTTCGGCCGATCTCACCTCGCGGAACAACTCCACTTCCGCCCCGGCGCTAAAGCGGTTTTCGTCGCCAAGAATGACCATTCCGCGCACGGCCCGATCCGCGTTAGCCCGCCCTAGCGCACCGAGCAGTTCCTCGAGCAGCCGGGGCGTCAGCGCGTTGTGCGGCGGCGCATTGAGCCGGAGTGTGGCCACAGGGCCGGAAACCTCGTAAGCAATCATCGCGGGCATCTCCGGCAGCAGGCGCCGCTGGGCGACTTCCAGGGCATCCGGCAGATCATACGACTAGCGTCAGTTTCAGAGAGTCCTTGACATGGGTGGGGTCGGCATACATTTCAAATGCCTCGGCAGCCTTCTCCCACGGCATTCGCGGGGTGACCATCGCTGTCAGGTCGGTTCGCCCCTGGACGATCATGTCCACCGCGTTCTGGAAGTACTCCATGCACTCCGGGCCCATCGAGGTGATGATCTCCGTCTCATTGCCGACCGTGTGAAACCACGGAAACTCCTGACGATCGTGGTGGGGCACCCCGAAGACAAACAGGCGCCCCTGTCGGCGGGGCAAGTATGCCGATGTGATCAAGGCATCCGGCTTGCCGACCGCCTCAACGCAAAAATCGACCATCTTGCCATCCGTCAACCGCCGGACGCTTTCGACCACGTCTTCCTGCGAAGCGTCGATCGTGTCGGTGGCGCCGAATCTCTTGGCCCACTCCAGACGCCAGCCGATCCGGTCGATGCCGATCACCTGGCTCGCCCCCATCCGCCCGAGGAGGTGGGTAAAAACCAATCCCATCGGGCCCTGGCCGACGACGGCACAACGCTGCCGAATCACCGGGCCCGTGCGGACCAAGGCGCGGAGCACAGTCGCCAGCGGCTGGGCTACGACGAGGGCCGCCAGGTCCGGCGCATCCGAAGGGAGCTTCGCCAAACCGACCGGCTTTGAAACGATGTATTCGGCGAAACCGTTGTAGTCCTCCGGATGGGCCAGCACATGCGTGCCGACCGGCCAATCGGCGACGTCCGACTCGACGATCGTCCCGATATTCTCGTGTCCCAACCAACCGGGCGGGGGAGGCCATTGAATCTTGCCCCAACGACCATCGCCGGTGTACGGGCCCATGTTGGTGCCACACAGCGCGATATAGCTGCACTGCACGAGAACTTCGCCGGCCTTCGGCTTTGGCGCCGGCACGTCATCCAAAAGCCGGATCTTTCGCGGCGCTTCGAACAAGATGGCTCGCATGGCTTCCCTCTCGCCTCTCGGTTGTCCCAAAAAGCGGGTCAACCCATCCCGGCCAAACTACCAGCCGGTCCACACTTCGTCAAGCGCACCGCGCCACCCGGTTCGACTGCCGGGCGCTGGAGGTCTCGTTCGATTCAAGACCAACCACTCAGTATTCGATACGATCAGCCTTCTGCCTCCATGCGTCGAACGCTACACGGGCTTCCTCCTCAAGCGATTGACCTGTGGCAAAGCGGTGCATCGTCGTCGGCAACGCCATTTGGTCATGGATGTCCTGATCGTCGAAACCCGCGGCGGCGGCGTCTCGACGTGTTGCAGCGAAATAGAGCGCATCGAGCCGTGCCCAATGGATAGCCCCAAGACACATTGGACACGGCTCGCAACTCGCGTAGATTTCGCATCCAGACAAACAAAAGCACTTCAGTCGAAAGCAAGCGTCACGGATTGCGACGATTTCGGCGTGAGCCGTTGGATCGTTGCTCGATGGGACGCGATTCCAGCCCTCACCGATGATCTCGCCATTTCTTACGACCACGGCTCCAAAGGGGCCGCCTTCGCCGAGTTCCATCTTCTCCAGCGAAAGCCGAATCGCCGCCCGCAAGAATTCCGCGTTCATTGCTTCGATCCCGCCTGATCCGTGCTGCGTCCGATCAGACCATATCCTTCAAGCCCTTCAGCGGCATGAGCTTCACCACGTTTTTGGCCGGCTTGGCCTTAAAGATGGTCTCTTCTTTGGTGAAGGGGTTGATTCCCTTGCGAGCTTCGGTGGCAGGCTTGCGGACGACCTTGATCTTCATCAGGCTGGGAATGGCAAATTCCCCCGGTCCGCCTTCACTGAGGTTCTTCTCGATCAGTTTGCCCAACTCATCCAGCAGGCATGCAACCTGCTGCCGGGTGAGATCGGTGGCCTCGGACAAGGCGACCATGATCTCCGTCTTGGTCATGGGCTTCTTGGTGGCAGCTTCTTGTTGTTGACTTTCCATTCTGGTTCCTTTTCTGAATAGGGCTGGGGCTCCCGCTCGACACGTCCCTATTAGCTTAGCTCGGTTTGCAGAAGTTGAACACCCAACCCGGGTGACGTTCGTGATGGTCGCACGGGTGCTAGCGGTCAATGGTTTCAAATCCTTGACGTGATTCACCAATAAGATGCATGTGAATAAACCCAACAGAAGTACTTATACATCGATAGATGGATATCATACCACAATAAATATGCATGTTCCAGAAAGAAGCGACAACCAACCTACGATTACCCCAACGAGCAAGTGCGTCAGGTTTGCCAGCCCGACTCCGGGACACGCGACCTTCCGGACGGACTTTGCATTTCAGTCCGGCTGGAAAGCCTGACGGACACCGAATCATTGTGGGCTTTCTATCTGCCGGCCAGCCTTGTGTTTGAAGGGCAGTTGAGAACCAGGGATCGCACGATCGCTGACGATACCTCATTCGGCGGTTCGGCGTATGGGCTGTGCAACCGTTCCACATAGAAGGTAGAATGATCGGCAGCGGCGAGCCACGCGGGATTTGTCCGAGAACCAGCCTGTGATGTGATGGTGGGCCCGACCAAAGTGACACGGACTGCCCCCTTCACGGCCGCTCAAACGACGGGAGAAATACCGTGCTCGACTGGAAATCCTACTCTGATCCATTGACACCCGAAGAGGAGCGGCTGGGCTTTCGATTGCGGGAAATCGTCAACCCGAACACGCGATTCGCAGACCATCCGAAGAAGGTGCAAGCGGTCGTGTACGACATCAACACACACGACCGGATCATCAAGCTGAAAAACCGGAACACGAAGACCTCGACCTACCATTTCCAGCGGTTTGGGGTTTTCGATCAAAGCCAATCCTGCGAGGATGCCGCTTGGCTGCCGTTGAGCGACGTCGGTTATCCGACGCTGGCGATGGCTGCCCGCGTGATTGAATCGGGAATCGACGCCTTGATGGCTCGGCAGGCTGGGATCCAACGGACCGTGCATCCGTGCGAGCCGGGCGACCGTTACTGAAAGCGGGACCGTCTATGAACCTGGGCATACGGGTACAATACGGGATCTACCGAGATAGCCGGACGGATAAGCAGAGCGTGCGGGTGGATGTTTTCAACGGCGGCAACGCCGCCGCTTTCGATGTCAAACTCGAATTCGTCTACGAATACGAGAAACCGCAGGATGTCTCCCTCGAATTCGCTCGGCCCGGCATGAAGGCGGTTCACATTGAGCAGTCGGGGCGGAGCGTCGCGTTCGTCGTGGCAAGAGGCTGTTCCAACGGGCCGCTGGAACCGGGCGAGCGGCGACGGTATCTCTATCCCCCTTTCGTCACCGCCGAATTGCGGAGCCTGGTGCAATCCCTCTCACCGGAGCGATATCGAGTCGCCATCACCGCCAACGGACGGACCGGCGTGGCGATACCGGGAGACGTGTTCGGCGAGTTTGTCCAGAACCGGTTGGCGGATGAGTAGGTTCGGCTTGTAGATCCCGCTTGCCGAGCGGGATCTTGCCGCAGAGATCCCGCTTGGCCCGCGATGGATTGCGTTGGTGATAGGTTCTCTGTGGCGGGATTGCTCGCGGCGCGAGATCCCGCTCGGCAAGCGGGATCTACTACGCAGCCCACTCTAAAACCGTATCTCGACGGCAATATCCTCCCCGAACCTCACGCCTTCCCCTTCGCCGTAGAGCCATTCTGGCGGTTGCGTGTAGGCAGTCGTCGATGTGCGCGACGAGCAGCGCCGGTCGTTGTTCAGTTCCAATTCGATCCATAGCCGACGGATTTTGAAGCAGTCCTCCCCGGGATTGCGGAGCAGGAAGCGGTTGTGAAGGTCGAGCTTGGCGATTGCTTCCGGGCTGAGCGGGATCGTGGCATCGCCCCAGATCCCCTCCTTCTCGCTTCCACCAGCCGCCGGGATCTCGCCGAGCGAAACATCATTGAGAGTGCCGTAGGAAATGTATTGGCCGCCCGACTGCAATCCGATGGCCTGGAAATGCAGCATCGCCGACTTTGCCTTGCGGAGATCCTCGCGTGTGAGCCCCTCGACCGGGTGCGGTCCCGGTTCGTAACGCAGCGACACCGGCGAATCGTGCAGGGAAAGGACGAGCACCGGCCGAAGGCTCTCAATCCGCATTCCCGACCAGCAACACCAGTCGCCCGAGGAGTTGTCGGCGGGCCCAACGTCGCTGATCACTTTGATTTGCACGCGGCGACCGGCCCAGGGAGAGAGATCGGCTTCGAGCGGAGTCCAGGCGTGCTCGATCCATGACTGCTCCGCCACGACTACTTCCTTGCCGTCCGGTTCCACTACGGCGATACGAAAGAGGATCCCATCTCCCGGGTCGCTGCCGTCGGCTTTGCCCACCTCGCAGCGGAAAGACGCCGGCGGCTCGGCCGGCAGATCGACAGGCAGGAGAGCAGCGTAGGAGTAACCAACGCCCGTCTTGTAGGGTGGATGCATGAAGAGTGCCGGCTTGATCACGTTGCCGCAGCTCCGCTCACTCCAACTCGCATACGCCCCGCTGGCGTCGTCGAAGGGGATTTCTCCGCCGCCCCGAATGCACTGACCGCCGGCAATCTCATCGCTCAAATCGGCGATCTTGGCGACGGCGTTTTCCGCCTTCAACCACCAGGATCGCTGGAAGGCCGATTCTCCGGCACGGACGGTTAACGGCAGTTCCCGGACTTCCTCCGTCTGCGGTCGGTGACACGGAAAAGTCAACTCCATCGACGCTTCCGGTTGCAGCGAAACTTGCCGCTGCTCGCCGGCAAAGGCAATCGTCGCCGCGGCAGGCGAGGGAAGATGCGGCGTCAGGTGCAATTGATATTCTTGGGCGAGTTTCAGTTCGGCATCGACCAGCGGAACCACGGTGAAGTCGATCCAGGCGTCGTCGAATTGCTGCCACAGCCGCGAACCGGGCCGTGCATCGGCGGCAACCCGGAATTGATGTTGCGATGCGCCGGCGACAATTACCAATTCGCCCGGCACCACGCTCCGGCGGCCGCACTCGAGCGAAACCGTCGGGGCGGCAACAGGCGTGAGAATATAACTGAACGCCTTCTCCACCGGCGGCACATAGACCAGGCCGCGGCTAAAGCGGGTTTGCGCCGGTCCCAGTTCCTCCCCGTCGACGTCCAGTGCCACGGCGGTCGCCGCACGGCCATCGAGCGAGAGGCCGAATTCGGAGCAACCGGCAACGGGTATCACTTCCCAATCGCCGTCTTTGCGTTTGTGGGCGATGACCTGGCCGTCGCAGGCCGCCTTGTCGAAGCGGGTGAATCGACCACGGCCGTCCGCATACACGTACGCCGGCGAATCAACGTAATCGGCACGGTGGCCGTCGATCGTCGCGCTGAAGGCTGTCAGCTTCAATTCCGGCGTGCCTTCGACGTGCCAACCGTTGGGCGGCAACTCAACCGAGATGGTCTTCCAAGCTTCGGTCGGGTGGCCATTCACCGTCACCGTCAGCCCATTGGAATAGCGCGTTCGGACCTGCGAGCGCCGGAACGCGCCGGAGGCGACCGCCGCGCTGGTGTCGAGCAGATTGCCGTGCTCGTCGGCATAGCGGATGTCGACCGCTGTCTGCTCGGCGTAATGCTTGTGGATCTGTTGAAGGTTGAAATAGCTGCGAACGGTATTGGTGATGCCGCCCTCCAGCAGCAGGAAGCCGGTGTGGCCGAATGCCAGCGTGGCTGCCAGGAAACGATCGACCCGGCCCTCCCGCTCCTCCGGCGTGCTCCCCAAACTCTCATTGCGGCCGTAGAACATGCCGGGATTGCCCATCCCGAAATTACAGCAAAGGGGGTGGAGCTTGCGGAGATCGAAATCGACCAGCCAGGGGTTTTCGGCAAGTCCGGCTGCCTGATCCTGCCCGTAGTTGCCGTCGGTGAGGCCGCAATAATACCAGTGGTTGTTCCCCTCGCTGTAGACAGGTCCATTCCAGGTCTTCTTCTGGTGGAGCATGATCTCCCCGTAGGCGTAGAGCGTGGCCGCGAAGGTGCCGGCCCCGGGCACGCGGGCGTCGAAATCGCAGTAGCGCCACGGCTGAACGGCGGTGTGGACGTCGCAATAGGCCGTGTCGAGGTGGAACTTCTCCTGGATGATCGGGGCCAGTTTGGCTTCCAACTCGACCGCCCGCGACGGTTTCGGGTTGTAGCAGCGGGCCCAGGCGGTCTTCCAGTCGCCGTCGGGGTTGCGGGTGACGTAGTCTTCGTCCCAGTGCTCGTTCACCGGGGCGAAATCGGTGTAGTTGTTGTAGATGCCGTAACGGAAGCCAAGTGCGCGGATCTTGCGAGCGTAGTCGGCCTGCCCCTCGTCGCCCCCCTTGCCGGGCGCGGCGCGGGTTCGCATGGTAAAGCTCTCACCGCCGTCGCGCCAGCCGGTCTCGTGATCGGTGTAGGCGATGTTCGTCATTCCGTAGCGTGCGACGTTTTTCCAGAAAGCGTAGTTCTGCTGGCGATCCGACGCCCCGTAGGCGATCCACACCCGCTCGCCCGCCACATGCATCCAGGGCGACTTCGGATTGGCCACGTTGGGGAGGACTTCCTCGAATTGCGGCGAGACCGTGAGAAAAAGCCGCTCGAAGCAGTCGTTGCGGCGTCCGTCGGTTTTCGGCGTATAGCGGCTTCCGCCGTTATAAACGACACCCTCGTCGGCAACCTGGTTTGCCGCCCAGAGCGACGAGGCGTTGGACCGGAAGTGGTCAACGATGGAGAAGACAAATAGCGGCTGATCGACCGGTCCGACTACCAAGGCGGCGGGCCGCTGCGACTCGCAGGCAAGATAGGGAAGCGTTACCAGGCGGGGACTTTCCACGCCCACGGCGCGGCCGACGCGGAACTCGCCGACAGATCCGCCGCGGCACTCGACGTCGACCACCAGCGATTTCTGCCAGAGACGGAAGGTGTATTTCGCGTCGACGGCGCTCTTGCCGACGATATACCGCCAGACCGACTCAACCACATCGTCTTGCCGACGGCAGGAGACGAGTTCCCCCCTCTCGGCCGGAACAACCTTTTCGCCGCCGTCGATGGCAAAAAAGAGCCCGCCATCCACCATAGGCTGGAACGGTTTTCCACGGTCGTGCCACAGGGCGGTGATGTCCGCCAGCGTACCGGTTGCCGGCCGGTAGCGATACATGAGATGGCCGTCGTCGCCACGATAGTGAAAGGCGAATGCGTCGTCCTCTTGTTCCAGCTTCACCTCGAAGTTCGAGGTGAGGTTGTCCGGCAAAATGGTCTGTTCGCGGGTTGGAAACGGCAGTGTGTCGGGGCCGGTATTCGTCCCCGCAGTTTGACCGGGAAAGGGCGTAAGATTCCGCTTCGGCCGCGGATCAAACACGAGCGGCGGGAGTTGTTCCTGATATGCCGAAAGATTGTCGAAGTACAGCGTGCGATTCTCCGGATTGCGTCCCCCGCTGATCTCGATTCCCTCCAGAATGGCGCCGTTCTTCAACAGGCCCGCCTGTTCCGGCTTCAGCTTGGCATGCATCACCCACCACTCTTTCCAGCGGACGCGGCCCATCGGTAAGCGGACAGTTTGGTCGGCTGCGGTGCGCATTAGAATGGTGATGTCGACTTGCGGCGTGGTCTTATCCGAAACCCAGGCCCAGTTGTTGCCGTAGACCCAGAAATTCAGGCAGTCGAAGGGCTGTGAAAAGGAAATGCCTTGCGGGGGCCGAACGATGAGCGACGGCCGGCTCCCCGTGCCGCGATAGTCGACTTTGCCGACATAGCGACCCCACAGTTGCTGCTCGCGGCTTTGCGTGAAGGAAGCTTCGGAGTCGGTACACTCGACATGCCAGCCTTCCAGGTTCTCAAAATCGATCCATGCCGGATGATCATCCACCTCGCGACCCGCCCAGACCATTTCATAGGGCCTCTGTCCGACCGGCTCCTCGGCAATGATGTGCCCATTTAAGCTGCACGAGAGAACGACCGCCGCCAAGGTAACAAACCCGCGCAGACGGGCGAGGGGAAGGACAAGATGTGCGGGAGAAGGTCGCATCGTCATTGGCTACTCCTTCAAGTTCATGGCAAGAGGTTTGCGGGCGTTGCCGAAGACCTACTATGAACAATCCAGGGGCGTGTGGGAAGAGGGGGACGCGACCGACCACGGCGCTGACGCGTCGTCCGTCGAAGACCCGCCGGCTTGCGTCTGAATTGCAGATCGCTTGGCTAAGTTGTTGGTTCTCGTCGAGGATCGTGGTAAAATCGCATCCGTCGACCATCCACCTGGAGGAACCACCATGCTCTTGACCTTGCTTTTTGCATTCATTGGCGCTGCCGGAAACCCCCAATGGCAAGAGGCGGATTTCGCCGGCAAGAAACTGTTGATCGACCCCAGATGTCAGCCGCTGGCCACGTCGCTTCTCGGACCGCTGGTCACCTTGGGCGACGGGAACATTCTAGCCGTTGACGACCAACGCGTGATGGTCAGCGAAGACGGCGGTGAAACATGGTCGCCACGTCCGCTGTTCCAGGACACCGAAAAACATAGCTGTCGTGGCGAACGGGCATTGCTCCGCACGCGCGATGGGGTATTGATCCTTGCCTTTCTGAATACTCCGGAACAGGTTTTCCGATGGGATCAGTCCAAGGGCGGGCCCCTTGCCGACTGCCGGCTGCCGGTCTACGTGACGCGGAGCGTGGATGACGGCAAGACCTGGGAAGAACCTCTGAAGATCCAAGAAGGTTACTGTGGGGCGTTGCGAACGATAATTCAGTTGCGAAGCGGACGCGTTGTGCTCGGCTCGCAGGTCGCCGTGAGTGATCCCGGCCGCCACGTCTCCTTCAGCTATGTTTCCGACGACGAGGGCAAGAGTTGGAAAAAGAGCACGGTCATCGACCTGGGCGAGTACGGCGGATATGGAGACCACGGAGGCGGCATCGAGCCGACTTTGGCGCAGCTCGGGGACGGGCGGTTGTGGATGCTCATCCGTACCTACCGGGGCTGCTTCACCGAAGCCTTCTCGAGCGACGGTGGACTCACCTGGACCGACATCCGGCCATCGAAGATCGAGGCGAGCGGTTCGCCCGGGCAATTGCTGCGATTGCACAGCGGCCGGCTGGCGCTGTTCTGGAATCGCTTCATCGACCCGCAGAAGCGAACCGGCCGCCGCGAGCAGCTTTCGATGGCTTTTTCCGAAGACGACGGAGCGACGTGGACCGAACCGGTCGTTATCGCCTACGATCCGATGCAACCCGGCGATAAGGAGCCGCAGCACCGCCTTTCGTACCCGTATGTTTACGAACGCATTCCCGGTCAACTCTGGGTCACCACGATGCAGGGCCCCTTGCGGATCCGGCTCGATGAGGACGACTTTCTTCCACGCCGCCTCAGTCAAGAGACCTATCGGGCGATCTATCTGCCCGATGCCAAGATCTGCATCGACGGAGCGACCGACGAAGCGGCCTGGTCGCAAGCGGCCGTCGAAAAGAATTTCATTTTCCCCTGGAAGAATACCCCCGCCCCGCCGACCGAATTTCGCGCGGTGTGCGACGACGAAAACCTCTACTTCACGTTCCGTATCGAGGACGCGGACATCTTCGTCCTCGACACGCTACGCGACGAAGAGGACGCCGTCTTCGAAGACCGCGGCGAACTCTATTTCAGCCGCGACGAGAAGATGAGCGACTACTACTGCATTGAAGTCGACTCGAAGGGACGCGCCTTCGACTATCGCGGCGCCTACTACCGAAAACTCGATCCCCGTTACAACATGGCCGGCGTGGAAACGGCCGGCGAGATCTCGGATCGCGGCTATGTTGTCGAGGGCAGCCTGCCGCTCTCCGGCTTCGAGGCCCTTGGTTTCCCACGGCTAAAGCCGGGGGTACGGATTCGCTGCGGGCTGTACCGGGCGGAATTCAGCCATGACCGCAGCAACCGGCCGGTCGTCCAGCGCGAGAGCATTCACAACCGCGGCCGGCAACTCGACGGACCGCCGCCGATCGAAGCGTGGATGAGTTGGATCGACCCGAAGACGGTGCAGCCCGACTTCCACGTGCCGACGTCGCTGGGCTGGCTGGAGGTTGTCGAGCCGTCGCGGTGATTCGCAAGAGAATCGCTTAGCATCGGCAAAAAATGGCTGTCGCAATCGGCGGGAAGCGCGGCGTAAGGGGTCGGGAGTCTTTTTCCGTATCGGCCCCAGTGCCGCTCGGAAGGCTCACCCGGTTGGGGGCCGATACGGAAATAGACTCCCGACCCCTTCTTGATGGCAACAGTTATTGTTTCGCCGATGGTTATAGCGCCCACCCATCGGGTATCGTCGCGCCTTTGGGCACGACGACGATACCGTCGCAAATCATGGCGTGCTCCGTCTCATCCGTCGCGTCCAATTGGTCCGAATTGACGATTTGCACATTGCGCCCAATCGCGCAGTTCTTGTCGATGATCGCCTGATGGATGCGAGCCCCCGGGCCGATGCCCAGTGCCGGGCAGCCGTTCCGTCTGCCGGGGCCGCGATTGTCCTCCTCGTAGAAATCATAGCCCATCAGGATCGAATTGCGAACGACCACGTCAGACCCAATGACGCACCTCAGACCGATGACGCTATTCTCGATGACCGTACCTTCACCGATGGTGCAGCCGTCGGCGATAAGACTCCCGCGAACCGTCACGCCGTCCAATCGCGAAGGAGGCAGGAAGCGGGCTCGCGAGTAGACCGGCGCATCGGCGGCGAGCAACGGGAAAGGCGGGGTCTTGCGCGCGAGGGTCAAATTCGCTTCGTAAAACGCGCGGATCGTGCCGATATCCTCCCAATATCCGTCCGTTAAGTGCATCTGCACGCGGCGGCTGCGGATCGAGGCGGGAAAGACCTCACGGCCGAAGTCGCGGTAATCGGTCTTCTCCAACACATCGACCAATGTCTTGCGGTTGAATAAATAGATGCCCATGTTGGCGAGGCAGTCGCGCCCACCGCTGGGAATCCCGTGGGCGTCGATCCACGCCGGATCGGTGCGGACCAGCGCGAGTTCCTCCTCGGTCTGCGGCTTCTCCAGAAAACCTTCCACCCGTCCCTCCCGATCGACCCGCATGATTCCCAGGCTGGCGGCGTCGCGGCTGTGTACCGGCACGGCGGCAATGGTTACATCGGCGCCGGACTGCCGGTGAGCCTCGATCATTTCCCGGAAGTCCATGCGGTAGAGTTGATCGCCCGAGAGGATGAGAACCTCGCTGACGTCGCGTTGCTGGATGTAGCGAAGGTTTTGTCGGACCGCGTCAGCGGTGCCCTGATACCAGTTGCCGTTGGCAAAGGTCTGCTGGGCGGCGAGGATTTCGACGAAGCCGCGGCCGAACACGTCGAAATTGTACGTACTGCGGATATGGTGGTGGAGGCTGACCGAGTTGAACTGCGTGAGGACATAGATGTGGTTCAGTCCGCTATGGATGCAGTTCGACAACGGAATGTCGATCAGGCGGTATTTTCCTCCCACCGGCACGGCCGGTTTCGAGCGGAACTTGGTCAGCGGATACAGTCGCGTTCCCTGCCCGCCACCCAGCACGAGCGTCAGCACGTCTTTCATGGTCGGTCCTCGGTGTTGTCTTGTCCCGTCCGGCGGTTCCCAGTTGGTGGCACCAATGTAGCGGAAATCGCTGGAAAAGGGAATCACCTACAAAGTCCGTCCGGCCTTCCAGCTTCGCACGGCGCTCCAGTCAGGCTGCAAAGCCGGACGGACTTTGCGGATTCTACGGGCTGGTTTGTGCGTCGAGGGTGGTTCGTAGCGGTTTTCCCGAAAGTGCCGGTTCGGCGCGTCGGTGGGGCTGGCGCCAAAGGATGAAGTCGTAGGACAGCGCCGACGATATTGGCATTAACGGAGCATCCGAGATGAACCGTTATTCGGTTCCACGCGGACGAAACGGTTCAATCGATTGCTGTGGACGCGGGGCGCATTGGATGATCAGTCACGGGGGATGGCGATGACGCGACATGGAATGCCCGTCCTGCTGGCGTTGGCGGCTCTGCTCACGGCGCCGGTTAGGGCAAACGACGGAAGCAGCGAGGCGGCGATCGCCCAGCGCCTGCAACAATTGGAGACAGAAACGCAGGTTTTACGGGGTGAATTTCAGGCCCTGCGGAAGGATCGGCAGCAACTCCAGCGTCTTCCCGAGGTAATACCGGCACAAGCGCTCATGCCGCCTGCCACCCCGCCGCCGCAACCCTCCGGTAGCCCGGTAGAAGAGCAGGAGGAAGAGAAGGAAGAATTCTTCACACTGGACGAACTCAAAAAAGAGATGAAGTCGCTCGTTTGGCAGAAGGGGGACTTCAAAATTACCCCGTATGGGGCGTTCTGGGCTGATATGAATTATGAGACCTCGCGAACGAATCCGGGCGCGTTCACGCTCTGGGTTCCCAGCGAGTCGGTTGAGGGAGAAGACGCCTTCATCATCGACGCACGCCGCTCGCGTTTCGGTCTGGACGTGGAGGGTCCGCGAATTCCGTTGCTCCGCAACGCGAAAAGCAGCGGCCGGGTGGAAATCGACTTTTTCGGCGCCTTCACCAACGAAAACCAGCCCGGCATTCAGTTGCGACATGCCTATTGGCAAGTTAAGGACGAACAATTCTCGCTGTTGATAGGCCAGACGTGGGACGTGATTTCTCCCCTGTATCCTGGCACCCTTGCATACGCCGTTGGTTGGGACGGAGGCAACATCGGCTTTCGCCGCACGCAATTCAGACTGGATCGATACTGGCAAGTCTCGCCGTACTTGATGCTTACCTGGCAAGGATCGCTGAACCAGGATATCTCGGCCGACTTCCCAACTGATCCGGGGGTGGAACGTGAGCCCAGCAATTGGCCCGTGATCGAATCCCGCATCGCGGCCACTTTGGGACGCCGTGGAAAAGGCTGCCGGCCGGTGGAAATCGGCTTCTCGGGCCATATCGGCGAAACGGGTTTCGATTTCGTCCGTTCTGGCCCTCCGCCGCTGAACTTGCTACCGGAAGACGATGCCCGCTTCGAAACCTGGTCGCTGAATCTCGATCTCGACGTTCCGATCACCTACCGCTTGCGGTTTCAGGGTGAGTTTTTTACCGGAGCCAATCTCACTACGTTTTTCGGCGGCATCGGGCAAGGTGTTTGTCCCTGCCTGCGCGTTCCCATCCATTCGACAGGCGGTTGGGCCAATGTCCGCTACGATTGGACGTCGCGGCTACGCAGCTATGCCGGATTCGGCATTGATGATCCGGACGACGACGACTCGCTGGCGGGGCGAACCTACAATCAGTTCATTTTCGGCAACATCGTGTTCGACGTCACACCGAAGTTGACCACCGGATTCGAAGTTGCCTTTTGGAAAACGCTCTATCACGATACGCGCCTCGAGATCGACCCTGATCTGGCGCCGATGCCTACCGATCCAGGCAAATCCGTCGTGCTGGAATGGATGGTGCAGTACGGCTTTTAGAGAACCCCAGTCCGGATGGATGGTGTTTCCCAGCTAACCCGGATCGTGCCCAGGCAGCGCTCCGGGTTAGAGCCTATCCCAAAACCTCGCGAGGAGAAGGGGACAGGCACATTTTGCTCCGAAAACTCCGCAAAATGAGCCAGTCCCCGACGGTTTTGGGACAGGCTCTTAGTGCGTTCGTGTAGGTGGGGTACTATGTGACCTGCCTTTGCCCGACGCAAATACCCGGGCTGATCGATAATGTCAGATATCCTGCCACGGCCCGACGGGGTCGAGCGTGAAGGAAAGCGGATCCACCACGTGTTTCTGGCTTGCCGCCGAGCCGGCCGTGGCCCGCACGTAATTGAATCCCAACGCCTCGTACAGGTAGTCCAAGGTGGCGATCGACAAGCGTGCCGAGTTCGACTGGGCCTCCAGCAGGTCGGGCCCCGTGGAGGAGGTGAAATAGGCATCGTCGTTCCCTCCTTCCGTCGAATTCACGATGACACGGTTGAACGCGGTCAGACGGTGACTAAAACCGGCCCCGAAGAAGCGTGCGAAGTTGGGCGTAGCAACGAATTTGTCTTTCCCGATCGAGTCGCTGAGTACCGCTTCATCGTCGCCGTCGCCGGCGAACGCTTGCACGATGGCGAAGTTGACCGCACGGTTGGAAAAACCGCTGCCGGAGAGCTGTCCCCTGTCGGGCGTGCCCGCATAGACGTCATTTCCCGATGAGCCGAACAGCCGCGCGATGTCGTTTCCACCTTCCGTGCTAACAGCGACGACCCTGGAAAACCGGGACACAAGCACGCGAAATGAATCGCCGACCATCTGCGCTTTGGTTGGCCAGGCCCGAAATACCTCGTCGCCAGCCGAATCGAACAATCTCGCGCGATCGTCGCCTTCCGACGCATAGGCGCGGACGACCTCAAATCCGTTTGCCCAGCGGGCAAATCCGTCGCCGAACATCCGCGACCCGGTCGGCCATGCCTGAAATACCTCATCGCCGGCTGAGTCGTGGAAGATCGCCAGGTCGTTGCCCGCCCGCCCGTAGGCATGGACTGCCTCGAAACTCCCGGCAACCATCAGATAACCGTCTCCGGACAACTGTGCCGACACCGGCCGGGCTTCGAAGCGATCGTTGCCGTCGCTGCCATACAACCAGGCCTCGTCGCGGCCGTCGCCACCCGGCGCCCGCACGGTCTCCACTTCGATCGCCGTACTGGTGAATCCGTCGCCGGTGAGCGTGGCAATGAGGGAGTTCCCTTCGAGCCGTTCGTCGCCGGCGGTGCCGTACAGCCACGCTACATCGTTCCCGCCGCGGCCCTCGAAGACGACATCGGCGGAATTGGTCACTTGCGCCTCGTAGCCCTGGCCGATCACTTTGCGAAATTCGGGCCAGAGCCTGGCAACGTCGCGGCCACCGCCACCCAGCAGCAGCGTCGAATTGGAGCCTTCCGCCCCATCCAGGTAGAATGCGCTGGCCGACGCCGCCGCGTAGGCGTAGTCGATCCCATTGACCGTCAATACATGGGTGGTGCCGATGTCGAGACGGAACTGATCGTCGCCATCGGAACCGAGAACGAAAACTTCATTGCCCGCCTGAAAGACCATGTTGGCCAATCGGAAATCGATGGCCGTGCTGTTGCCCGTCAGTTTTGCATAGTATTGCTGCCCGGCCTCCACCTCCCAATCGATCCGCTGGTGACCGCCCGCGGCGGTCGATACGGCCAGCGGCGTGGTAAGATCCTCGCCGTATAATTCGATCTTGGCCGTACCACTGGTCTCGACGGTCGCCTGCAGGCTGAGCACGCCGTCGCGGGCCGTTTCGAACGAATACCACGTTCCGGCCGCCGAGGCGGCCACGTCGAATTGCCGGTAGACGGTCGGTCCCAGCGGTTCCGCCACGTACAAGCTCGCCGTCGCGATGTTTGTCAGCCCGTTGCCGTCGCTGGCTCGATACGTGAACGTATCCGTTCCCGAAAATCCGGGTGCGGGCGTGTAGTTGAAGGATCCGTCCGCGTCCAGAACCACCGCACCGTGACTGGGGCCCTCCACGAGGATCGCCGTCGATAGCTCGGGATCGTTGCCCAGTACGCCATGCGCCGCGTCGACGGTAAGCGTCTCGTCGACCGTCGCGACGTAGGATTCATCGGTGAGCGTCGGGGGAAGGATCCACAGTTGCCGCCCGTGGACCCCGTCGTCCGCGCTGAACAGCAGCCGTCCCGCCAACTCGGTCAAGTTCTCCGGAGAGGAACTCACGCTGCCGGCGCGGATATCCCAGACCAATTCGGTTCCGTCGCTGCTGCCGTCGCTCTTCCACAATTCCCGGCCATGCTCCGCCTCGTAGGCGGAGAAAAACAGGGTGCCGCGCACGTCGATCAGGCCCTGCGGGTCCGAACTGACCGACCCCGCGTAGATGTCCTTTACCAGTGTGGTGCCGTCGGTCGTGCCGTCGGTCGTCCACAGTTCGCGGCCGTGCGTCGACTCATAAGCAGTGAACAGCAGCGTACCCGCCACATTCAGCAACGATTGCGGGTCGGAACTCACGCTGCCCGCGTAGATATCGCTCACCAGCACGGTGCCGGCTTCCGTGCCGTCGCTCACCCACAGTTCTCTGCCGTGCGTGGCCTCGTAGGCGGTGAAGAAGAGCTTGCCGCCGACCTCCACCAGCGATGCCGGCTCGGAACTGACGCTGCCGTCGTAGATATCCTTCACCATCGACGTGCCGGCGACGGTGCCATCCGTCTTCCACAACTCGACGCCGTGCGCCGTATCCTTTGCCGCGAAATAGGTGATGTCGGCCACTTGGACGGCTAGATTCGGGTCGGGAGTGAACGTGAGGGAATCGCTCAGCATCACCGGAACGGCCGCCAGGAGAACCCGCTCCTCCAGCGGTTCAACCGTGAGAGATCGGACGCCCCCACGTCCCGAGAGGCCGGAGACACGAGTTGACGACCGGCGGCCAGACCGCTCTGAACAGCGCCGCGACCCGAATGACGGAAATGCCATTGCCACAGAACTCCTTTTCGGTGCGAAGTGGCGTTGCTGCCCTGCGAGACTCCGCGGCAACTCGGAAATCCATCCCAAGTCACCAGGCGTAGTTTCCACGCTCCCGTTATCCACTTATCGGCCGGGAGGCTTTCAAATGTTAAAAGAAATCGTTTGCAGCGATTATGCCGGCGGTTGACACCCCCCTCGTTAGAGAGGACAGCAGAACGTTTGGCGACTCGCGCGTTTCCCCTTCCTGCATCGCGCCGCGTCCTTTACCATGCAGTGTTTCCGGGCAGTGTAGACGGGGTACACCGTGATCCGCCATTTCCGGCCAAGGAGTGTCCGGATCCCGCTTTGTCAACTGGACCGTTTTTTCCTGCATCGTCCTGCGGCCGCAACCCAAATCGTTTAACCGCAACGGCCAACGGCCTGCGCGGGATGTTCCGTGGCGGGCGTTGGCACCGCACTCCGCGCAGGCCGTTGGCCATTGCGGTTAAACGAGCCAAACCTAGGAGACGAGGGACAACAACTCTCTTTATGGGCCTCAATCCCGCACAATCCGAAGCCGTCCACACCCTTTCCGGCCCACTATTGGTTCTGGCAGGAGCGGGGACGGGCAAGACCCGGGTCGTCACCGTTCGCATTGCCGAGCTGATGCGGCATGGCATTCGTCCCGCACGGATCCTCGCCGTCACCTTCACCAATAAGGCCGCTCGCGAAATGCAGCAGCGGGCCGCGGCCATCAACGGCGCGAAGGCGAAGGACAAGCCGGAGATCTCCACGTTTCACTCCCTCTGTGTACGGGTGCTCCGGCGCCAGATTCACCACCTCGGCTATCCCGATACGTTTGCCATCTACGATCGCGGCGATCAGGAGAGCGTCGCCCGCGCGGCGTTGCGAGAAATCCGCGTCGGCGATGCGGTGCTTCGGCCGGGTGATCTACTCAACTTCATCGGCCGCTGGAAGACGGCTTCCTTGCGGCCCGAGCAGGCGATCCACGCCGCCCAAACCGACAAGGAACACCTCGCCGCCACCGCCTACCGCCGCTATCAGAAATCACTAAAGGCCGTCGGCGCCGTCGACTTCGACGATCTGCTTTTGCTTACCGAAGAACTGTTCCAGCAGTTTCCGAAGACGCGGAGCGAGGAGGCCGGCCGTTTCGACCATCTGCTCATCGACGAGTACCAGGACACCAACGGCAGCCAGTACCGTATCGTCAAAGCGTTGGCCGAAGGGCATCGGAACCTCTGCGTGGTGGGCGACGATGACCAGTCGATCTACGGCTGGCGCGGCGCCGAGGTCCAGCATATCCTCCGTTTCCAGAACGACTGGCCCGAAGCCAAGATCGTCCGACTGGAGACCAACTACCGATCCACGCAAGAGATCCTCGACTGGGCCAACCGGCTGATCGCTTTCAACAAGCTCCGCCACGGCAAAGTACTCCGGGCAACCTGCAAGGGGGAGAAACCCCGCATCCTGCAACTGGAAGACGAGGAGGCCGAGTCAAAGTTTGTCGTCGAGGAGATCCGCGCCCGCATTGAGGCCGGTGATCGCAACGCCCGCGATTTTGCCATTCTCTTTCGCACCAACGAGCAGCCGCGGGCCTTCGAGATGGAACTCCGCCGCGCGAAAGTCCCCTACGTGCTGGTGGGCGGCATGTCATTCTACGACCGTAAGGAGATTCGCGACATCCTCGCCTATCTGAAACTGATGGTCAATCCTCGCGATGAAATCTCGCTGCTGCGGATCATCAACACCCCACCCCGCGGCATCGGCCAGACGACCGTGACTCGACTCATGGAGCAAGCGGTCGAGCAGGGAAAACCGATCTGGGATCTGCTCGGCGACTTGAAAACCTCCACCGCTGTCACGCCGGCCGTTCTCCGCGCCGCGGCCGGCTTCCGCGAACTGATTGGAAAGCACCACGCGCGTGCGAAGCAGCATCGTCGCGTCGATGCCGTTCTTCGAGATTTGCTGGGCGAGATCGACTACGAGGCCGAGATCGCCCGCCTCTATGCCGAGACCGAAGACCGCCAGGCCCGCTGGGCGGCGGTCGAGGAGGTGGTTAATGCCGCGGCCGCCTACTGCCAGCGGAGCAAGGAGGCGACCCTTGCCGGCTTCTTGCAGGAAATCGCCATTACCGGCCAGGATGACGACCGCGAGAAAGAGTCGCAACTGGGGCGCGACGCCGTGGTGCTGATGACGTTGCACGCCGCCAAGGGCTTGGAATTTCCCGAGGTCTACATGGTCGGCATGGAAGAAGGTTACTTGCCCCATCGCCGATCGGTCGATTCCGACGCCTCGGCGATCGACGAGGAGCGCCGGCTCTGTTACGTCGGCATCACCCGCGCCCAGCCGCGGCTGACCCTCAGTCTGGCGCTGAATCGCCGCAAGTGGGGCAAGCCGCGGCCGACCATTCCCAGCCGCTTCCTTTACGAAATCACTGGCCAGGCCGACAATCCCAACTATGTCGCCTCGATCCGCAACAAGTTATTGCAGAACAACTCGCCCGCCAAGAAACCCGCTGGAAAACCTGCCGCTCAAAGCAAGGGCCGCAAGAAGGCGGCTCTGCGAAAACCGCGCCGATCGTCGTGATACACTGGGCGGTCGGGAGTCTTTTTCCGTATCGGCCGCCGACCGCGTTGGACGTGCCAAGTGGCGGTGAGGCCGATACGGAAAAAGACTCCCGACCCCTTCGACCTCGGCAAATTCAACAATTGCTCTTCGGCCGATCCTTACAACGCATCCGCGACAACTTCGACCAGATCTCGCACTGCCAAGCCCGGTCGCTTCAC
This sequence comes from Rhodopirellula sp., assembly GCA_012728855.1. GTDB lineage: Bacteria > Planctomycetota > Planctomycetia > Pirellulales > Thermoguttaceae > JABWBD01. Next base: position 27,702 of record JAAYEH010000301.1, on the reverse strand, counting down.
TCCCTGCAACGCGGTCATAGTGGCGGGGCACGACGTGACAAGCGTATCGGCGCCGGTCTTCGACGCTTCGTCCAGCACCCTTTCGGCCATGCCTCGGCTCAATTCCGGATGGAGCAGAGGCAGCACTCCGCCCGGCTCGCCGCAGGAATAGGCCAGTTCCCGCGACCAGACCATCTCCCGCACAGCCAGGTTCGCAATCCGGCCGAGGATGCGGCGCGGTTCGTCATAAATCCCGTGGGTGCGACCCAGATAGGTACCATCCAGAAAGGTGGCGATTGCCGCCGACTGCCGGCGAGGAACCACGACTTCCTGCTCAATCAGGCGATCGAGATACTGTGTGGCGTGCAAGACCTCGATGCCTGAGAAGTCCAGTCCCCAGGCGGGATAGTCCGTCTTGAAGGCGTCGAAGGCGCTGGGGCAGGTTGTCACCAGCAGCCTGGGTTTCGCCTTGCGAACTTCCGCGACGAGTCGTTCGGCCATCGCCCGCGCCTCGTCGTGATAGCCCAACAGCGAGAGCGGCTTGCCAGTCGAATGTTCGCCCGAGAGGAGTGTGAAGTCGGCCTGTGCGGCGTTGAGTATCTTTAGGAAGGCCCGGGCGATCTGTGGTTGCTGGTAGGCCGTATCGCATCCCACGTAGTAGACGATCTCCGCCTGCGGTCGAAATAGGTTCGACGTATCCATTTCCTGGAATCGCCGCTCGGGCGGAAGCCCGAAAGGGTTGCCGGTTTGAAGGAGATGGTCCTTGATCTGTCGAACCGCGGCGGGTTCTTTGCCTTGGGCCACGACATCGGCTCTCGCCGCCAGCACGGCGGCCGGCGGGTGGCAGTCGGCCTTGCACCAGGTTTCGCACAGTCCGCACTGGCAGCAGCGATAGAGGGTATCGACCAACTCCGGGCCGTAGTCGGTGTGGCCCTTCGAGATCTTGAAGAGGATCAATCCCTTGCCGCGAGGAGTGTCCGATTCTTTGCCGCTGATGATGCCGGCCGTGCAGACGTGGCGGCACATGAAGCAGAAGCGGCAGGCATCGATGGTTGTCGAGTGGTCAGTTATCAGCATGGGTGAGTTCCGAATTCGTTGTATTGGTAGATCCCGCTTGCCGAGCGGGATCTTGGTCGCAAGCGGGGCAAAGTCAGCCGGATGGCAAGATCCCGCTCGGCGAGCGGGATCTACCAGCGCTACCGCCTTCCTCCGAATCCCATCTTGCCGGGGTTCATAATGTTCTCAGGATCGACGGCCGTCTTGATTTTCTCCAGGATCTCGTAGGCCGGGCCGTAAAGCTCTCGCATCAGGCGGCCGAGTTTCAGCCCGATGCCGTGGTGCTCGTTCAACAGTCCACCTTCCTTCATCGCCGCCCGCAGACAAGCGTCCCAGATGCGGTTGTACAGTTGCGCCGCTTCGTGGGCGTCTCCGGGCGCCTGGTCGATGATAAACCGCGCGTAGAGCATACAGCCCCATTCGTACCAGTGGGAGAAATGGCCGATGTAGCGTGCCACCGGGAACTGCTCCTCGATTACGCGCTTCATCGCCCGGTAGACGTTCTCGATGTTGGCAAAGGTGGCCACGGTGTCCAGCGTGCCGAAGGCTTGCGGCAGGTGGAACATGTGATTGGGAAAGAAGAAGTCGTAACGGTGCTGCCACCAGTCTTCGCCGAGTTGCGTGCCAAGGTCTTCATGGGGCAAAGAGCGGCAGATCGCCAACGCTTTGCCCATCTCCAGGTCGACCAAGTCCCGGTCGCCGTCGAAACCGAAAACGAGATAGGCGCCTTCCTTATCGATTCCGAGCACGCGGCGGATCAGCCGCCGCGTCTCGGCTTCGTCGTAGAGGCGAATCACCGCGGGCCGCAGGCGGCGGGCCATAAGCTGCCGGCCGACTTCCAGTCCGGTGTGCAAGTCGGGGAAGACAAAAGCATGGAAACGGCGGACTTCGGGGAGCGGATGGATCTTGAGCGTCGCCTTGGTCATCACGCCGAACGTCCCCTCCGAGCCGAGGAACAACTGGCTGAGGTCCGGCCCGGAGGCGTGCCGGGGAACGGCCAGCGTGTTGATGATCGTGCCATCGGGGAGGACGGCTTCCAGTGACATGACCATGTCCTCGATCTTGCCGTACTTCGTCGACAGCACGCCCGTTCCGCGGTGGGCGAGGAAGCCGCCCAACGTGGCGCAGCTAATCGAGGCCGGCTCATGCATCGTGGAGAAGCCCTCTTGTTCCAGCGCCCATTCGAGGTGCTGCATGATGATGCCCGTCTCGGCGGTCACCGTCAGCGAGGTCTTGTCGATTTCCAGGACGCGGTTGAGCTTCTTGGTGTCGAGCACGATTCCGCCGTGGATCGGCAGCGCGCCACCCTGCGAACCGGAACCGCCGCCCCAGGTGGTCACCGGAATCTTGTATTTGCCGGCGATACGGCAGATCCGTGAGACTTCCTCGGCCGAGCGCGGATGCACCACGAAGTCCGGCTCGGGACTGGGACGGCCGCGGTCGATCCACAGTTCGGGGATCCAGTAGTAGTCGCAGGAATAGGCGATTTTGTCCGATTGGCTCGTGGAGACGTTTCCCGGGCCCACGGCGTCGGCCAGTTCGGTGAAAAGCATTTCATGAAGGTAGGTGTCGTGCGCGACAGGCATGGGCTTGGTTACTCGGCTATGTACTAGGATTCAACGCTTCGTTTTTGATGAATCGCATCGCAATAATCGCCATGCGTCATGATTTCCACCCGGTCCGCGGCGTACTCCAGGAACTTCCGCGTCCACTGAAGTTGGCCGTCGTCGAGGATGCTGGTCCAATCGTGCTGGCAATGCGAACAGCAAAGCCCGTTGGCGGCCAGTTCGTCAATCCGCGTTCGCAGGTATTCGTGATAGGCGGGCCAGTTCCCCCAGCCGTGCTCTCGGCGCCATTGGGCGTCGATCCAGCCCTGCAAGGGAATCTCCAGAAGCTGCGGAAACCCCTGACGCTCGTACCAGAAAGGCTGCACCTCCCAGCCCAGCGGAAAATAGTCGCGGGCGTTGCGGCCATAGGAGCGAACGTACGACATGCCGTGCCGCGCGACGATCTCGAGGATGTCCGGCCGATCGGCCAGCCCGCGGTAGTAGGTGTAGGGCGCCGTCACGCCCCGGCAACGAACGCCCAAATGCTTCTCGAGCAACTCGACCGGCCGGGCCAATTGCTCCTCGATACGGCCGAACGGCAGCCCCGGCAGATAAACGTTGTCGGGGCTTTCTTCGAGGACGGTCTTCAAGGGAAAGTGTTCGTATGTGTGCTGGGCAATCTCGAAATAGCCGGATTCCAGGCAGGCGGCCAGCGCCGGCACGTGCTTCTCGATATTGCAGCCCACCATGAAGATCGTCGCCGGCACGCCGACTTCGCGGTGGACCCGCAGCGCCTCGCGAAGAAAGACTTCGGTGGCGTTTTCGGGCACAGGCCGGCCGACCCACTTCTCGCCCGGCACCCGTCCCGGGATACGCTCCACGTCGTAGCCGATCAACAGAGTGCCCCGCATCGTCCGATGATCTTGCACAATTCGGGGCTCCTTGCTTACGGTGTGGCACTGCTTGGAGTTGAATGGATTTACCATCGGCATCGACCTTGCCACAACTCCAAGCAGTGTGGCCGCTGCCAATCAGGCGGCGCTGCACACTGCTTGGGATGGTGGCACGTCCACTCCGTGACATGCCACATTCCATCCCAAGCAGTGGCACACGGTTCGGTTTTCTTGAAATTGGGGGAGTTCATTCAGTGGAGTCCTTCCCCGAGACAAATCGTGTCGGCGGTGTAGAGGATGGTGGCATGGGGATGATCGATCAGATAGCTGGCCGGCAACTCCGGCGTGACCCGTCCTTGCCGAATTCGACGCAACGGTTCGCGTTGCTCCGGGAAACACGCCAGCAGCAGGATTTCGCGGGCGGCAAGGATCGGCTTCATGCCCAGGGTTACCGCCCGCCGCGGCACTTGCGCGCGGTTGCCGCCGGCCGTCAGCCGCGCATTGGTTTCGATCGTCCGCTCGGTCAAGTCGATCACGCGCGTCGGCAGAGCGGCGAACTCGGCCACGGAAATCTCGGCCTCCGACACAGGCTCGTTAAAGGCGATATGCCCGTTGAAGCCGATCCCCAGCAACTGCACGTCAAGCCCTCCCAATCGCTCGATCCGTTCATCCACGGCGGTCGGGCAGGTTGGGTCGGGGAAGTGGATCTGGTCGCGCCGCATGGCGAGATCGGGATCAAGCCGGGCGAAGAAGTTCTTCTCCATATACGCATGATAGCTGAGCGGATGGTCGGCGGGCACCGACCGCCCGTCGGCGGCGACGTATTCGTCCAGGTTGAACGTATGCAATCCGGCCAGATCCAGACGGCGCTGATTGAGCGTCTCGGCCAGTCGCTCGTACAACCGCAGCATGGTGTTGCCGGTGGCCATCCCCACGACCGCCGGCCGATGTTTGCCCAGGCGATCCTCGATCACCGCGGCGATACGGGCCGCTCCCGCCTCACTCATCGCTTCGTAATTGTCCACACGGACCCACTCCAGCCCCATGGCTCACCCCTTGAACAATACCGCAAAAGCCAAAACACAAAGGCTCAACAGCACGCAGGGAACGAGGAAGATCGGCCGCCAGCGGAAGCTGCCGTCGCGGCGGAAATAGTCCATCACCGCGCCGGTGAACTGTGTCCCCACAAACAGGCCGATGCCCAGCGTCGCCGTCGTATAGAGGCCCTGGGCGGAGCCGCGAATATCGGTCGGGGCGACGCGGTTGACGTAAATAAACGCGGCGTCGAAGAAGAACGCGTAGGCCAGCCCGTGCAAAACCATCGACGCGATAATCAGATTCCGCGGACGCGTGCGGGCGTAGACGAGAAACATCACCAACCAGAACCCCGTGCCCATTGCCAGGATCCATTGATATCCCAAGGGTTGGAAGATGTACGGCAGGATCACCGCCATGGCAACCACCTGGGCGATCTGCGCGATGCTCATCGCCGCGGGGATGGAGGCGTGCGAGGTGCCGATGTCCTCCAGGAAGCGGGCGGTGCCCAGGTGATAGAATTGCAGTTGCGTGGTGACGATGAACGAGATCACCAGGAAAATCAAGAAGTTGGGATCGCCCAGCAGCGAGATCGCCTTGACGAACGGCAATGCGCCGGCGCCGGTGTGCGCGGGCGGAGTATGCGGGAGGGTGAAGCAGTAAAGCCCCATGACGAACGAGCAGATCGCCGCCAGAACCAGGCTGTCCGCCCCGGCGACCTGCGCCTTGCCCGAACGACGCCACATCGTGAGCACCCAGCCGATCAACACCCAAGAGACGGCGCCCCAGACGCGGACCCGGAAGTAATTCACCTCCGGGTTCGGCAGGTGGGCAAACGTCAACGAGTTCACCAGCGCCAGCGTGGGAGCGAAGCAGAGGGCGTGGCAGGCCATCAGCAGCAATAACGGTACGAAGCGGGTGGCGCGGGCGGCGGCCAGCAGGAAGAGGCCGCCTAGCAGGTGCGACGCCGCCATATACAACTCCGTCGCGCACCAGCGGTCGACGATCTGGCCCGCTACCATCGGCGAGAGAATGCACGCCAACGGGAGCGTTCCATAAATCCAGCCCAATTGCTTCCCGGTCATTTTCAACGGGCCCAAGAGCCGGGAAGCCAGCACGGGCGCCCACGCGCCCCAGATGGTGAACTCGAGGAACTTCATGCCACTGAGGCTCAGATACAGATCCCAGGTCAGTTCGCCGCTCATGAATTCCCTCCCGGTTGAACCGTGCGGCCGGCTTTCTGCAACCGTTCCGCAGCCAATTGAATGTCGCCCAGCCGGTTGTCGCCGGCTTCCCGTTCGATCGCCAGCGAGCCGGCGAATCCCACCTCGCGCAATGCCCTCAAAAAAGCCTCGGCGCCAACCTCGCCCTCGCCCCACGGCATCTCGACGCCCCAGTCGCCCTGCCGGGCTGCCCTGATGGCGTCTTTGATGTGAACGTGCTTGATCCACGGCCCGAGCATCCGCACCGCCTCGACCGGATCCCCCTTGCCGTAGAGGATCATGTTGGCCTGATCGAAATTCACTCCCAGTGCCGGATGGTTCAACTCCTCCAACAACGCCCGCAAACAGGCGGCCGTCTCCTGGCCGGTCTCCAGCAGCAGCATGAGGCCTTGTCCGCCAACGGCATCAGCCAGTCGACGGAGGCGGTCGCGGATCTTGCCGGCCTTCGCCGCCTCGTCGCTCTCCAGAAAGCCGGCATGCATCGTCAGATAGCCGACGCCCCATTGCGCCGTGATCTCGGCTGCCCGGACAACCATCTGGCAGTTCTCGGGCCACTGTTGGTCGGGAACAATACCCCCGGTCGCGCGGATGCTCGCCAGCGAGGAATAATCTTCTTGAAAGAAGCCGATCGTCGTGGCCGTAATGGTCCAGGCCTGCCGGCCGACCGCAGTCAGGTATGCGTCGCCCCCTTCTCGAAAGGCCGGCTTCAGAGCGAGATTCACATGGTCGATTTCCAATCGCCGCATGGCCGCGGCCACTCCATCTACGTCGCTCCGGAGCGACCAACTGCACACGCCCACCGGCCAGCCGTTACACTGCATGGCGGCACTCCTCGTTCTCGAACCGATCGATCCGCACCTCTCGCCCCAGCCGAGCTGACTCCCGCTCCGCCGCCAAGATTCGCAACGAGTTCCAGGCGTCTTCCGGCGTGATCACTGCGGGTACATTCCGGTCGCCGATTCGGCAGGCGAAATGGGCGATTTCGTGAGAATAGCCGTCTCCCCCCTCACACTTGAGTTCGCTTGCCTCGCCTTCGGCCGTCGATAGCCGGAGCTTCACCTCGCGATGGAGGTCAAAGTCGAGCGTAGCCCTTTCCAGGGCGATGTGAAACCGCATCTGGAAGCCGAACGGGGGCATCATCGCCCAGCCTCCCTCGGCGACCACCAGTTTTTCATCGCCGTAATCGTAGCGGGTTGCCATGTGGCCCAATCCACCGTTTGGCATCGGCGCGCCGAAACTCGAAACGCTCCGCGGCATCCCGAAGAGGTAGTGGACGAAATCCGTGTCGTGGATGTGCAGATCCAGCGGCATGCCGCCGCTTCGCCTTTCATCGGTGAACCAACCGCCCGCCTTGCGAGCGGCAGTGGCAGCCAGCCGTTGAAATGTGGCGGCGATCACGCGGCCGTACGTTCCCCGCTCGACGATCTCCTTGGCTTTCACGTATTCCGGCCAGAACCTCATGCAGTGACCGATTTGCAGCACCCTGCGGCTTCGCTCGACCGCCTCGATCATCCGCCGGCCCTCCGCGAGATCCAGGGCCATCGGCTTTTCACAGAGGACGTGCAGACCAGCCTCCAAGGCGGCAACCGTCGATTCGGCGTGCAGGTAGGTGGGGACGGTGATCGAGACCGCGTCGAGTTGCTCCCGGGCCAGCATCCTCCCCAGATCGGCATGGATCGCCACGTTCGACAGGTCCACTCCGCCTTCGGCCCCGGCGATATTGCCGCGGTTCGTGTTCGTATCGTCAAACGCCTGCGGATCGGCATCGCAGACCGCCGCCACTTCAACACCCTCCAGCGCCTTCCAGCACCGGTAGTGCATCCGTCCCATGAACCCGAATCCGACGATACCGACTCGAAGCACTCCTTATCCCTCCTCCCTTCACTCGGTATTCAAGCACAACCGCGCCAACTCCGCGTAGGTCGGCGCCAAGTCGTCGTGGATACGGCAGTAGATCGGAAAGAGCCTGGCGTAAACCTCAGCGGCCCGCGGATTCGGCTCGACGACGTCGCGGACGCGAATGCACTGCCGGGCGGCGTCGGCCGTGTCGGCAAATAGCCCCACGCCCACTCCGGCCAGGAGCGCCGAACCGAAGCTGGCGTCGCACCCGGCCGGCCGCACAATCGGACGTTCGAAAACGGCGCTAAGAATTTCCGTCCACAGATCGCTCTTCGCCCCGCCGCCGACGAGGCGGATCTCGTCGACCGGCAACCCCATCTCGACAATCGTTCGGAAGCAATCCCGCAGCGAGTACGCCACGCCTTCCAACAACGCCCGCACGAAATGCGGTTTCCCGTGCCGCATCGTGGCTCCCACGAAGCTGCCTCGCAGGTTCGCATCCCAATAGGGACTCCGCTCACCTAAGAGGTACGGATGGAAGAACAGCCCTTCCGCGCCGGGCGGGATGTGCCGCGCTGCGGCGTGCAGTCGCGCGTAGACGCTGCATCCGACCGCCGCCGCCTGCCGGCAGTCGTCCTCGCAGAAGGCGTCGCGAAACCATCGTTCGGCCGAGGCGGCCGTGTTCGTGGCGGACACCGTGTACCACAGGCCCGGGATGACGTGCGAATAGGTGAGCGTCCGCGGGTGCGGATGGGCTTCGGCCGTCATCACGTTGACATTGCCCGCCGTGGCCAGCTTGAGAATCATCTGCCCGGGCCGAACCGCCCCGGCGGCGTAGCCCTCAACCGCCGAGTCCGAGCAGCCGGCGATCACTGGCGTTCCCGCCCTCAAGCCGGTCTCCGCCGACGCCGCGGCCGTCACCGTTCCCACGATGTCGGTCGGCTCGACCAAGGGGGGCAAAATGCTCGATGATATTCCCGCCAGCCCGCAAAGCTCTTCCGACCACCGTCGCCCGGCCATGTCGTAAAGCAGGCTTCCCTGGGCTTCGATATGGTCGGTCTCCCAGGTTCCCGTCAGCCGGTATCGCACGTAGTCCTTGCCAAACAAGATGTGCGCGGCGCCGTGCAGCGATTCCGGATCGTGCTCGGAGATCCAGACGAGCTGCGGCAGCGTCCAGGTCGGAGTCGGCTTTTGGTAGCCGATGCGGAAGATTTGCGAGCCGGCCTCCGCCTCCAGTCGCGCAGCCTGGGGCGCGCTTCGCTGATCCGTCCACATGATAGCCGGCCGAAGCGGCCGGAAATCGCCATCGGCGAGCACGGCATTGTGCGTCGAACCGTCCAGGCTCAAGGCGGCGATCTGCTCAGGCCGGCACTTGCCGCCTGCCATCACGTCGCGCAACAGAGCCGACGCCACGCGGTACCAGTCGTCCGGATCCTGCTCCGACCAGCCCGGATGCGGGTGCAGGTTGCGGTACTCGCCGAACGCCGTATCGACGATGTTGCCGCGCCGGTCGATCACCGTGACCTTGCAGCCGCTCGTGCCGATGTCGATGCCCAGCAGCAGTTCGTTCATGTCAGCCTTGCGCCACCCAGCGGTGGTCGGGATCCTGGCGGGAGAGAAACCGCCGGTTCTTGCCGGCCATCACCCACAGATAGTACATCGAATAGCCTGGAGCCGTACAGACGGGATGATAGCCTTCGGGAATCAGGACCGTGTGGTGGTCTTCGACCGTAAGGGTCTCATCGATCGACCGGTTGTCCGTATAAATCTTCTGGATGCCAAAACCATGCGGTCGATCGAAGCGAAAGTAGTAGATCTCCTCCATGTCGACCTCGTCGGGCAACTCGTCGACATCGTGACGGTGCGGCGGGAAGCTTGCCCAGTTGGCCGGCGGCACGATCGCCTCGCCGATGAAGAGGTAGTCGGCCGGCACTTCCTCGGTGAGGATCATCAGGGCCCGTCGCTGAAAACCGGGCTTGCCCAACGAGATTTCTTTGACATTCTCGGGCGAAATCACCAGCGTTTGCCCCGCACGGGTCGAAGGCGCCTGGCAGACAGCGATCTCGCAGTCCGCCGTGGCCTCCACCTCGCACTCGCCTTGGGCGCGAACGAGCACGGTCCAAGGCTTCTCCGCAAAGAAATCCGCACGCGGGCCAATGGCCTGGAGATCCAAGCCGCCACCGCTCACCAGGGCCGCGCCCTTGAGCAACACCAGGGCCGTCTCCTGGTCGGACTGCGGCAGACCATACTTCTGGCCCGCCGCCAGCGCCACCATGCCGAAGCTCAAATGCTTCATGCCGGCATCGCCCGGCTTCGCCAGCGAAGTGAAGCCTGCCGTGGGCTTCCAGACAACGCGATAGTTCATCATTGGGCCTTTCATGCGTCGATATCCAATACTTCCAGATCCAGCCGGCGGGCCAGCCGCCGCAAGTCGTCGCGGATATCGGCGTGGACCAGGACGGTGTGGTGTTCCAGGCCCTCTCCGATGATCACATCGACCACGCGGCGGACCGGCGCCGCGAAGCGGACCGCCCAGCAATTGCCCGGCAGGTTCGCTGTGGGCGGAACCGATTCGCCTCCCACCAGGAACAGCCGCAAGCCGCGCGGCCCGACTCCCAGCCGCGCCATCGTGACCGGCCCCCGCCCTTCGATCGGGAAATTCACCGTCACTCCCCGCTTGCCGCCGCCGTCGGCGGTGGCGTGCTTCGCCAGATGGTTCGCGGCCCCTTCGGCCATCAGGCAGGTGGGCGCGGAGCCGCAGTGCCAGGCCAGCCCCTCGTTACGCGCGTCGTCGATGGCGATGAAATCGGCGAACATCGCCGGCCGGCCGCTCAAGAACTTCGCCATCATCATGCTCACCGTGCCGTAGATGTCGCCTTCGCAGGCGGTGAGCAGGCCCTGGTCGTTCAGCCGGCTGATCGTGCTGCACGGCATGATGCCGTAATGGGCGGTGAATTCCGGCCAGCACTTCACGGCGAAGCCGGTGAGACGGTTCCGCCGGGCGATCTCCTGGAAAGCGAGCATCAGTCCGCCCGCCTTGTCCAGATCGTCGGCGGGCACGTCGCAAGTGGCGGCCGTGGCTCGAATCGCCTCGGCCTCTGTTTGCCGGCGGGCCGGTTCGACGGCCCGAGCCGTATCGAACAGCTCGGCCGTGGTGACGTGATGCACTTCGACGCCCAATAGCCGCCGCAGGCCCATCTCGTCGAACGTCGACGTGTAGAACCCGGGCACGCGGTAGCCCACCAACCCCAGCCGCGTGCGGCGGAGTCGCCGCAGGCAGTCGATTACCCGGAACACCGGTGCCAGGGCCTCGGGCGCTTCGTCAGGATCGCAGAAGATGTAATCGTACTTCCGCCCCAGCCGCATCAGCGTGTGGGCGTTCATGTTGATCCCGCAGAACGAATTCGAGCGGAGTTTGGGGCCGTCGAGCGTCGGCTCCGGCACACCCCAGAGCACGATCGCGGCCGAGAGCCGGTCGGCGAAGATCGGCATCAGCGTCCCCAGGGCGAACGTGCCGTACTGCACCAGCACCACGTCCACGCGCTGGTCGTGGAAACGGTCGGCCAATGCTTCGGCGTCTTCCTCCGTGACGGTAAGATCCGCCCCGTGGATCAACTCAACGTCCATCCGCGCCAGGCTCTTCAAGGATCGCTCGAAAAGCTGCCTGGCGTAATCGCCGTCGAAGCTCAAGCGGGCACAACACACGTATCCGACACGCAGCTTTTCCATAGACTATCCCTTCGCGGGCACTTTCGCCCAATCGTTGACAAACTGCTCGATGATCACGTCGCTCATCGGATGCTGGTAAAGCTGCTTCATCACCTCCAGCGGAATCGTCGTGACGTGCGCCCCGGCCAGGGCCGCCTCGAGTACGTGGAGCGGGTGGCGGGCCGACGCCACGAGGATCTGCGTTGCGAACCCGTAGTTGTCGAAGATCGTCTTGATCTGGCGAATCATCTCCATGCCGACCTGGCCCATGGCGTCCCAGCGGCCGACGAACGGGCTGACGTAGGTCGCCCCGCATTTGGCGGCCAGCAGCGCCTGCAGCGGCGAACAGACCACCGTCACATTGGTCTGGATTCTCAGGGCCGTCAGCCGTTTGACGGCGATCAGTCCTTCGGGAATGATCGGAATCTTGATCACGACGTTTTCGGCGATCGTCGCCAACTGTTGCGCCTCAGCGACGATCGCGTCGGCTTCGGTCGCCATGCACTCCAGGCTCACCGGTCCCGGCACGAGGCGGCAAATCTCGGCGTACAGTTCGCGCGGCTCGCGTCCGGTCTTCGAGACCAACGTCGGGTTGGTCGTGGCGCCGTCGACGATCCCCCAGCGACAAGCTTCCCGCATCTGATCCAAATCAGCCGTATCCAAAAACAGTTTCACAGTTTGTCTCCCACTCGATCCCGCCTGCCGGGCGGGATCTGAATTGCCCAACGATTCCCCAACCACCAAACGGTCTCTCAACCGGCGACGCTCCGTCGCAACCGTCTTCTCATCCACCAGATCCCGCCCGGCAGGCGGGATCTACTGCCTCAAACCACCTTGGTCACTCCGGGCACCGCGCACGGATAGATCCCGTCCTCGCCCGGCAGCACCGGGGGCTTGGCATCCCACTCGTACCGTTGCGGCGCCAGCGCCACCGGCGACTCGATCGCCGCCTCCCAGGTCACTTCCTGGCCGGAGTAAACCGCCATCCGTCCCAGAATCCCGGTCATCGTGCTCGTCGCCCCGTATTCAGCCTCGTTGTGCGGCTTGTCGTTGCGGATCGCCTCGAAGAGCCGGTCGTGCTCGATCTGGTAGGGATTGGACTTCTGCCCGCGATAGCGCCACGTCTCTTCGCCAGCCGCGATCTGGCCGCCCCCCACGTCCGCCGTTCCCTTGACGCCGATGACGTGCTCCGACACACTGTTCCAGCAGCCGGTCATATGGCGGCATTGACTGAACAGGCGCGTACCGTCGGCGTAGGTGAATTCGACGTAGTGATGGTCGAAAATGTCGCCGAAGAGTGGGCCGATGCGGACCTGCCGTCCGCCCTGCCCCTGGGCGGAAACCGGATGCGTGCCCATGATCCAGTTGCAGACGTCGAGATTGTGGACGTGCTGCTCGACGATGTTGTCGCCGCTGATCCAGGTATAGTGATACGGGTTCCGCAACTGGTAGGCCATTTCACTCATGCCGTCCTCGCGGGGCGGGCGGATGCGGTAGCCGGTGCCGTTCCAATAAGCTCGCAGGTAGAGGATCGGGCCGATGGCTCCATCGCGGATGCGGCTGACCGTCTCCAGATAGCTGGCATCGTGGTGCCGCTGGAACCCGACGCCGACCTTGAGGCTCTTCTGCTTCGCAACCTTGGCGGCGGCCAGCACGCGGCGGATTCCAGCCGCATCGACGGCCACCGGTTTTTCCATGAAGACGTGTTTGCCCTGCTGGGCGGCATACTCGAAGTGGATCGGCCGGAAATGGGGCGCGGTGGTCAGGATCGCCACGTCCACGCCCGAATCGATCGCCTGGCGGTAGGCGTCGAAGCCGACAAAACGCCGCTGGGGCGGCACATCGATCCGATCGGCCAATCCCGAGTGTTTTTCCCGGTCGTACTGCCCGTCCTGCCCAGTGCAGAGCCCCTTGAGGCTCGCTTCCAGCTTGTCGGAAAAGAGATCGGCCATCGCCCAGAGCTTCACCGGCCCCTCGGTCTTCAACGCCTGGCTGGCGGCGCCGGCGCCTCGACCGCCGCATCCGATCAGGGCGATTTTGAGCGTCTCGTCGCCGGCGGCGTGGGCGGCCCTCGCCACGGAAAGCCCAGCCGCCACGGCGCTCGCCCTTTTCACAAAGCTGCGGCGGTCCATCACGTTCTCGCCAGAATGTCTTGCTCGGTCGGTCATGGTGCCTTCAACCTCTCGGATTCTCAGAGCCTGTCCGGAAACGGGGACTGGCTCCCGGATGTTGTGGTATTGATCTCACGCTTGCACAAGATGTAGGGTGCCTGCCCCCGTTTCCTGACAGGCTCTCAGTGCCTTTCAAACGCGGCATCGAACATGCCCGCCGATGGCGACAAGTCGAGTCGCTTCACGAACTCGCATGCTTCCCTCGCCCCGTGCTCTCGATTCATCCCCGAATCTTCCCACTCCACGGAAAGCGGCCCGCGGTAACCGATCTCGTTGAGCGTTCGGAAGATCGTCTCGAAGGGAACGTCCCCGTGGCCGGGCGAGCGGAAGTCCCAACTCCGCCGAGAATCTCCGAATCGCAGATGCGAGCCGAGAACGCCGCTCGTGCCGTTGGGCCGCACGGCCACGTCCTTGACGTGAACGTGATAAATGCGGTCCGCGAAATCTCGCAGAAACCGCACCGGATCAACTCCCTGCCAGACCAGGTGGCTCGGGTCGAAGTTGAAACCGAAAACCGCGCGGCCGCCGACCGCCTCCAGGGCCCGCTGTGCCGTGACCCCGTCGAAGGCGATCTGCGCGGGATGCACCTCCAATGCGAAGCGCACGCCGCACTCGTCGAACACGTCGAGAATCGGATTCCAAAGGCTCGCGAAACGGGCAAAGCCCTCCTCGATCCACTCCTCGGGCACGGGCGGAAAGCGGTACAGCATATGCCAGATCGGCGAACCGGTGAAGCCGGTCACCACGTCGATCCCCAGGTTCCTCGCCGCGCGGGCGGTATTCTTCATCGCCGCCACGGCCCAAGAGCGCTTCCCTTCCGCATCGCCTGCGCAGGCCGCGGGCGCCAGCACATCGGTCCGGCTGTCTTCATTGGGGTCGCAGACGAGGTGCCCGGCCGCGTGATTGCTCAGCGCGAAACACTTCAAGCCATAGCGGGCCAGCAGATCGAACTGCTGCCGGCAGTATTCGAGGTCGACCGCCGCGCGGTCGACATCAATGTATCCGCTGCGGCAGACCATTTCCAAACCGTCGTAGCCCCAGATTTCCGCCCTGCGAGCCAACTCCTCCGGAGGCAGATCGGTCCATTGTCCCGTGACCAGCGTTACCGGCCTGTTCATGATCGCCCTAGCGCGAAACGGGTGCTGTTCTCGCTATCCAACCTCGACCTCAAACCACTGCCCCCCGACGCTCCCGATTCTCGCCCACCGGACGGCTCGCGGTCAATGCAAAAACGCGTAAATAATGTAAGCAATTTTATCCAGCGGCGATCATGGTCCATTTTTGTTCCACGTAAATCACCTGATTCGATTCGCATTCTTGGCCGAAGACATCCTTTCACCGAAAGCCCGTCCCTGTTCGCGCCTTGTGGAATTCCCGCAACGGAAGCAGAATGGATGGATCGCATCCCTCACCCCTTGCAAGGTCTCAACCATGCACCGACGGTTTTTTTTGGTTCTCGCAGCGGTCTTGATCGCCTCCCGGTGCGGCGCGACGGCAATAGCCGAAGAAGCGATCCTCACCGCTGGCGACGCACGGAAGAAGCTCGAAGAAGGAAATCAGCGGTTCGTCTCCGGCAAGGCCATCCATCCCGACCTCGACCGGCATCGGCTCGATGAAACGGCAGCCCACGGCCAACATCCCTTCGCAACGGTCATCGCCTGCTCAGACTCCCGTGTTCCGCCGGAACTCCTCTTTGACCAGGGGATTGGAGATCTTTTCGTCATTCGCGTGGCGGGAAACGTCTTCGGCGTCGATGAGGTTGCCTCGGCGGAGTACGGCATCGAGCACCTGCACACACCGGTGCTGGTCATCCTGGGGCATACCCATTGCGGGGCGGTGGAAGCGACTACCGCCGGCGGAACGGCCCACGGCAGTATTCCAGCCCTGCTGGAAAGAATCCGCCCGGTCGTTGCCAAGGTAAAGCACGATCATCCGGACTACCAGGGTGAGCGGTTCAACGAGGCGGTGGTCGACGAGAATGTCTACAAGTCCCTTCACGACTTGCTCCACCAAAGCGAGATCGCCCGACAGCTCATCCAGTCGGGCAAATTACTGATCCTGCCGGCGAAATACGACATTGCCACCGGCCGCGTCCAGTGGCTTGGCCACGGGCAATAGGCCGATCCTGGGAGACGTACGGGGCGTTTCGCCGGACGACTGGTATCGCGGCTTCGACGTCCATGTTTACGCGATCTACCATCTCTGTCGCGCCGCCGTACCGCGAATGCTGGGGAAAAAAAGAAGTCGCGATCATCCCAGTTTCCTCGGTGGCCGGCATCCGCGTCAACTGCATTGCTCCCGGCGTGAGAATGCAACCGATTGCCGTCCGCATCGGCGGTCACCGCGGGCGGCAAGACGCCGTGATCGGCCTCGTACCGCAACATCGCCAGGCTGATGTGCGGATCCGGTCGACACACACCATGCGACGAGCGGATTCCTTGCGGCGTCGATGGCGGGCAGCAGGAGAACCCCCAGGATGTCGGCCAACGCCTCGGATCTCGCCTGGGTTGATACGATCCCCATGAGGCCGGGACGCGCGTTGGGAACGGTCCCTTTGGCCGCCAGCGCGTCGTGGTGAGCGTTGATTCGCCGAGCGATCACATTCCAGTCCAAGCCGAATGGCGGAATTCGGGTGAGGATGTCCAGTTCAGACAACGATGGGTTGCCGAATACCAGTTTCCGCCGCTCGTTGACACGAATTAAGAGCCTATCCCAAAACCTCGAGGAGAAGGGGACAGGCACATTTTGCTCCGAAGACTCCGCAAAATGAGCCAGTCCCCGACGGTTTTGGGATAGGCTCTAAGTACGGTGTCCCTGGAGTTTTTCTGAAGCGACGCGACGACGCGCAGAGTACGGCTCTAGGCATCGTTCCAGCCGGTCATATCCTGTTCAAAGTCGCCATTTTCCAGAAGTTCTTCGCCCACCGCGGCGTGGAAAGTAATGAGCTGGAGTGTACATACATGAAGCAATCGGAGCATGGCAGCGACTCCAGCATGAGGGTAACGACTTGGCAGGCAGCACAAGAGATAGTCTAATGTCCGGGTGAAGCACATCAATCTCCACCGACGAAGGTCGGCCGCACATGAAGCCAGACTTGTCGGACGACCCGCGGGTCCAATACGCCATGGAGCGAACCCTGCTGGCCTGGATCCGCACCGGGCTGGCCTTAATGGGATTCGGCTTCGTCGTGGCCCGTTTCGGCCTGTTCCTTCGCGAGATGGAAGGCCTTCAGCGAGGTGCGGCGGCGTCGACGACGCATTCCCTGTGGATCGGAACCGCTCTGATCTTGCTCGGGGTGGCCGTCAACCTGGTGATATCGGCCGAGCACGTGCGGCTCATGCGGCAAGTCCGCGCAGGCCCGCCCTATGGCATCGGTGGATGGCTGCTGGGAGTTGCCGTCGCGGTTCTCCTGGCGGTCGTTGGAGTTGCCATGACGGTTTACCTCGTCCTGCTCGATGGCTAATCGTGGATTCTACTTTCCATCCGGACTCGGAACATGGGTGAACTGAATTCCAGTGAGTTGACGTCGTTCTTCATGGGCCTGGCGGTCCTTCTGGGCAGCGCGCATGTTTTGGGCGAGGTGGCGCGACGCCTGGGCCAGCCCGTCGTCATCGGCGAAATGGTTGCCGGCCTGATCCTGGGGCCGAGTCTGCTTGGCTGGCTCGCTCCGGACTTCCAGCAATGGCTCTTTCCACATCAAGGTCCGGCTGCGACCGCGATCGATGCGGTCGTAATCCTTGGCGTGGCTCTGTTGTTGCTCGTCGCCGGCATGGAGGTCGATCTGTCGACCGTGTGGCGGCAGGGGACGACCGCACTGTCGGTCGGGCTGGGCGGCGCGCTGATTCCGCTGGCGGTGGGCGGCGCGGTGGCCTGGTTGGCGCCGGAGTGGTGGGGCATGCCGCCCAGCGGCTCGCCCGGCCCATTCGCGGTCTTCTTCGGTGTGGCAATGGCGGTCAGCGCGCTTCCGGTGATCGCCAAGATTCTGCTGGATCTCGATCTGCTCAAGACCGATTTCGGCATGCTGACGCTCGTTGCAGCCACGCTGACGAACCTCGTTGCGTGGCTAGTCTTCTCGGTGCTGTTGAGAGCAGGCGAGGAGGGGCACTCGATCGCATACACCGTGGCTCTCACGCTGGGGTTCGTCGCGCTGGTTCTGACCGTGGGGCGATGGCTGGCGGACCGCCTGCTGCCTTGGGTGCAGGCGCACCTGGTGTGGCCGGGTGGAGTGCTGGGGTTCGTGCTGGTGGCCGGACTGGGCGGGGCGGCGATTACGGAAGCGATCGGTATTCATGCCATCTTCGGGGCTTTCCTGGCCGGCATTGCCTTGGGCGATTCGCCCCATCTGCGAGAACATACGCGCCACATCGTCTACCGCTTTGTGGAGGGAATCCTGGCCCCGATTTTCGTCGCAGCCATCGGCCTGGAAGTGAGCTTCGTGACCAATTTTCACCTCGGCTTGGTATTGCGTGTCCTCATCCTGGGCACCATCCTGAAAGTGCTTGGATGTTCGTTTGCCGCCAGGCTGGGAGGTCTCCGCGGAATCGAGGTGTGGGGTATCGGCTGGGCCATGAACGCCCGGGGAGAGCTGGGAATTGTGCTGGGGCTGATTGCGTGGCAGGCGGAAGTGATCCGTGAACGCCTGTTTGTGGCGCTGGTGATCCTGGCCTTGGTCTCCACGGCCGTGACCGGCCCGATCCTCACCCGCCTGCTCCGCCGGCAGCGCATCTGGTCGCTGGCGACTCTCCTCGACAGCCGCGGCTGCGTAACGGACCTCGACGCATCCGACGACGCTTCCGCCATTCGCAAGCTGGGGATGGTGGCGGCTCAGCGGGCCGGTCTTGATGCCGACGAAGTCATGGCCGCAGTTCTGGAACGAGAGCGGATGATGGGAACTGGCTTGGGACACGGGGTCGCGGTCCCCCACGCCCGCCTGGAAAACCTCCGCATTCCCGTTGTGGTTCTGGGCACGGCGCCGCACGGTGTCGAATTTGAAAGCTTCGACGGCGAGCCCGTCCGCCTGATCTTCCTGATTCTCACGCCCCAGTCCGATCCGGCCTCGCAGATCCAGATCCTCCGCGAGATTGCCCAGTTGACCCACAACGCATCCTTGCGCGAGGAAGCCGTGGCCGCCCAATCGCCAACCTCGCTCCTGGCATCGCTGCGGGTTGCCGGTGCCCTCCAGAAATCGACGTCATAATGCTGCGGTTCGGCTCGGTAAGACCACTGCACCGGGAGGCCCCATCCCAGTTATCCGACTCCGAGCAATAGGTTCACGCCCAGCAGTCTCAACACCGCCAGAGCGACCAGCGCGAACCGCTGGTCTCCCTCCAATGTCCAGCCGATCGCCAATACGGCGACCCGGAACATCGGTGTCACCACGAGCAGCAGTGGCGCAAGGTCGAGCATCGCCAGTCCGTCGCCCGCCAGGGCGGCGACGAGGAGTTTCCCCTGCCCCGGAGGAGGCCCTTCGGGTCGCGGTTGATGCCGAAGGAACACGAGAACCAGCCCGACGAGCAAGAGCGTTCCGCTCAAGACCACGCCGGCAACCAGCGTGCGGTGGACCCAATGCCGCAAGCGTTGAGGGGCTCCGGACACGTTTCAACCCCCGCTCCATGCGCGGTAGAGGATCTGCCCGGCGACGGTCAGGAGCAGTACCGCAAAGAGCTTCTGCACGTGTCGGCCATGGATGCGGTGGCTCAGGGCCGCGCCCAAGGCGGAGACGAAAAGCGCGCCGAGCACGGTGGCGGCAGTCAGCGCCGGCCGGACCTCACCACGTCCATAGTAGAGAAAGGCGCTGGCCGCCGCAGTCACTCCGATCATAGTTCCAGAAACTGTTCGGCTGGCGGTCGATGGCGAATGTGGAAATAATGTAAGAATACCTCGTTGCCCCCGCGGATCTGATGTCTCCACGAAAATCCCCACAAATCGCCTTGCTCGTAGACACCGCGACCGACTGGGGACGCCGGATGATTCGCGGCATCGGCCGTTATGCGCAGGAGCAAGGAGGATGGGACATCTGGCTCGAGCAGCGTTGTCAGCATGCTCCAGGGCGGCTGCCGCCCGGCTGGCGCGGCGAAGGGATCATCGCCCGTGTCGCCGACCGCGCGATGGCCCGTTATCTGGCCGCGGCGCCGGGCACCGTGGTCAATGTGTCGGCGGCCCGCATCCCGGGCGTCGATTTCCCGACCGTCACGGCCGATTTACGCGTGGCGGCACGGCTGGCGGCAGGGCACCTGCTGGATCAGGGTTTTCGACATTTCGGCTATTTTGCGCCGTTAGGGCTTTCCTATGTGGAGATTCACTACCACAGCTTCGTGGAACACCTGGCCGAGGCCGGTCTGAGTTGCGACTTGTTTCCGGCGCTTCGGGGAAAAGGCCCCAGCGCCACCTGGCGGCGGCAGCAGGACGACCTGCGGCGCTGGCTCCAAGGGTTGCCCAAACCGGTCGCTGTGTTGACGTGGACCAGCGATCGCGGCCGCGAGGTGCTTTATGCCTGCCGAGCGTTGGGCCTCGCGGTGCCGGAGCAGGTGGCCGTGATGGGCGGTGACGAGGACGCGCTGCTGTGCGAGACCTGCAATCCGCCGCTGTCGGGCGTTGCGCTGACGTCGGAGCGGATCGGTTACGAAGCGGCCGCCCTGCTCGGCCGGTTATTGCATGGCGAGCCCTGCCCGAAAGAGCCGATACTGATTGAGCCGACCCGTGTCGTGGTGCGGCAATCCACCGACACCCTGGCAATCACCGATCCGGATCTGGCACGGGCAATCGCCTTCATCCGCGCCGGGGCGGCGACCCCAATCCAGGTGAGCGACGTGCTCCGCGAGGTGCCCGTCTCGCGGAGTTGGCTGGAACGTCGATTTCAGGAAACGCTAGGCCGCAGTCCGGCGGAGGAGATCCGCCGCGTCCGTCTGGAGCGCACCAAACAATTGCTGGCCGACACCGACCTGCCTGTCCCCCAGATCGCGGCCGCGGCGGGATTCGGTTCCCGCGAATACTTCGCGCACGCCTTCAAGCTCTCCACCGGCCTGACTCCGCGCGAGTTTCGCCGGCGGGTCCGGGGCCGATGAAAAAAACGAGCCCCCGACCGCGAGGGCCGGCGTCTCGTTTGTTGTTTGGAACGAGCCGGCCGAGGCCGCAGCAATCACGCCTTGTAAATCCGCTCTCTCCCCTCCGTTACCTTCCTCGTCGCATCCCGCGTGTCGACCACGATGCGGGCGTGGCGAACGATGAAGTCGTAATCGTAAGCCGAATGATCCGTGGCGATCAGCACGCAGTCCTGCGAAGCAAGAAACTCTGCCGACAGCACAACGCTCGACAATTCCGGAACATCGTGGTGGCGCATGCGGGGCAGCTTCGGCACGTGTGGATCGTTGTAGCTCAAGACGGCGCCGCCGGCGCGCAACAGTTCCATCAAGACAAAAGATGGGCTTTCCCGCGGATCATCCACATTTTTTTTATAAGCCACGCCCAGAAGGCAGACCTTGCTGCCGCGGAGCGGTCGGGCGGAATCGTTCAACGCATCGATCACCTTGCGCACCACATACTGGGGCATGCTGGTGTTGATCTCGCCGGCCAACTCGATGAAACGAGTCGGCATTCCATGCTTCCGAGCGATCCAACTCAAATAAAACGGGTCGATCGGGATGCAGTGGCCGCCCAGCCCGGGGCCGGGATAAAATGCCTGGAATCCGAACGGTTTGGACTTCGCCGCCTCGATCACCTCCCAGACGTCGATCCCCAAGCGGTCGAAGAGCATCTTCAACTCGTTGACCATGGCGATGTTGATCGATCGGTACGTGTTCTCCAGGATCTTACACGCTTCAGCCACCTCGCAGCTCGAGACAGGCACGACGGCGGCCACCGCCCGCCGGTAGAGCTGATCGGCCAACCGCAGGCTGTTCGGCTCGATTCCACCGACCACCTTCGGGATTCGGTCGGCGGAATAGTCCGGATTGCCCGGGTCTTCCCGCTCCGGGCTGAACGCCAAGAAGAAGTCTTCGCCGACCTCCAGCCCGCCGGCCGCGAGAATCGGAAGCATCACGTCGCGGGTGGTGCCCGGATAGGTGGTGCTCTCCAGGACGATGAGTTGTCCGGGGCGGAGCACCGCGGCGATCTGCCGCGTTGTCGCTTCGATATATTGCAGGTCCGGATCGCGGCTGTCGCTTAAGGGCGTCGGTACGCAGATCAGCAAGGCGTCGGCTTCGGCCAATCGGCGCATGTCCGTTGTCGGCGAAAACTTCCCCCGGCCGACACATTGGGCGATCCACTCCGACGGGATGTGGCCAATGTAGCTCTCGCCCGCACGCAGACGCTCGACCTTGGCCGGGTCAACATCGAAGCCCAGCGTATCGAAGCCCGCTTGCACGAAAGCCCGGATCAGCGGCAAACCGACGTATCCCAAACCAATCACGCCGATCTTCGCCCTGCCCTCCTCGATGGCTTGCTGCAGGGCAGTGAGCGGTGATTCCAGCGAATCCGTCATGGCGGCGACTCCTACGCCAGGGAATGTCGCGCAAGCGCGGCTGCGGTGGTTGCTCAGAGGGAAACGGACCAGTATAATGCCCGATTCTACTATTGACCAGAACGCCGAGTAGTCGGCATCACGGCCATTGAGCATCCCCTCCGCTTGTGGAGGGAGGTCCGGTTTTTTCAAAGGAGAGTTACCGTGGCAATTCGTGTTGGTGTCAACGGGTTCGGCCGCATCGGTCGGCTGGTCTTCCGTCGCATGATGGAGAAGAAGGGCGTTTTCGAGGTGGTGGGCATCAACGATCTCACCGACAACAAGACATTGGCCACGCTGCTGAAGTACGACAGCATCCACGGCCGCTACCCCGGCACCGTGGAATACGACGACGAATATCTTACGGTCGACGGCAAGAAGATCCGAGCAACGGCGATCAAGGATCCGGCCCAGTTGCCCTGGGGCGAACTCAAGGCGGATTTCGTCTTGGAGAGCACCGGCGTCTTCCGTGCCCGCGCCACCGCCGAGAAGGCCGGCTTCG
Source organism: Rhodopirellula sp. (assembly GCA_012728855.1). Lineage (GTDB taxonomy): Bacteria > Planctomycetota > Planctomycetia > Pirellulales > Thermoguttaceae > JABWBD01. The sequence goes on along the minus strand of JAAYEH010000301.1, from coordinate 5,252 downwards.
ACAGCCATATCAAGGCTGGCGCGAAGAAAGTGGTGATTAGCGCCCCATCCAAGGGGGAAGATCTCACCTGCGTATTGGGTGTCAACGACGACAAGCTCACGGGTGATCACAAGTGCGTTTCCAACGCGAGTTGCACCACCAATTGCCTCGCCCCGGTAGCCAAGGTGCTTTACGAGAAGTTCGGCATCGTCAAAGGCCTGATGACCACGGTCCACTCCTACACGAACGACCAGGTGGTCCAGGACTTCCCGCACAAGGATCTGTACCGTGCCCGCGCGGCGGCCTTGAACATCATCCCCACCACAACCGGCGCCGCCGAGGCTGTCGGTCTGGTGCTGCCGGAGTTGAAAGGCAAGCTGACCGGCATCTCGCTGCGTGTGCCGACGCCCACCGGCAGTGTGGTTGATCTTGTGGTCGAGACCTCCAAGCCGGTTACCGCCGATGCAGTAAATGCCGCCATGAAGGAGGCCGCCGAAGGTCCGATGAAAGGCATCCTCAAGTACACCGAGGATCCGATTGTCTCCACCGACATCATCCACGACGACCACAGCTCGGTCTTCGTCGGTCCCTGGACCAAGGTCGTCGGCGACAACATGGTCAAGATCCTGAGCTGGTACGACAACGAATGGGGCTATAGCTGCCGCAGCGTCGACCTGATTGAGAAGATGGCCAAGCTGTAGACGACCAACCGCCTCGTTCCAAACGACAGACGAGACGCCGGCCCTCGCGGTCGGCGTCTCGTTTTTTTATCGGCCCGGACGCACCCAGTGGAGCAGACGCACGCGACCAATTGCACGGAGTCGCAAGAAACGAAACAAGCCCTTGCAGTACAAGGGCTTGTGCCTAATGGCTGGGGATGCTGCGGCTCTCCGCATATCCACCAAGTGGCGGGGACAGGATTCGAACCTGCGACCTCGAGGTTATGAGCCTCGCGAGCTACCGGACTGCTCCACCCCGCGTCCCATAAGACGAACAACGGTATGCCGTTCGGTCACTGCCTCGATTGTACCATTGTTTCCGCGGCCGTCGAGAGGGAAGACGGGATTTCGTTGTGCCGCTTACCCGGCCGCGGACAACACCGATTTCATTGCCGCTCCCCCACTGAACTGGTAGACTGAAAGATACCGGCCTAGAATTCTCTAGGTGCATTCGCACAAACTGTGTTCATTGGGAGGAGCATCCGCCCGTCTTTTGGGGTGGCGACTTGGCCGGCAGGAGACAGTTGATGGGGAGTGCAGAATACCAGCAGCATGGGAGTCCGCCGCCGCGCGAGCCCGATTTACCGCCGGCGCTGCTGCAACCCAATCCACTGGAACGCCCAAACACTCCCAAAGCTAGTGTATCGGCACAGGCCGTTCCGAGGGAAAGGCAGGTTCCGGCGCGTGGCCCCGAGGTGGGATCCCATCGCGAGGCGTCTGCTTCGATATTGGCCGGCCGCGTGCCGGTTGCTCGACCTATTCCGGTAGCGGGCGGGGGCGAGCGGACTTTGAAAGTTCGAGCCGAGGAGGACAAGCAGCAAGAGATTGAACTGACTGCCTTGGCGCGGAGAAACGCCCCCCCTTGGCTGATCAGTGCGATATTTCACGCAGTCCTGATGATCGTGCTCGGTTTGATCTTTATCGCCAACTCCGAAGCGGACCGCGTCGAATTGAGCGCGGTTTACGCCGAGAACCTCGGCGACCAGTTGGAGTTCGATAGTTTCCTGGCGGGCAACGATGATGAAAAAGTCGAGGAGCCGGTGCTTACGCCGGACAACCTTCCCCTGGTCGACAACCCCTATGCAGCGCCGCCGAAGGTGGAGATTGTCCCCCGAGGCACGTCGTCCGCCAGCGACGTCGCCCCGCCCCAGGTCGGCCTGGCGCTGCAAGGCCGTGAAGCGGGGATGAAGCGGGCGCTGCTGGCCGCTTACGGCGGCACGGCCACCACCGAAGCCGCCGTCCATCGCGGCCTGGAGTGGCTGGCGAAAAATCAACGTCCCGGCGGTTCGTGGAGCCTGCTCCGCCCCTATACATCGGGCGCCGCCGAGGGACAGGAGAATGAGGCCGCCGCCACGGCGATGGCCCTTCTCGCTTTCCAGGGCGCCGGCAACACGCACCGCTTTGGCGAGTTTCAGAGAGTCGTCGCGGACGGCTGGCAGTGGTTGCTCAAGCAACAGGGCGCGGACGGTTGTTTCTTCCAGAGAGGTTTGTACCACAGTCGCTTCTATACCCAGGGACAATGCACGATTGCCCTTTGCGAATTGTACGGCATGACGGCGGATCAGGCACTCAGGGAACCGGCCCAAAGGGCGATCGAGTACATTCTCAACTCGCAGAGCAGCGAAGGGGGCTGGCGCTATATTCCCCAGTCGGACAGCGATGTGTCGGTCACCGGCTGGATTCTCATGGCGATGCAGAGCGCGAGGATGGCCGGCCTGGAAGTGCCCGATGAGAACTTCAGGCGGGTCGAGCGATTCCTCGATAAAGTCGCCCTGGAGGGCGGCAGTCAGTATCCCTATCGCCGCGGCGAAGAGGCCCGGCTGAGCATGACGGCGGAAGGGCTGCTCTGCCGGCAATACTTGGGCTGGAAACAAAGCGATCCGCGGCTCATCGAAGGCATGCGGTGGATCACCAGTCCGGAAAACCTGATCGACTTCAACAAAGATCGCGACGCCTACTACTGGTACTACGCCACACAAGCCGCCCACCACATGGAAGGCGACTACTGGAAACGATGGAACGAAGTGATGCGGCAAGCGCTCCCCGAGCAGCAGATCAAGCGAGGAAAAGAAGCCGGCAGTTGGGATCCGCTCAAACCGACTCGCGATCGGTACGAAGCCAACGGCGGCCGGCTTTATGTGACTTGTCTGCACATTTACATGCTCGAAGTCTACTACCGCCATCTGCCCCTCTACGCGAAGATCTCCAGCTTCCTGCAGACGACGCCGTAGGGCACGTAAAGTTGCCTTATCCCACAATCCCGCTGATATCGATGAGATGCAACTGTCGGCCTTCGCCCGTGTGAGGTGAGTCGATCACCACGCTCCGCCCGTCGGGACTGTATCGCGGGTGGGAATCGCAGCGCCACTCTCCGCGATACTCTTGCGGCAAGTGGAAACTCCCCAGCGGCACGCGCCGCCGGTTGGCAACGTGGTAGAGATAGACGTTCTGGTTGCGGTTCTTGTCCGGGTAGGTGTCGTTGAGGATCCAGGCGTTGCCCGGCAGGTAGGTGCAATGGCCGTTCTGCGGCATGGAGTCTTTGCCGACGATTTCGACCGCGCCGCCGGTCTTGTCTTCGAAGAGGTAGAATCCCGATTGGTGCGACTCGTGCCACGACCAGGCCAAAATGTGATGCGGATCGCGCCAGATGAAATGCGACGTGCGGCCTGACGGATCCACGACGCGGATGTCCGACCCGTCTTTCCCCGCGGTGAGCATGCGAGTTCCTCCTTTCCACTCGGGAAATCCCCAGCGGTGGAGAAATTCAAATCGTGTGCCGTCGGGACTGGTCAGCAGGTGGTTGAAGTAATGCTTCGCCTTGGCAAGGTTCTCTCGCTCGTAGGGCAACCGGGCGATATCCGCCAGGGAAACGACCAGTTGCTCTTCGCCGGTATCCAGATCGATTCGGAAGATTCCCGAATCCGCCGGAGCGAGAACATCGCGATTCGGGTCCGGCAGCCCGACGTAGCCGTAACCCGGCCGCATTTCGTTGACGCGGCGAAAGTCGGGAGATACCGCCCAGCGGCCATCGGGGCTGACGGTGTAAACGGGGTGTGGTATCGTTCTTTTTTGGCGAGTGAAGACGTCGAGAATGTGGCAGACGAACCGGTCGCCCTGCCGGTCATTCCAGAGCACTTCGCTGCCGGACCCCGGCCGCCACTGGAGCATACACCCCTGCTGCCAGCACCAGGCGCGGGACTGGCCCAGTTCGATCCAATTGTCTCCCTCAGCCAAATCGACCATGCCGACCTTGATCACGTCGTCGGGCGTCGGCGAGCGGTGTTCGAAATCGACTTCCATACCGAGCACGTAGCGGCAGGTCGGGTCGAACTCGAGCTTGTCGTAGTAGGCGAACCAGTGATGCTTAGGTCCGCGGGTGATCTGCCGAACGGGAGGCAGGCCTTGCCGGTCTTCCGCGGCGAGGGAAAGACGCGGCCATAAACCGGCCGCCGCCGTGGCAGAGAGTGAAAGGGAAAGAAATCGGCGGCGGGAGAGTGCGCTTCGGTGGTCTGGCACGGCGGGAGTCCTCCGGTGGCAAAAAGGTAGCTACGCCCACCATTCTAACCGGAGAGCAGAGTCGACTCAATCATGCAGATCGGACGGCCGAGGTCATCGCGAACCAACTGCGCGAAGAACGCGATGCCTGGGGCGCGCCGTGATTTACGCAGACGCCAACGTATTTATTCGTCTCCTGGAAGGCGATGCCGCCGCACGGAAGTCGATCGAAGCGCGGCTGTTACCACTACGAGGGACAGGCCGGTTTCTGCTGACATCGCGGCTAACGCGACTGGAGTGCCGGGTGAGGCCGTTGCGCGATGGCGACGCCGGGTTGCTGGCCCTGTACGACGTGTTCTTCGCCGGGCCGGAAGTGCAGATCCTGGAACTGACGGAATCCGTGTCGGAAAAGGCCACAGAGATCCGCGCGAGAACCATTGCCAGCGAGCGGCCGGGGACGGAACAACGCATGGCTGCAAGACCAAGGGCTGCTAAGCATGAAGAAACTCCGAGCCTTCTCTTCATCGATGTATTTCCGTTCTAGCGGCAGCGCCCAATCAGGAAGTCTTGTTGGTGGGGGGTGGGCGATCCCGAGACTCTGACCCGAACGCTCGTGGAATTGGAAACCGAGTAGGAGCAAGCGGTATGGTCCAAAAACGGGGCCTGCTCCAATCGCGACATCGGTAAACCCGAGGAAAGCACGCCCGGGGCGCCGGTCGCTGACAGCGTACTTCCCAGTCGTCGTGACAGATCCCGGGGAACGTTGGATGGCCAGCGAATACACCAACCATCGGCCCTCGTACGACCGCGGTCCGCGAGAGATGTTGCCCGGGCGTGGTCCGCGCGGAGGAGACTTCGCCGGCCAGATCCTCGACACGGTCGCCCCGTTTCTCGACAAGCCCGCCTCCCAATGGGACGTGCTCGACGTGGGCTGTATCTGTCTATTATTCTGCGCGAAGCAGGGACGGATCGCCAGCGGGGCCGCGAGTGTGATTGAGGGGCATTGGAAAGGCTGCGGGCGAATATGGTCAGAATTGCCACGACCTTATGGAGGTTCTG